>CAYYIQ010000125.1:0-9871 GCA_964472005.1 uncultured Bdellovibrionales bacterium | reverse complement strand
GTGATAAGCGAAGCGCAGTTTTTCGTAAAAGAAACGAAGATGGATTTGAACCAAGTCAATTCTTTTGAAAATTCAGAATCGAAATTCGAATTGAATGCGAGCGCCTTGTATAATGATAAGGTGACAAGAGTTAGCTTGTCACCAAAGTTTGATGATAAAAAAAATTATTTTTTCAGAAGTGCGTTAGTTAGATAGGGTTTTAATTTTTGATTGCGCGCAAAAATTTTGGACATAACTGAAATTCGTTTTGCAATCGGCGGATGAGTCGAAAAAAGTTCGCCGATTGGATTATTGAAAAATTTATATCTTTCCAACTGATCGGGTAAGGCTTCTCGCTTCAACGTATTGTGCATGTGGTCAAGAGAATTGATTAGAGGCCTTGCTGTTCCCATGTCAATGGCAGCGAGGATATCAGTCTTGTATTCCTTGGCTCTTGAAGTTAGCTGATTTAGAAGATGCGAACAGAACAAAATGCCGAGCACTTTAAAAAGTAAAACTGTTGAGCTCCAAAAATTCCAAAGTAAAGGTATTAGTAGGAGTGCGACAGTTGCTATCAAAATGATTTTTGATAGCCTATTTTTGTGTCTAGAATTTGCAAATGCATGCAGCCACGAAATTGCTAGTAGCAACCAAATTACCGCCGGATGCCAAAAGGAAAGTACCTTTGCGTAGCACAGTAGTAGTACCGTTCCGCTTACGACAAAATAAAACGCCATAATTATCAATCGAAACAAATTCTCGGTAGCGTTCGAGTGTCTTAGTTCGTGTGAAATTATACCTAAAATTTGTTCTCTGCTCATTAAGCGAAAAAGATCCTCTCCGACAATTAGACAGTCAGGTTTGCCGAGAAGATCAACAATAGCAGCGGTCATTGTCGACTGCTTGGTTGACTTTTTCTTAATTATATAGATCTCAGGGACATGATGTCCTCTCATAGCACATGTATCTTTAACAACTTGTCCTAACCAATCAGGCTTAGAGGAGCCCTGATGATATTTGGAAAAGTTATTTTGGATGTTGTATTTAGCAGAATTCAGAAAAGTAATTGTCACTATTGAACTGACACAAACGTTGCAGATCAAAAAAGTATTGCTAAAAGGTATTTTTGAATTTGAAGAAAACATGTCTTCTGCAATTGCTAGTACGAGCCATTGCATTAATATGCACTGCACGACGGTAATAGCGAGAATTAAAATGAAATTGCTACCAGCCCAGAGATATGCGGAAAAATAAGTTTTCCTATCCATCTTCCATTATCCTGAATTTAAAGAACGAAACCTTTTCAGTGAACCTTTTCACAAACTTCCTAAAAGATATAATTTCTATGCGAGATCCGCAAATTTAACTAACTGCCTCTAATTACTTGCTTTTTGTGAGTTGCTAGCATTTGACAATGGTACTTATTTACATTAAATCACTGCGACTTTCTCTCTCGTAGAGAGTTAGCTCTTTGAAGTCGAATAGTTAGGTAGACGGAGATTTACCCGTAAGGGTGGAGGTTTTCATGTCGATAAAACTGACACGGTCTGTAAGCAGCGTTCCAGAATCTTTATTTCAAAAATTCTTTTTTTCAAGAATTGGGAGAAATCATCTAGTTGATCCAAGATACATTGGTTTTGGTAATCAAGATGCATTTGCAATGCGTGATTGCAGATTTGGATCTGTGCTAGCTGTTGCAGATGGTTCTAGTGCCGCATTTGAATCTAAAACTGGGTCCTGTGCTGCAATGCGACTGGTTTTAAATATTTCTGAAGAACTACTTCAACTTGATCCACTCCCAACTCCAAGCGAGTTTGCTGAAAAATTGCAACAAAGATTACTGGAGGGATTGAGGGCGTCTATTTTACCTCTTGCCGGCAGTGATGGGAATATCACTGCAATCGTCGAGCAAGCTTACTATTTCACACTGCTCGTCGGCGTGGTTACTGCTGATTGGTCAGCGGTGATTGGTAGTGGGGATGGATTCTACGCAATTAATGGCAATATTATTAAGATTGATAGCCGGGCCGATAATTATCCTGAGTATATTGGCTATTTATTGTGCGACCCCATTCCAAAAGGATTCGAAGATGTTTCAATGAAGGTTTGGGAAGTTATCCCAACTTCAAAACTAAAGTCGATATTCGTTGGCTCTGATGGAGTCGGACCGGTTTTAAATCGGAAACCGAATACGAACTTTTCGATAAAAGATCTGTTGACCATGGGGTCACCGGTACAAAAAGACATCACAGAAAAGATGACAGAACTTGCGGAAGATGGTGTTGAGTTGTCGGTTGTTTCGACCGCGAAACAAGTGACTGTCGAACCTAAACAGTTACGAGGTAGGTTTGCCGATGATGTGACTTTTGTTATTTTTTCGAAAAGTGCACGTGGAGTCATGAATCGTGATTGGACAGATTACAGGAATCGCCACCGCGTAGATTCTCCAGCGCCTCTTTATACTGGGCCAGCGAGTTTGGAACAGAATAAAGTTGAAACCTCGATTCCGACAGATACCACTGAGGCTACAGACCTAGGTATCAGCAAACAGCAGGAGAATCCAGCTGATGTTCCTGCTGAAGAGAAAGTTCCAATTCCCGTACCGGTCAATGTTGAAGATGAAGAACTTCAATTAAACTGGTGGGAAAAAATTGTCGCTTGGGTAAAGAAATTTATCGCAAGCCTCAATCGTGATTCTCAATCAAAACAATAGTTCGACTTACCTTCAAGGTTCCACGAAAAAAGGTAGAGTAAATGAAAAATCCGCACATTTGGTTGTCGGTCCTGATTCCAGGATTAATTGGAATTTCAGTATTGCTGGTTCTGTTTCCAGCTTTAATTAAGATACTTGCTATTGCCGGAGGTGTCGTTGTCGTATTGATTCTGCTAGATCATGTTTTAGTGGCTGCAAATGTCGACTTTTATGTTGAGATTCGAAAGCAGATTGAGAGACGACTGTCGGGTAATCAACGGCAAAACAACGAGTTCGATCATGCGGCAAGTCCGACGACATTGCCAAAGAGCTTGGGCAAGCGAAATTCACCGAATTTGCCTCCACCCGTTGGTAAGGTCGGGCCTGCGACAAGTCAGAATGCTCATCCGCCGACAGCAACTCAACAAAATGCTTCCTTACGAAAGAAGCAAATCCCAAAGGCGACACCGTCGCGGGTTGACGATACTCCAATCGGTGTATTTTCAGTTGTCGATATCAAATACAAAACTCGAATCATTAAAGATAAAGAACTTGCACTCTTTAAAAAGGTTGGTGGAGGTGGTGAAGCTGAGGTCGTTATTGATGATCTTGGGAATGCGTGCAAGGTATTTCGGGAACCTGAAGATCCTTACTATGATGGAGAGGATATGAAAGGGGATCGAGCTGTCGCCATCGAACGCATGCGAGCTTATCCGTGGAAACTTCCGCAGTTTCCGCCGTGGTTAGGAAGTCGCGTGATCGCACCAGCTGGACTGATCTATCGAGAAGGTAGCAAGTATAAGGTCTCGGGCTATACTATGAAGTTGGTCACTGATTCAGTGCCGATGACAAAGTACCTACACCCGCGCTGGAAACGAACGAACAAGGTTACCACGTCGATGATTGGTCGCTTGTTTTTAGACTTGTACGATACCGTTCAAGAATTACATGGATGCGGAATGTTGATTGGTGATTTTAAGCCAGCGAATATTCTTGTTTCCAATGGCAAGTGCTATGTTGTTGATGCTGAAAGTGCTTCGTTGGGAGAATATCCTTGTCGGACGTTCACCGAACAATATCTTGATCCTCGGATTTGTAATCCCAAACTCGACTATCCAGTTTTGTATCATCCTTATGACAGGAATGCAGATTGGTATTCGTACACTGTGATTCTATTTAAGGTATTAACGAATCTTAATCCCTATGACGGGTCGTATACCCCAGAAAAGGGAGAAAAGCCGATTTTGCCGTCACAACGAGGGCTAAAAAGGATTTCGGTATTCAATAAGAACGTGATCGTTCCAAATTTCACAGAGTCCATTAAAACGCTACCTCAAGGATTGCAAGATCTTTTCTTTCAGGTTTTCGAGATTGGGTTTCGCGGAACGATTTCGCGAGAACTTATCGAAAGTTTGATAACGGATAATCAGGAAATTCCTCAATTCGTTCCTAGTGAGAACACGTGTTGGGGTAAATTCAAAGTTGATTCGTCATCTCCTGTTAAGTGTTCGAATATAGATGTCGACGTTCTAAAGATTCCCGACGGCGAATTGTATGCGTTTGACGTCTACGGTAAAGAACTACTCACGCTATCATGTAGCGAGGGGCATTTTTTACGTGAAGATGGCCGAATTGTCTTTCAAGGAGACGTCGACGGGTTTAATTTTTTCCACATAGGGAAGGGTTTTACCGTGATTGGTAAGGATCTTGAGAATGTGGGTGATCCTAATGATTCCAAGAATAGGTTAATCGAAACTTTCGATGGACCTTTTTATATCGTACCGGATAAGGCTCAGGCTAACGTGATTAAGCACGTTGATCCATCCTATGATGGAAAACCAAATTTAGTAATCCAAAACAATCTTGTGTTCTGGGTATTTCACGGCACTTTGCATTCCTTGAATGTTAAAACACAAGAAAAACGCTCTCTCTTAAAGTTTCCTGGAAATGTGAAGTTGTTTTCAGGTAAGCGATATGGGCTCGCATTTACCACGCTTGAAGGTGAATTAGCGGATATCTATATTTACAAAAAGCGTTCTGTTAATCGCTTAATTTCGTTGCCCCCGATAATGGGTAACGTTAGTAAGATCCAATGTGTTTTTTCACAAAAAGGTGCGTGGGTTATCGTTGGCTCGATTTGGGAAGGAGTTGAAACAGACTACCTTCTCGTTTTGGATTTAACCGGAAAATTGACTTGCATGGGGCATCTCCCAAGTGGTGAGGTCCCATGGATGTCCGAAGATATCCAGTTGGTTGCTTTCGATGAGAAAGTTCCAGATGTTAAGAATACGTTTGTTCCAAAGCTAGCTTGTTTTTTCCAAGGTCGATTTGTCCAATTCACGGCAAACGATCAAAAAATTACCATGGAGAAGGAGGGTGTTGCGAATGTTGCTGATTTTGTAGGAGTTATGAATGTGAAGGATGCTTTCTATGGATTGAAGAGGTTCACTGAAAGTACACTGGCCGAGCCAGAGATCGACGAGGATGAAACTTCGTCAGTTAATGATGATCTAGAAAAGCCAGTTGCTGATACTTTATAGTTCGCGTGAACTAGGTGAGTGGCTGTTGTAGTATGGCCGAGGATACATTGTTCTCGGTAAAGTTTTCCCGAAAAAGGACTTTGAAGTAATGAGTAGTACTGCCCCTAAAGATTTTTCGACAATTGCGCAAGATGCTGTCGATGTTGGTTCGGTTGCACCAGAAGCACAAGATGCAGTTTCTCGTGCCGTTCAATCTGCGGATGGAGTGGATACTGGCATAGATGCGAAAAACCTTGATGCGAGTCGGGTCTTTCTAGTCTACGTCGAAATTGATGACTCAGGTTCGATGAAAGGAACCGAAATTCAGGTTCGGCGCGCAATGGCAAAGCTTAAGGAGGAACTTCTCCTCGCTCTCGATGAGTCAGAAGAGGTTATCGAGGTTCTGATTTCGATCAGCTTCCTCAATCGTGGCTTGCTTCAGTCGTATTGCCGGGTTGAAGACTGCGTGGATCTCGATGATTCGAACCATGAGTGTGATGGAGGAACTCCTCTGTTCTCCAAAGCGAATGAAGGCCTCGGGGCAATGATGACCAAAGTCGCTGAGCTTAAGGCCGCAGGTCGCACAGCTCAGAGTTTCAGCGTCTTCATTTCTGACGGGGAAGCTTCAGATGAGGACGTGATGCTGGGAGGAGAACATGTTTCGCCGCTCGCAAATGCAAGTCGGCTCATCAGCGGTATGACCACCATGAAACAACATATTGTTTGTGGAGTTTCGATTGGTGGTGGTGCTGATGCAACATTCCGTTCAATGGGCATTGCAAACAAGTGGATCCTCAGTCCAGAAAACGACGAATTTGCATTCAATGATGCGATGCGTCAGGTATCACGAGCGTCTCGTGCTGCTAGCCGTGGTGCAGGTGCGTTCCAAACGACTGCCGACGGTGGCTTCAGGTAAACAAATCTCCGTCTAAAACTTTGCTTCATCGCAAATGTTTTTTGATTGGTTGTTAATCTAAGGGAGAGGGAGTATTCGTTTAGGATACTCCCTCTTTTTAATTTTCAGATCAATTGAAAAGACGCTATATCGCTCGTGATGTGGCAGGTCTAATGCCAATCTAGATTCTATAAATTATCGGCAATTCTGAAAATAAGAAGGTTTCTTCTGTCTTTATCAGCTAAACGTTTCCCTTCATAAATAACTTCAACATTATCCTGGAATTCTGCTGGTTGGGAATCGAACCAAGATTTTTTCGTTAGATAGGTACCTTGACCTATTTCATTATTTGGTGAGACCATCGGGACACGTTTCCCATAGTAAAATAGAAACGAATCGAGGGACTCATCGTCATTCGATTTTATTACTTTTAATTCCTCATTACTCTGCACAATACTTTGAACTTCTTTAACAAAATATTTGTACGAGTGAGATTCGCCTTTTGTTAAATAAAAGAATGCAGGCAACGAAATATATGATTGGAGCGCAATACACGAGATGATAATTCCAATGCGATAATTGTTTTCCTTAGACCTTGAGATGACGTAAAATAGGCAGAGGGTGACTAAGAGAGGAACAATAAGGGAAATTAGGGGTAGATGGTTCAAACCTTGAAAAAAGCTGAAATCGAGGAAATTTGGCACGCCAATGTAAAGAATGGATCTTAACAGAATAGCAATTAATGTTAGCGCAACGAACAAAAGTGAAAATTTCTCAATTTTATCAGTCTTAAATGTTTGAACGCGATAAATTTCTGTGAGGCGATAATATAATACGCCCGTCAACAGTGCGAGAAAGGGTAGAATTGAAAGCAGATACGCTTTTCTTTTCCCAGATGAAATAGAGAAGAATATAAAGATTGCTAAAGCTTGCGCTCCATATAAATGTATATATCGGCGCAGATGTTCATTGGTGTAGAATGATTTCTTAGATTTTAGGATCAAGGCAAATACGACCAACAGCACAAAACCCCATGGAAAACTTTGCATCCAAATATGCTCCAGGTAAAACCAAAACGGTTTGCTAGGTATTTTTTCACTTCCAAAAAATCGACTTATATTTTCAAAGACAATTTGCCTGCTTATAAGTTCTGGTTTGCCAAGAAATTTACTGGCGAGATACCAAGGTGCAGAAATTAAAATTGGGCCAAGAACTAATAGAAAATAATCATCTACTAGCCACTTCTTAAGATCCCTAATTCTCTTGAATAATAGAAGACCAGAGCCAAGAGCAAGGTAAAATAGAACAGGTGAGAGTGGCCCTCGTGAAAGAATTCCAAGCCCAATAATGATACTTAACAAAATTTTATGCTTGAAATTTGGAATCTTATCGTTTAGCAAGTAATAGTTTAACACTAGCACCGACATTAAGAAAAAAAGATTGAAAGTCATGTCGACTCGCCCGTCAATCGACATTTGTATAAAACCGTAGGTAGTTGCATAGATAATAGTAGAGAACAAAGGTATCTTAGAATCCGGAACCTTGCTTTTTAAATCTAATTTTAGAAAAAGATAGAATGCTAATAAACTAAAAATTGCAGTTAGTAATGAAACACCTCTTAGATAGAGTTCATTTAGATTCTTGGAGCCAGCAGATAAAGCCGCAGTTGCCCAGTGGAAGAGTGGTGGTTTAGAGGGAACTATCTCACCGTTTCTCAATGGTAGAATCCAAGTGCCGTATTCTTTAATTTCGTTTACTACGACACCTTCTCTCGCTTCAGAGACTTCAAAGACCCCTTGAAAGTAGGCCTGATTCGTTAGAGCAAGTAACCAACAAATAACAATTAATAGAATTGCTATAGATGGAATTTTAGAATTACTTTTTTGAATTTCGTCAGAATTGGGTTCAAGCAAGATTATGCAGTCCAGTCACTAAACACCATAGATAATACCAAAACGCTTACACAGATAAAAGATCCAACTTCAAACATAGTCATTACCTTTTTTAACTCCTTAGCCAGTTAACAGACATTAAGCCCGTATTAAGATGCGGGGGGGTATCATGTTTAACTAGTAAAAAGCAAGATTAGAGAAATTGCGTGAGCTAAGTTCTTGATATGGTTGGGATAATCGAGAGTGGGTGAATGTCTGAAATAGGACGTTCCCACCCGATTTTTGTGAGTGGGACTGCCAAAAGGAAGTCCCACGTTAAATGAATGAACTTTTGTTGGCTAGATTAAGCCGCCTTGATTTCGTTAAGAATCGAAGAGTCAGAGTTATTTTTACGTCGAGTCTTTCTCTCGAGTTTAACAATGTTTTTCCTTACAAGTTTGATTCCATCACTTTCTATCTTGTTCAAGTTGTTTACACCCATTGCAGTCGAATGTTCGAGGACACTCTTTAGTCTCTGAAGCGCACCTTTCTTTACTCTTGAAATATGACATCTACTGTATCCTAGAGATTTGGCAATATTCACCAACGCTTCATCTTCGGCATACGATTTGTCGAGAACTACTTGTTCTAGCTTATCAAGTTTATCAATCGCCTCTCGGCAAACTGTGATCTTTTCTCGTCTTAACACGATTTGCTCTGGTGTTTCATTATCTCTTTGGTTGTGCATTTCATTGTCGAGATATGCTCCATATGATGATGCAAATTCGCTATGTCCATCATCGCACCATTCATCAGACTTCGGTCCGTTTAAGATCGCTGAGCTTTGAGTCGCACGTGCGACTGCTCTAACTAAATGACCCCGCAAATGGTAGAAGAAAAATGTCATAAAGCTTGCGCCTTTTGAAGGCGAAAATCTTAGAGATGATTCACAAAGTGCCAAATCAACAATCGAATCAACTTCTTCCCCGGGCATATGCACGCGCCATTTTCTTAAGATACTTCTGGCAAGCTTTCTTCCGTTCTCTCGGTGGTCAAGTATTAAACTTTCGTATGTGAACTTTGGGGCCTTGGTTTTTTTAGCTGGTTTAGCAGCCACTTTTTTTGTGATCTTTTTAGGTGCTGCAACAGAAGGTTTAGATTTCGCAATCTTCGCCTTGGTGCTCGCAGACACTGCCTTCTTAGGTAACTTTCCCTTAGGGACACTTTTTTTATTTTTTAAAGACTTACTTGCAACGTCTACTACTTTTTTTTGTGAAGCTCGACCGCCCATACAACCTTTCTCCTAATTAAACACCCATGTTTTTTTTCCCAAGAACCAATTATCTTTAAATCGTTCCCAGCAAAGGTTAGTCAGGAATTAGAGACTAAATGCGTCACGTTAGAGTCTTAGTGGTTGATTTTATTGCACTTAATATTCGTGCAAAAAGACTTTTATACATTCTTAAATGTGTCGATAAAGATAAAATAGGAAAAATACCGATGGAAGTCTGGTGATCTTTCGTTCATAGTATGGGGACTTAGGCTAAAGTCCATGACCACTTATGGAATGTGTTTTATGATCATAGGTTTGAAAGTTACTATCTTAACGGAGATTTAACTGTATAATTAATTGTTAAGGATCTTTCCGAAATTTTTAAAAGTTTTATTGGAGTTTTAAATGCGCGTTGATAACGGTAAGAATAAAAAGGCGTCCGACTATTTAGAGTTCACACCTGGAAGCGAGGAAATGGTTGCTGCCCTTGTTGATGACAATTTGGGATGGGCAACAAGTATCGCTAAAGCTGTAGCCAGAGGTTGGAATCTCGATTGGCAGATAGACGGGATAGACGGGGGAGCTTACGAAGGTCTGCTCTTTTGTGCCAGACGTTATGACCCAGCTATGGGTGTTCCATTC
>CAYYIQ010000124.1:0-9901 GCA_964472005.1 uncultured Bdellovibrionales bacterium | reverse complement strand
CACTATAAAAATATTATTTCTCATAAGCCATCAGTATCAAAAGATTTTAAATATTCGGAAGAAGACTTTAGTAACATACTGTATTTTTTATTACTATTCACCACTAGATCCGCCATCAAAAACATGCTACTTTCCTAAATCGGCCTGCTTGACCAATTTCGATCATTATCATAGAAAATTTCATAAGCGACGTAACGGGTAGTTATATAGTTTGACTGTCTCAATAATTCCAATAGTGATTATTGAGACAGAGCTGTTCAAAAAATTCAGGTTTTGTCTCTATCTTTGTAATTGCAACAATTCCACACTGGCAGAATTGTTGCAAAATCAAAATGCCAGTTCATGTGCAATCGGAGATTCATGCATGACTCACGGACCTCGAAGCAGCGTTTTTCAGCCAAAAACCGCCAACAAGAAAAGGAGGAAGCATATACCGAAGCAGACCCAGACGGGGTTATGGAGAAAGATTAATCAGGAATTCAGCGCCCTACTTGAAGCACCAATTCCTGCCAAATTTTTCCATGGCATCAATCGTAAACGACTGCAAACCTTCTGCGTGAAGCTGAAGAAGATGCGTCCGTCTGACATTATTGAGACCTTGGCTGATGCGCTCGATCGAGGGAAGGAAGCGTTCACATCAACGTTGACCGAATTGATGTCACGCAAAATCGAAACTCAAAGCTAGTTGATCAGGCTTTGAGTTCATTTACCATTTAAGCATCACTGAAAGGCAGAGCGTTTTAAAACTTTGAAAGGAGGTTATAACAGCTCTGTCTTTTTCAATCGCATCATTCAATAATTAGCTACAAAGACTTTTAAAGTATCAGCTAGTTCTTTTTAAAACTTCCAACTAGAAGAGTCCTCTATTTTCAATCTAACTTTAAACGACACTATCAATTTTTTTCCTATCAACCAAACTTAAAGTAGCTCTAGCTTTTATAGTCTCCAACCGCTCAAATTTTCTCGATTGTAAGCATTCCACAAGGCGCCTGCAACAATATTTCAATCAATACGCCCTCTTACGAAATATCTCCTTAACCGATCTTTTTTAGGATTAGCACTTAGAGAAATGTTAAAATAGCCAAGTTGAGTTGCGCAAAACTATATCTAAACTTGGAGTCATTAAGATCATGTCTACAGTTAAAAAAATACTAGCAAATAAAAAACAGTCGCGAGTCTGGACTATCAGAGAATCTGATGTTGTCTTTGAGGCGATAAAAATAATGTCTACAAAAAACATTGGGGCATTGATCGTGATGAACAGTCACGACTATCCGATCGGAATTATTACGGAGAGAGACTACGCAAGAAAAGTAATTTTAAAAAACCGATCTTCGATGTTAACCCAAGTGCACGAGATTATGGAATCAATTTCAGTTTACGTTAGCGCAATGCAAACTGCTGAAGATTGCATGAAGCTTATGACTGAAAATAAAGTAAGACACCTTCCAGTTTTGGATCACGGAGAATTAGTTGGACTAATCTCGATGGGAGACATCGTGCAGAACCTCATTCAAGATAGAGAGTTTCTAATAGATCAGTTCGTCTACTACATAAACGGATCGCAAAATGTCGACACAAGCACTATCTATTGCTCTTCATACAAATTACAAAACGAACTAGTAAGCAAACAGCATTAGCCATGGTTGCACAATAAGAAATAATCTTGAGATTACACGTCCATCGTTTTTGGGGTAGATTTTAACGCAGAGCAAGCAGAGCAAACGGAGAGTTTAGCCTAGGCATGTTCATACTCTAATCCACCCCTCTGTTTGCTCTGCTTGCTCTGCGTTAAAATCTACCCCAAAAAACACTAACCCGAATCTCGACTCTGCAATAAATTATCAACAACTTTCATGACGACGTTAGGCTTGATATCTGTCATGCAGAGTTTGTTTAGACCAGGGCAGGTTCGTTGATAGCAGCCTTGACAGCCGATGGGTGAGCGAATTGCATAGTCGAAGTTTTGATATGGACGAGATCTTGTTGGGTTCGTTGGTCCCCAAAATGATACTACTTTCAAGCCAAGTCCACTTGCAATATGCAGTGGACCTGAATCCGAACCAATTCCAAATTTGCTTAACTTACTTAGAATTCTAAAGTCCTTTAAAGTAGTAAGACCAACTAGATTATATATCGGAACTTTTACGGCTTCGGAAATCTCGCGAGCCATCTCAATATCACTTTTTGCTCCAATAATAATTGGATAAATTTTATGTTTCTCAAATATTTCGTTTGCACAGTCTACGTAATATTTCGCAGGCCATTTCCGACTATTCCAAGTTGAGCCTATTAAAAAAAGGACAGAATTTTTAACTACCCCCTCAAAGTCCGCAAACTTTAAGCTAATACTTTTTAAAAATTCTTCTTCTTCATTTGGCTCGACAGAAATTCCATAATCATAAGGATGAAATATTTTTTCAGCAGAAATAAAGTCTCCAAACATCATAAACTGCTCAATTTTATCATCGAAATGATGCACCGGAGCTATTTTATAGTTATTAAAGATCCAATTAAATTCTCTTGAATTTTTATAATTAAAGCCGACCCTTTTATCAGAGCCGGACAAGAAACTCGTCAATCCGCTTTTAAAATGTCGCTGAAGATCCAGAGTTAAATCATATTTAGACTCTCTGATTTTTTTAACGAATTGAAAGTATGCCTTAAAGCCCTTTGATCTTTTAAATTCGATTACACTATCAACGAACTTACAGCTCCTTACTAAATCAGATGAATTTGTCTCAACAGCCCATGTAATCTTTGATTTAGGCCACTCTTTTTTAATGCGAGCTATTAGAGGAAAGGCTCGCGTAACATCACCAATCGCACCAAGAAGAACGATGAGTATATTCGGAGCACTGTCCTTATTCCAGTTATGATTTAACATACTTGCTTTCATAAACTGGACTATACTTGAAAATTAAAAAATGAAAACAGATGAGAATTTCATGCCTTAGCAGGCTTGCTGATGAATAGAACGGCCCTTTTATACGAGAACAATCATAAATAACGTTTTCTGACTAGGAAATAAGGAGCTGGGGTAGAACTATGTGCGAATAGAAAACATCCATCCGCACATAGTTAAATTGTCTTTTAGTGACGCTGTTAGTTTTGAATCTTTGTAGCCTTCCAAGAGTACTTGTATGTACCAGATTCCGCTAATTCCGATCCAGAGACTGTGGTTTCACCCATCATGGTCAATCCATCTGACATAACTGTCGCAACGTTCTTTAGGGCTGCACCAGAATTAGATGTTGTAGTGAACATAATAGCAGCCTTCTCACCCTCTGTTGACTTGGCATCAACATCGAAATGATTGAATATTAACTGCTTGCTAACATCACCACCCCCGACAACTTCAAGTTGGCTTAAGGTCAAACCAAGAATCCCATCTTCAGAGTTATCGAAATAGATAATACCAGAGCCCTTAGCAGGCATTTCTAGAGAATAAGCCCAAGAACCCGCAACGTTCGCAGTAGCCTTCTTTGCAATATCACTTGAAGCACCTGGTAACACTGGCTCACCATGATTAGAAGCCTTGATACCAGCTTTCAGATTTTCAATTAAATCTCCGAAACCAGCTTCAAAACTTTGCTCTGACCAATCAATAGATTTTCCAACAATTGTTTTACCATCTACTTCTCGTTCAAAACCACGACTTGCTACAATAGTACTTCCTTCTTTGCTATCAGGTTTATAATATAGAGTTTTGATCCCTACATCTGACAATCGTACAACTTCACCAGCCTGAGAGACCGCATCTTGGTTTTTATCAAACCAAAGTGCAAGATCATCTAATTCAGCACCAGAAACTTTTCCGTCTCTATTTTTATCCATTAAGGACAGTGCTTCATAACCGTCTTTCCATGGAGTATTTTTGCTTGATCCTTCGACCAATGAAGCAAAACCATTTCCACCGAAAGTCCAACTACCGAATAGTTGACTTGCAGAAGTTATATTACCTTTGTGTTCTGGATCATGGACGATCAATGGTAACGCCTCGGAACCTCTCCACAACCAGCTCTGTTTATCTGAGAATGGATTTAACTTAAAGTTAACCAAAGTACTTGGTACTTCCTCGGTAGTCTCAGACCACACTAAGGAGATAGGTGTTCCAACTTCCGAATTAACTTTAAACGAACCATCTAAATCACATTTATTAGATTGCAACTTATCTTTTGCGTCACTAACAACTTGTAGTTCGCATTTATCATTTAGATAAAGTACACCCTTAGAGCAACCTGGTGTCAAAGTTCCTTTTTTACCGCCTTTTTGACCTCCGCCAATCATCATATGAGCGTTATGCTTATCGTAACGAGGCGACTGCCATTTACCATCACACTGTACATACTTTTTATTATCTTGATAATTAGTTTCATTCGCTGCACCGCCAACCTTATTCAGCAACGTATTCCACAAATGACCCGCAGAACCTGAACCGGCTGCGATACTACCAATACAACTCAAACCATTGGCGCCGCTAAGATCATAATGCGCCTTCGAACTTTTTCCATGTACTTGATAGTGGTTAAAATCAAATCGGTATAAGCTACATGGCTGAGGAGTTGGACTAGGCGTCGGGCTCGGAGTGGGAGTTCCCGTACAGACCGGACAAGCTGGGTCATCTGGACATGTGCCACATGTCGGTTCCGCAGGACAAGATCCTGACTGAGCCTGACTAATCCCACCGGATGCAAAAATAAATGCTGCAGCTAGAACCGTATTAGCAAGAAAGGAGTTTGAGATTTTTTTGTAGATATTCAACATTTTTTATTTTCTTTAAATTGACTAACCTTGGAGACATCGACTAGATCTTAGAATCACTTAAGAATGATATGACCATCATAGAAATTCTGATACGCATAAATCAAATAAAAATTAGTTAAAAACTACTTAAATCATAAAAGGTTATCTAAATCAGAGACTTATAAAAAGAAAAAAACGTAGTATAGCATAAGATAAAACACTACTTTAATGTAGTTAAAGTAAATTATTTTATTCCCGCAAATTCACTCGGAATGGCAGTAAGATTTTATATTAAACTAATTCTCTGCCCCCGTTAGAAAACGACATCGAAGACAAATCCACCCCTCCTTACTGCCCAAAGGACTGACTTTTAACCCCCTTTTCATTTTCAAACTTATCTAGAAAATCGACTATGCAATTTTGCAAATACTCCATTTGACTAGGTGTAACTACGTAGGGCGGGATTAAATAAAAAACATTTCCCAAAGGCCTTAACACAATACGTTTCCGTAAAAACCAACTTGAAATATAATTTGAAATACTATTTAGATAATCTGTGGACTCTTCTGTTTTCAACTCAATCGCGAGGATCGTACCTAATGTTCGGACATCAAGAATCGAATTTCTATCGGAAAGTTGTTCTTTAAACTGATGATTCGTCTCCGTGATAGAACGAATACTGTTTTGACATTCTTCTGATTTTAAAAGTTCTAAGCTCGCAATTGCAGCAACGCAGGCTAACGGGTTCGCAGTGTAACTGTGACCGTGAAAGAAAGTTTTGGCTCTATCCTGGTCAAGAAACTTTTCATAAACAAAACTGGCACAACTAGTCGCACCCAATGGAAGATATCCTCCAGTTAGACCTTTACTCATGCATACCAGATCAGGGAGATTGTTCATGTATTCACAAGAAAAGTACTTACCAGTCCTACCAAACCCAGTCATCACTTCATCCGCAATGGTACAAATCGAATATTGGTTAGATATTTCTATGAGCCTATCTAAAATCTCTGCTGAATACATTCGCATTCCAGCTGCCCCTTGAACCAAGGGTTCAAATATAAATCCTGCAACATCTCCAACGCGAGCAATTTCTTCAAATTTTTCAACCACAATGTCTCGATTGTCGGATGTTGGAAATGGAATAAATTTCACTTCAAACAAATGACTTTCAAAAGCGTTATTAAAAACGTTCCTAGCTCCAACACTCATCCCTCCAAAGGTATCGCCATGATACGAGCCCTCAATAGCTATCAAAGTTTTTTTCTCAATATTCTGATTGTGCCAGTACTGGAGTACCATTTTAATCGCAACCTCAACCGCGGTCGATCCATTATCCGAATAGAAAATTTTTGCTTGGTTTGCTGGTAAAATATCGATTAAATTTTCAGCCAAGGTAGCGGCTGGCCCGTGAGTAAAATCCGAAAACAAGCAATGCTCTAATTTAAAAAGCTGCTCACCTAGCCTACCTGAAATGTATGAATTGCAATGCCCATGTAAATTCACCCACCAGCTCGAAATGGCATCTATGTATTTTTCACCCATCTCATCGATCAAAAATACACCCTCTCCTTTGGAGATGACGATCGGATCGATCATGTCTAATTGATGGGTAAAAGGGTGCCATACGAAACTTTTATCTTTTTTTAAAATATCCATATTACCATTTCATCGCGGTCGAGAGTTTTGATATCTCGATCTTCCCAATTTTTTCCATTTCAGGAATTTCTAACAGGACAGGTAGATTGAACTTATCACATATTACTTCGCGGACCCCACTTTCAAAGTCCCCATTCAGCACCAATCCTTTTAATCTGTAATTGTGATGAAGCAGATAGTGAAGAGTCAATAGAGAATGATTTATACAACCTAAATAATTTCGAACAACTAAGACTACTTCCGCATCGAACCTACTTACCAATTCAATAACAAAGCTCGTCCTATTTACTGGTACCAAGACACCTCCTGCACCTTCAATCACAAGATTTTCATTGGCCGAATGGGGTGGTTCTATTGATTTCAAATCAATTTCTTTACCTGCTGCGCTTGCGGCAATATGAGGAGATTTAGGCTCTATAAAACTATATGCCTCTCGATGAAATTTAGAAATTTCGTTTGTGACTCAAGAGGCCACTTTCGGTCTATCTGAATTTTCACTTCCTGTTTGAATCGGTTTCCAATAGTCCGCCTGCAATTTTTCAACAAGCACCGCGGAAACAATTGACTTTCCAACGTCTGTTCCAATTCCTGTTACAAAATAGTTTTTCAATTAACAGCCTCAGTTAAAACTTCAAACAAATTATCGATTTGTGATTTGGTATTATAAGAATGAATGCAAAAACGGATCCGTTCGCTACCAATCCTAACAGTTGGACTTTTTATTCCCTTAACATTGAACCCCTTTGATCGAAGCTCCATCTCTATGCGGTTCGCCAAATCGTTAGATCCACAAACCAAACTTTGAATTGGCGTATCACTATCAAGAAAGTTCAACACACCATTAGTTTTAGACTTGAAATACCCGATATTTTTTTGCAACTCGGAGAAATTAAGTCCCCGCTCCAACCACGAATATGAATGTCTGATTCTTAAGACCGCGCTATCAGGTAATGCCGTAGTATAAATCAAAGGTCTTGAGAAATTTACCAAGTAGTCGACTAGAATCTGACTTCCTATCACAGCGGCTCCATGGCAGCCTAAAGATTTACCATAAGTAAATACTCTAGCGAAAACTTTATCTTCTAAACCAAGTTCATCAACAAGCCCAGCGCCTCTTCCACCAATTGTCCCAAGTGCGTGTGCCTCATCGACCACGAAATATAGATTCGAATAGTTTTTTTTAATCTCAATAAAGTCTTTCAATGGGGCGACATCCCCATCCATGGAATAGACACTCTCGACGACGATGAAAACGTTTTTGAATTTCGATGAGTATCTCTCTACTAAACCTTCGAGCGAGGATAAATCGTTATGTGAGAACTTAAAATGCTTCGCATGACTTTGGCGAATTCCGTCATACAACGAAGCATGTATTAATTCATCAAATAAGACCAAATCGCCTTTCCGAGGAACACACGACATCAACCCAAGATTCGCATTATATCCAGAATTAAATACTAGAGCCGATTCTGATCGGTGATAGGTCGCAAGATATGCCTCAAAATCTAAAAATACTCTCGAATTCCCAGAGATAAGTCTTGAGCCAGTAGAACCATGAAATCCGGAATGTATATTAGACCCAGTATCTTCGACGTCTAGTTTCGAATATCCAAGATAGTCGTTACTCCAAAAGTCAATCTGATTTGAGGATATTTCAAGTTGCCTTAAATTTCCAGTTTTTGCGCGGTCGTTCAGAGCTACTACCAAATTATCTGGATCTTTGTATGTTGCCATTACCCAAACATTCTTTTATGGAGATCTTCTTTAAGTTTGAATAGAGAACTTAAACATAGAGCAAGCGGAACAAACAGAGAGTTTAAAAATGGGATGAGGATATCTACTCTTACCAAAAACACAGCTTCTCATAAGTTTTTAATTTTGCAATCCACAAGTTGTAATTTCGATGAATGACAAATAATCCCAAGAACTATAAACTTTTCTTGGGACTATTTATAAACTCTTCCAAAGATATGGCCTAAGCCTTTATCCTATTTCAATAGATTCACTTTCTCTTCGACTGTTTTGAGTAGTGAAGAGTATGACTCCTCGAATTTCTTTACACCATCATTTTGTAAATCTGCAAGTAGTTGTTCGATATTGATCCCAAGATCAGCAATCTCTTGTTTCACTTTTTTCGCGTCATCTAAACCTTTCAATAATCGTTGTTCGCTAGCGCCTTGCTTGACGACAGCTTCCAAAGTTTTATGTGGCATAGTGTTAACTGTTTCTGGACCTACAAGTTCATCAACGTAAAGAGTTTCACTGTAAGATGGGTTTTTGGTGCCAGTACTTGCCCATAGTGGCCTCTGAGGGTGCGCGCCTTTTTCTTTTAGCTTTTTAAATTGTTCACTCTCAAAAATTTGATTGAATTGCTCATAGGCTAACTTACAATTAGCAATCCCAAACTTACCTTTAAGTTCCTTGGCCTTAGGCTTAGAGTCTTCTATTTTTGCGAGCTCTGTTTCAAATAAGGCGTCCACTCTACTAACGAAAAAGCTTGCCACAGATCTAATTTTATCGACGGACAACCCGGCATCTACTCGTTCCTGCAAAGCTTCACAATATGTTTTTGCTACTGCGACATAATTTTCTACTGAAAATAGTAAAGTTACATTTATATTAATACCTTCTTTTAAACACTCCTTGATCGCGGGTAAACATTCATTCGTACCTGGAATTTTTATCATCACGTTCGGTCGATTTAGACGAGAAAAAAGCTCCTTTGCCTGCTTAACAGTCGCAGCTGAATCTCTTGCCAATAAAGGTGAAACTTCGAGACTTACGAAACCATCGGTACCTTTACTTTCTCGATACATTTCAAGTAAAATATCAGCTGCCCAAGCGATATCTTCTAATGCCAATTCATTAAAGACATCCTCTGTCGAGAGTCCCTTGCCAGCTAATGATACAACTTGACCATCGTACGCTGTACCTTTTTTTAAAGCTCCATCAAAAATAGTCGGATTAGAAGTCATGCCACGAACGCCCCACTCTCGGACTAACCGTGAAATTTCACCATTAGTAATAAAATCACGGCTAATATTATCGTACCAAACGCTTTGTCCTAAAGTTACTAATTTTTGTGCTGGATTCATATTCGTTTCTCCCTAAAGGTTTATTTAGTTAATGATTTGTTGATACCTCAATATTACGAGGTAGGTGTGAATTCCCTTTTAGCTATATTTACACGCTCAGACTATGCTTAACAAGGTATAGCTTGCTACTACTACGGTCGATCCCAGTTAAAACTCCAGATAAAAATATTTACCTGTAAAAATCGCTCTTAATGTAGATTTCCGAGACATTCAATTAGAGAATATAAGAAAATTTTGGGGGTTTAGATCATAAAAACTTTGATCACCTTTAATCCATGAGTCCATTTGCGCTCTGAATTCAAATAGCTTGCACTAACAATCGGTGATTGGCTTCGCTGATAGAGGGATGAAACTAGAGCTGCGATGATCGATAAGAAATGACTCTTACTTAAAAACTTGCG
>CAYYIQ010000123.1:0-9962 GCA_964472005.1 uncultured Bdellovibrionales bacterium | reverse complement strand
TCTCCACGTAATATAGCTTGTTGTTTTCTACCTAGGGCTTCTTCATTTTGACGATTAACATGACCTTGGAGATTGTTATAAACCGTCCGTTTTTGCTCAACCGCTGTATCAACCCGTTCTCTTTCCAAATCGACCGCCCTTTTGGTAACTTCGGTTTCATCAATCTTGTGTTGGTAAGAATCATCAATGCCTTGTGGCCCTATCCTTTCAAACTTATGTCCAAAATAATTGATAGAATCGATAATAATTCCCTCGGGATTTAAGCGCGCGTTCATCGCAGCTTTTGCCTTTTCTAGTGCCGCCGCAGTTTTCTCAACTTTGTAAAAGTCGGTTGGAGTTAGTGTGTTTAAGTGAGCACGAATGTCTGATCTGGCCACAATTGATACCAATTGTCGTATCCGATCCATTATCGTGTCCTTGTCTCCGGCAACATACTGGATAATATGTCCGACCTTTGTGTTGTCGATATAATAAATTACTGTGACCGAAAGCAAGACTTCGTTTCCGTCAATTGTACGAGTTTGAACTGTGTCATCGATATTAGGATTCGCACCTTGTCCAAGTCCTCTCCAAACTATGGTTTGTTGAGTTGTATCAATCCGATATAATTCTTCCCAAGGTAATACAAGAACTGCTTTACCAGGGTTTATGACATTTGATTTTACTCCTCCGCCTAAAAAGGTTGGAAGCTTTACAAACTCAACTCCATACTCACCGGTTTCTAATGTTTGGTAACCAGTGTCACAACCAGTTATTAGGAACGGTACAATAAACAGATAGAGAGATATTTTTAAAGTTCTCATTATTTGTTCTCCTGTTTGTGGTCCGATGTTAATTTCTTAATCCAGCTATCAACATTGTATGGATCGACATTTGTAATAATCCCCCCTTTAAGAGAACTTAAAAATGGAACAAGTTTTCTTGCTGTGTAAACTTTACCACCAAGACTCGCTAAGATTTCATTTTTTTGTTTTTCTACTTCGGACTTAGCCACTTCGACCAATCTGTTTCCTTCAGCTATTTTTTCTTCTTCATATTTTTTAGCTTCTTCGTCATAGACTTGAACTGTCGTTTGACCTTCAACTCTTAAAACATTAATTTTTTGACCGTCCCATTGAGCTAAAATCTTTTCCGTTTGAGCTTTAGCTTCCGCTAGTGCACTTTGAGCATGATTTAATTTTTTTGTCGCGTCTTGTAAGTTCTTTGCAAAAATTTGATCATCAATGCTTTGCTTTTCGTATACGTAACGTAAGATTAAAGTTGCCCAGATCTCGATCCCTCGATTGTTTACTTCTTTGTTCACTTCCTCCGTCGCTTTTAATACCGCGATTTCACGCAGCACTGGATTGAAAAAGCCTGTGGTTGAAAGATCACTGAGGTTTTTCTTCAAATTACTTTCTGCACCAATCGAAAAAGTTCTAAGTTGAGTATTTAGATCTCTACCAAATGTATTGATTAAATCGTTAGGCCCGCCATGTACGCGAGTAACTTTTTGCACAACCGGAACGCTTTCGTTTGAATTTTTCTTCAAATTTTCAACCTCGACAGTACCGGTTCGTTCGGTGCTTCCAGGTTTGTCGAAAAATCTCACGATCAAACTCATGTCAGTGTTAACAAATGACCCATCAGTTGTTGGAATTTTTAGTTTTTCGAGATTCAAATCGCCTTTGATTTCATCTCCCATTTGGATAAATTGAAAATCTCGGGGTATCAAAACTAGATTAGAGATAAAGGGGGCTTTCCAGTGTAATCCAGATGCTAAGCCGATATCTTGGTACCCTGCTTTAAGTACTCCAGGTATCCCAATAAAATTTCTTCTTATTCCAATCATGTTTGGTGGAACAACTTTTCCGAAAACAAAGAAGAAGGTCACGACCATTAATACTGAAATAACGATGAAGGAGGCGAAAAATGGAAGGAATGATCCTTTTTCGTTTCCGCTGTTGTGTATTTGCTCTTGCATCAAGTATAACCCTTAATGATTATTTTGTTTCATTAGTGTTCTAGCCTTAGAATTTGAAAAGTTTACCTCTCCCGAAAAATCTATAGGCATTTTGATTACTTAATTATAACTAGCTTGGATCAATTGCAAGATATGACAGTAGAAATAGTGCTTTTTCAACCTTTAATACCGCAGAATACAGGTAGTATTGCAAGATTAACTGCTTCAAATCAATTGAAGCTCAATTTGATCGAACCTTTAGGTTTTGAGTTAAGTGATAAATATTTGAAGCGCGCAGGTTTAGATTATTGGAAGTTCGTTAATTTAGAAGTTTTTCCAGATTGGAAGAGCTTTCTGACAAAATCAAATAAAACTCCCGATCAAATTTCTATCTTCACGACGAAAGCCCATAAAAATATCTATCAAAAGAAATTTAGCACTGGCGATGTTTTAGTATTCGGCAGCGAGTCTCACGGGCTACCTGAAGAGTTTCGAGAACAATATGGAAACTCAAGTTACCGTATTCCAATGATTGAGGAAGGGGTCAGAAGTCTAAATCTTGCCAATTCAGTCGGAATTGTAACTTTCGAAGCTTTAAGACAATTGAGATATTCTAGCGAAATTTGATTTTTTTGGGGAGGTTTGCTCTGCGTTAGCACCTCCCCAAAAAACTAAGCAATCTGGATTGTAGATTTGATTAGTTCGCTGATGGATTGGATTATTTGTGAGCTAGCTCTGTATCCTTGTTGATATTGGATTAGAGTTGTAAATTCTCTCGCTGTGTCGACTGTCGAAGATTCTAGCGCTCCACCTAATATCTTTGTGAGTGTTGGTTTTGCGATCTCAGCTTCACCACTTAATTCTGTCTCTTGAAAAAGGTTATCCCCTATTCTTTCTAGACCGTCTGGTGAAATAAAATCAGCTATTGCTATCTGCGCGGCATTGATGGTTTCTCCAGATTCAAGTAATGCTACTACATTTCCACTCTGGTCTATTGAAATTTGCTTTAAGTTTCCGCCTCGCTGACCGTCTGAGGTTAAGTTAGCTACGGACGAAGATCCTGCATTCCCTGTAAAACCAGATAGATCAATATTTACATTCCCAGCAGCCGCTTGCGCCCAAGGCGGTGTGATATTAAGTTCAGTATTACCACCTTCAACAAGATTTCCGTTTTGATCGAAATTCAATACGCCCGTTCCAACTAGGACAGGTGTTCCTGGTACTCCGCCTGTATCGCCTGCGTCAACATATGCCTGAGAAGTCCAAGTTTGTTGTGCGGTCTTGTAAAAGTACAGAGAAACATTGTGAGTATTTCCAAGTGAATCTATAACTTCAGCAGCCGTAGAAAAACCCGCATTTTGCTCAAGAGCTTGAAAGGTTGCTGCTGCAGGAGGTTGTGCAATCACCGCGTTCGAACTGAGATTACCACCAATCGTGACTTTTGCAGAAGCAGTTGGAGTACCAACTAAATCTTTTACTTTAATAGGTACCGCTGTATCAGGACTGAGTGCGGTGTAACCTAAAAGCTTTGCACCTCCCTGCCCAATAATTTCACCATCTTCGTTCGTGGAGAAATTCCCAGCTCTTGAATAGTATTGATTTGTTCCATCGTTTAAAACGAACCAACCTCGTCCATCAATTGCCGCGTCAAGCGGTCTGGCCGTTCTGTCAACGGTTCCTTGTTGTGAGTGTTGGATTGTAACTTTGCCTGCCACGACGCCATTGCCTCCTTGCAATGGTCCACCGTAAAGACTGTTTCCACCATCCGCAATCAAATCTCCGAATTCAAGTCTTGTATCTTTAAATCCAGTAGTATTCGAGTTTGCTAGGTTATCTGCAACAGTATTTAGAGCAGTACCATTTACAAGGAGTGCCTCTCGACCGGTGTTCATACTTGTTTCTAAGCGCATATGTAATAATTATCCTAAAAATTTCCATTTATGCGAAACCCCACCATGGGGGTCTGAAAAACAGACCCCCACTTTCCACAAGCCACAAACACCACATAAGCCAAGAGCCGTCCGCTCCACAACAACATCATCATCCACT
This sequence comes from uncultured Bdellovibrionales bacterium, assembly GCA_964472005.1. Taxonomy (GTDB): domain Bacteria; phylum Bdellovibrionota_C; class UBA2361; order SZUA-149; family DAOLCO01; genus CAYYIQ01. The sequence goes on along the minus strand of CAYYIQ010000123.1, from coordinate 5,971 downwards.
CAGAAGGTAATACAAGTTTAATGCCAGGACGGCCTGGAAATTTTTAGTTTAGCTAGTTTTCAAACTTTTTAACGTAAGTCCCTTTGACCAAAGGGAAAATAGTCCAAGCAGAATTGTAGAAAATAACTGACAAAAATGTGCGATTAATGCGAAGGCTAAAGAAAATTCCTGTGGGTAGGCAAATACTGATAGTGCCGCACTTGCTCCCATTTCAAATGTTAAAAGAAAACCTGGTGCATTCGGTGCCGCAATTGCAAGCGCAACAAAAACTGTGGTTATTGCACCTTGCGCCATCGTAACGCTGTCAGAACTTAATGATTCCAAAATTAAAGAAAATGAATATGCATAAGATAACCATAAGAGTAAGGTAAGCGAGATTATCATAGATAATTGACTGAAATGACGAATGGCACCAAGTCCTCCTAGGACTTCATCAAAAATTTTCAGCAATGGATCGTAAAATTTAGTCGGAAGCAATTTGAAAAAGAAAATAGCTATGCGACGGATCGTACTTGGGAAGAAACGAGCAAAAACTATTCCGAGGACCAAGAAAATACAAAGATAGCCTAAGCCGTTAGCTGACAATTGAATAACTTCTGGAATATTCTTCACGTCACTTACAAAGAAATAGAACATTACAAACATTCCAATGACGTCAAAAACTCGCTCTAGAATGACGCTGATCATCGATTTAGCAAAAGAGACCTCGCTCCATCTGCTTAAGTAGAATGGCCTAACAAATTCTCCAGCACGAAAGGGAAGAATCATAGTGGCCAAATTTCCGATATTGAGCGAGTGGAATAGATTGGAAAGTGTGTGCTCGCCCTTAGGCAAAAGAAGCTTCCAGCGGTAGGCTCGTCCGATTGTGCCGATCAAGAAGATTACGACCCATAAAATAATATAGAAAGGCTTAACCCCTTTTAATATTACAATTAATTTAGAAAATTCAACGTCTTTGAACGTATGTATTAAAAAACATAGTGAAATAATTAAGATTAAAGAGACAGAGATGTTTTTTCTATTAAGCTTTCCCATTTTTGTCTAAACTACTCCCGTAAAAGTGTCGATCCCTATTTATTAGGTCGTATATGTTTAAATTTATTGAAACGTACTGCTCTCAATTTTAGATAGCCAATTTGGTCAATTTAAAAGTAAGAGCAGTAAAAGCTAGAATAAATTAAATATATTGGCATATTAAAATGTCACCGTTTGTATAGGGCATTAAAAAATTATGGAAGAGTTGGGTAGAGTTTTTTCGTTAGTTTCCGATCTGAGATTTATGCACGGACTAACTGGAGGTATCCTTTTGGCATTTGCAGCGATTTTAGGTACAGCGATTGTTTCGTACATTATCTATAAAGTCGCTATTGCCGGATTAAAAGTTTTAACCTTTGGTGCAGCAATTTACTTTGTATTGATGCTTGTCGCACCTCCAAATGGACCAGACGGTGACGTCGGTACGACGGAATTAGCTCAGGAATCAAGTTTGGAGCAATTTAAATCGCAAATAAATTCTTTGATGCTGCAGTCAAAACCCTTGCTTAATCGAATATTAGATATTAAATCAAATTCAGTAGGCTAATTTGATATTTACAGTCCATTCTAAAAATGCGTAATCAAATTTTCGATTTAGCGATAAAAATATAATTTAACTCAAAGATTAATGTTAGAATTTAGTAGCCTTATCGTAAATTTAATCTCGAGCCTAGCAGATGGTTCCGCTCCTTGGTTTGTCTATGCCTTAATAGTATTAATTCCTTTTTCAATTTTGATTGCAATAAGAGAGGCCTATTGCTGGTTCAACAAGGTCAATAAAGTCGTAAATCGTCTTGAAAAGTTAGATAAAAGAATATTGGCGCTAACTAATTCCATAAATAATCTAGCAACGGAATTCGCAAAACAAAAACAAACGAAAATCAAAACAGAAGTTTTAAACCCTGATAGTGATAAAGATGACCCAGCATTCTTTATGGATAAAGACTGGACTAAGAAATAAGTTTTATTAAATAAAGTTTTTGATGTCGATTTGCAATATTCGTCCTACTCTTTAATAGAACGTCATACCCCACATTTTCATCATCAAATATCTTCAAATCCCCTTCTTTGATTAATAAGTATGATTTAGAAATTCGGAGTTTAGGCAATTCTGACTTGTCAGCAATTTTCACTTCGCGATCTATGTAAAATACTGGTGCGTAGAATTCGTCATCGTATTGTCGAAAATCGGCAGACAAAGGGACTATTTTTGATGCGACACTCGCAAAATCCTTTGGTGATTCAAGATTCAAGATGCTTGGTATTAGTCCATGTTGAAAAACCAAAAAGATAAAGAAAGTAGAAAAAGAAAATTTGTATATAAAATTATCAAATCTTCCACCGTTTAATTCATCATACGCATACTTGATGAAAATGAAGCTAACTAACAATGAAGGAATAAATATTGGATTGGTAAAGAGAGTTTCTATCAAGGTAAATTTTGGAACTTTTGTGAAATTCTCCAAAATGGTTGGATGGAACTGAACAATCGCCCCAAGCAACGTAAGTAGTCCAAGTCCTGTAAGTAATAGTAAAAGAATTGATTTCTCGTAGATTCTAATTCCTTTAGGAATTGTCTTTTCTCTGCCCATATCGAAAACGACAGCAATCAGATAGCTAAAAGGCACAACCGCTGGTAGAAAATACACAGATCGCTTACTTACGCTCAATGTAACCGCAATTAAAAACGTAGTCGCCCAAATTAAACATAGTAGAAAGAAACTATTATACCTCAACTTCTCTCGGAAACTATTTATTGAAAAAGAGTAAAAAAGCCTAGGAACAAATAAAGTCCAAGGGATAAATACTTGTGATAAGTATATTAGACTGTAAAAAAATGGTTTCTCATGCCCAAGTTCTTTGTTCTCATCTTTAACAACGCGCGCCAAATTTTCTTTGAACAACTGAACTTCTAAAAAACTATCTCCTAATTTGAGATAGGCCAAAAGATACCAAAGCCCTGATATCAAGATCGCACTACAAAAAATTAAACTGAGGTTTACTAGTAAGCGATAATTTTTTAATTGTTTTGTTAAAACGATAAAAACGAATAAAATGAAACCAGGTATTACGAGACCGAATGGACCTTTCGCAATAACTGATGTCGCTAGTGAGATAACGCAGAGAAAATTGATTGCAAAAATTTTAAATCGATTACTTAGAAGTGGACGTTGTTTGATAAGTGTTAATAGCATGAAGATGCTCATAGAAAACCCCGCAGCAAAAACCATGTCCACCCTTGCTTGCGTAGAGTAGCGAATGAATTCCAAGGAACTAATCAGGATTGCAAAACTAGTTAACGCAATTGCTGGAATTGCATTTTTTATCAAAAACAAAAACGCACTAGATATTAAAACCGCTCCAGCCAAAGTTGAAGCTGAACGGATTTCGAACTCACCTAGTTGTCCGGTTAACTTTGATACTGAGTATGATATCCAATGGAAAAGAGGTGGTTTTGATGGAACAGTTGTCCCGTTCCTCAAGGGTAAGATTAAGTCACCATTTCTTTCTATTGCTTGAATAACCTGCGCTTCCCGCCCCTCTCCTCTTGTTACAATCGGACTCTCGTTGAGAGAGAGACCAACTAACAAAACAAATGAAATAAACAAAAAAATAGAAATATAGATAGGTGAATTAAGCCAAGATCTAGTCATTATAATTTAAACTTTTCAATTAATATGATGTTTTTACCAATCAATATGTATTTCTAATATAAGAGATACTAGTCATACACTTAATTTCAATATTTTGAACGACCGTTAACTAAAAAAATCAAGATAACGGATCTTGGTATTTTTAAAGACCATTATTTTACATTATACAAATTGAATTGGAGACTTCTGCGCAAAAGAAACTAAAAGATCTAAGATGTGTTTTTCTGGGGGAGGAAAATAAATCTTTTTTTGAAAGGTAAGATGAAAAATCAAAACGAATGTTTATCAGTAAGCTTATCCAATACGACCAACGTTCCCCGAGGGGGAAACGTGTAAAATACTGGAGATAATCTAGAAAAAAAGTGGAGCTGGACGGGATTGAACCGACGACCTCTGCCTTGCAAGGGCAGCGCTCTCCCAGCTGAGCTACAGCCCCACATTACCTTGCTGTTTAAAATCAACTATAAAAACGCCAAATTAATTGGCATAACCTTTTTATTAGCCTTTCTTCTATCAAGCGTTAGCTTAATTAAAAAGGCAATGGGCCAAGGAAGACTTGAACTTCCGACCTCACGCTTATCAGGCGTGCACTCTAACCAACTGAGCTACTGGCCCTTATAAATAAAAAAGTGCTTAAGTACTTAGACTTAGGCTCTAAAGTGCGCGGGACAATAATGCTTTCAAGGTACTATGTCAACCACTTAGAGAATAAGATTTAAAATAAATAATTAAACCTCTAATTAGCAGCCTAAATACCCCAATAAATTATCTATTAAAAGCCTAAGCAATCTAGTATAATACAGGTAAACTGCGGACAACTTATACCACTTTTTCAGAAAAGAACGAGAGGTGCATTGAATACGACTCTACTACTTAATTCAAGTTTTGAACCTATAAGGATAATCTCTTGGGAAAAAGCGATTACACTTTATTTTTTGGGTAAAGTGGAGGTCATTGAAAACTACGAGAGAAAAATTAGATCAGTTTCATTGGTGATGAGGGTTCCATCGGTTGTACGATTGTTGAGGTTTGTGCGCTTTAGAGCCTGTAAACCTTCTTTAAACAAACTAAATTTATTAGTAAGAGATTCTTTTTCCTGTCAGTATTGTTTTATTCCACTAAGTCGAGAACAATCAACAATAGATCACGTTGTGCCGAAATCTAAAGGTGGCGGTACTATCTGGGAAAATGTCGTTATCGCTTGCACGCCTTGTAATCGTAAAAAAGGCAGTAAGACTCCAAATGAAGCGAAAATGTCATTAAAAACCAAACCTAAAGCTCCTTCATGGTTGCCCGTTAGCTACATCGATACAAACCGCAACGCTCCTTTAATTTGGCGACTGTTTATTAAATCTGGTAAGAAGCATAAATAGCCAAATTGAATTTTATTCCAGAAATGACTAGAAAGCTGAAGGCTCGGCTTCATCTCCGATTGCCTCCCTGCTCGACAATTTTTTGAAGCTCTAGTGTGAGAGTCGGTTCAAAAAAGATCTTATTAAATTAGTATATACAAGTAACGATCCCCGAAAAATGAATAACATTTTTAAGCCAATATTAGATGACGACAGGAGTAGAATCTTGGTCGAATGTTTCGATCGCAAAATTTATGCTGTCGGCGGGGCTGTCAGGGACTGTATCCTTGGTCGGAAATTTAAAGATATCGATTACACAATTGGACTTCATCCCGACGAAATTCTGAAAATATTAACTGAAAAAGGCTACAGGGTTATTCCTACGGGGAACTCCCATCAAACCGTTACTGTAGTTTTGGGGGAAAATATTCAACCACTTGAGGTAACAAGTTTTAGAAATTCCGAGATGAGATCTGAAGGTGGTGTGTTTTTAGGTGAAAGCATTGAAGAAGATTTAAAGTTCCGAGACTTTACTTGCAACTCCCTCGCAGTAGATCTTCAAACCGGAGTTCTAATTGATGTTTTAAATTCCGTTGAAGATATCAAGAAGAGGTTGCTGAAAGGCAATATCGACGCAGCTCAACGTTTCAAAGAAGATCCATTACGTATTCTGCGGATGATAAGAATTGCCAGCGAATTGAATTTCTCAATTGATGATTCAACGTTTGCACAAGGAATAGCACTAGCTCCACTTTTGAAGAATGTGTCAATGGAGCGAATCAGAGATGAATTTTCAAAAATAATCGTAACTGAAAAAGTTGAGTTTGGTTTAGAGAAGTTGCGCGAGATCTCCTTTTTTGATCTATTTTTTCCTGAACTTAAAGTTTGTGTTGGATTTGAGCAGAATAAGTTTCATTCAAAAGATGTTTA
>CAYYIQ010000122.1:1333-9997 GCA_964472005.1 uncultured Bdellovibrionales bacterium | reverse complement strand
CGTTAGCAGAAGTTTCGATATAAAGTAAAATAGTTTTCATTTTAATCCTCGCTATATGACTTTTGCTTCGTTCTTCAAAGCGTTTACTAAATCTTGAACTGAATCAACCTTTTTGCCTGCGCCACGTTTAGCAGGTGCGCTTAGAGAGAGAACCTTCGTTCGTGAGGAGATATTTCCGAAATCAGAAACTGGAGTTTCTTCTAGAGGTTTCTTTTTAGCTTGCACGATTGCTGGCAGCGAACGAAGTCTCGGCTCATTAAGTCGCAAGTCAGTGGTAATTAGCGCGGGCATTTTCAATTTAACTGTTTCGAGACCACCATCAACTTCTCGAACTACGTTTACTTCGGAAAGATCGGAGTTAAACTCTACACTAGATGCGAATGTAGCTTGAGGCCATCCTAGAAGCGCGGCCATCCTTTGTCCTGTTTGACTGGAATCAGAGTCGATCGCTTGCTTGCCCATTAGAACTAAATCAATTGCATTCTTTTTAACTACTTCAGTTAAAATCTTGGAAGCTTGCTCGGAATCAATCTGCTCCTCGCTCGAGACTAAAATTGCTCTATCTGCGCCAAGCGCCAAAGCACTTCTTAATTGTTCACTAGAAGCAGCTGGCCCAATGCAAAGAACTATAATCTCGGAAAATACTGGGTGTTTTTCTTTTAACCTGACGGCCTCTTCCACCGCGATTTCATCAAAAGTGTTTATTATCCACTTGATGTTAGATTGATCAATAGATTTACCATCACCTGCAACTTTAACTTTTAACTGCCAGTCTGGAACACGTTTAATAGGCACTAGAATCTTCTTCAAAATGTTACCCTTAATTTAATTATCAATAAAATCTTAACTATTTAGATCAAAAACTTGAATGCATTCGTATAGTTATTTAATACTATAAGATGCAAACAATGCCTAAATATTTCTAAATTTGTTTTCATGACGGGAACGAATTTAATTTCCGCTGCCGTTCAGTCGGAATATCTTTTTTTAAAAATCACGTCACTTGAAGATTCTCTGCCATTAAAACATTAAATTCAGTTATTATTGACAATTTGATTTTGTAAATGGTTTTATATTCACCGGTTGAATCCGTTGAAATTGCTCCTGGCGGATGAAATAGTCCTCCTAGATTCCTGAATATGAAGAGGTGCGGGAATAACTGCGGGGAGCAAGAACGATGGTAGAGAGGGGCCAATTCCATTTTACTAGGACAAGCCACTAAAAGTGTGGTCTATTTTAATCTCGTCGTCTCGACACAGGGGAAAGATGGCGCTATGCTAATTTTTTTCCCTCATACGAGCTCGAAAGCAGAGACGATGGTTTGCTGTGGTAATAGGATCCCGCAATTAAACGGCAAGAAAGAGTCTTTCAACTTCACTGAAAAAAGAAAATGCATACAAAACCGGTATCCAAGCGGTAAAACAACAATCCAACGACGTAAAGAAACATCGCAAAGATTCAAATCCATTTACTTTTAAAAACGGAATTTTGATTCGTAAGTTTAATTGTTGCTAGTTGGATAACCGATGTTAAGCTCAGCAGGACTGTTAATATAAGTACCCGCTGCGTTTTTAATCTGCTCAACTATCTTCAATTCAACAACGTCTCGATCTTCAGGAAACGCGCCTGCAATCTTAAGCACTTCTTTAGCAACGTCCGTGGCTGGCAAAAGCTTTTTAACTTGCTCAGGCTGGATCAAGTCTGCGAAATCGTTTTCGGTTAACTTTTCTTGCATGTCCGAATTGAACGTGATTGGTGATGCGTTGAACGGTCGATTATTGCCCTTATAGTCCACAATGGCATTACCATGATCAAAAATCGCAAATTTCTTAGAATACTCGGTTCGAAAGAAACTTCCGTAAATCTTCTCAAAATTTTCGGTCTTTCCTGCCATATTCTTGGATAATAGAAATGATTTTTCCACTCCCTGATAATAGTTGTTCAGAAATGCAATTTTCAACCCTTTATCAATTCCTTTTTTTGCAGCAAAATATAGTCCATCATCGACGCCAGTTCCCCATCCGTAAACAAAGTTATTCACAAATGCGACTGTGGCTCCAGGCATTACACGCGGATTTCGATGACGATTTAGAGCTAGGAGGTTTTGAGCGAACCTGATTCTTTCGCCGCCCTCACTTACTAAGATCGCCATCGAATGATGAACTTTATCTATGTCAGGATTTTTATCACTAACAACGTCTTGATGATGACTTCGATTAAGTCCCCAAAGAATCATATTACGGAAAAACAAAATATCTGACACATCACCGTAGGTAGAAATCCCTTCATCGACAGCCGCAAAGACTGTACAATTTGAAACTCGTCCATTCTTAACGGGTTTAGATTTCTTACCCAACACTAGAATTCCATCCTGATCAGGTGAATCATTGGGATCGTGAAATTTGTCGCCTATCCAGATTCTCAAATTCCGGATATCAAAGTTTGAGCCAGTGATGACGATACCAAACCCAACTAAAGTAACTGGTTTGTCGTTGACGACATGGATTGTCAGATCATCTCCAGCAACGTCGATAGGTTGCGTAAGATTAATCCTTCCCGACACCCTAAAAATAATATTAGCAGGACCGTCCATTAGTACGGCCGAACGCAAACTGCCCGGACCATCATCAGCCAAGGTCGTAACATATCTTTCTTCAGCGACCAGATCTCCTAAGCCAAAAACAAAAATCCCGATCACGAATAACAAAAACTTACTCATCAAAATTCTCCAAGTAAAAACCAAACGTTATACAAACTGTAAACTAACTTATTGGAATCCTTGTTAGAATAGGACTCCGAAAAGTTAATCTGTACATTCTGAAGCGTATACAAATTTGGACTTTGGCACTCTGTAATTTTATACTACAATAAGTATAGACTCTCTAACGAACTCCGAGTTGACTAATCTCATAAGGATTTAGTTACCTTAAATAAACACAACTTGAATGAGATAAAAAAATACTTCTGCTGTGATCAATGTATCTCAAGAAATACGAATTTCTTTTGCTACCTAAGTAATTAAAAAACCGTAGAGAATAATGATTATTCTTCCCTCTCGATCGAAATATTACAAATAACCGACAAAAAGATGTAACATAATAAACACGACGAAACAATTGTCTACTAAAACAATTGCAAATCGTCACTAATATCCACTATCCCTCTCCAATACTCTTCTCTAAAGCTAAATGTAAAGAAGGGCAAGTCGATCAAATATCCAAGAAATACAATTAAATCAACACATTAAGCAGCTGGCGCAAAAAACACACGGGGCATTTGACTTTTACAGCCATTATCGGGCAAATTAGTGCTGAAATAGGCAAGGCGATCGAGTAAAATCGAGGCTATGATTGCGCCTAAGCTAAAACAAAATAGACAGCGAGACACTTATCAAAACTAAGGAAAATTGCTGTAAGGCAAATTGAATTTCAGCTACCCCAAATAATGAACACATTGATTAACAAAAGTTCGAACGCTAGTTCACTGATTACAATTTTTATTCCGAGCTTTCGTGGTGGTGGAGCAGAACGCGCGATGATCTTATTCGCAAACGAACTTTTACGTAGAGATTATCGCGTAAATATTCTTGTCCTTTCAGCTGAAGGCCCACTAAAACAAATGGTCGCCAAGGAAATTGAAATTATTTCACTGCAGACAAAGCGTGCATTCAAAAGCCTTCCTAAGGTTATCAAATACTTAAATATAAATAAGCCGACAGCACTATACTCAACCATTATCCACATTAATTTGATTAGTGTTCTTGCAAAATTCCTATCTAGGTCATCAACAAAAGTCATAATTCGGGAATCAAATACCCCAAAGTCTGCCTTTTCTCATAGCCGAAGCGGAAGAATCTCATTACGACTTTTACCCTACTTATATCCTCTTGCTCACACTGTTATCGCAGTTTCAAACGGCGTAAAGGATGCGCTCATTGAGATGTCGAGCAAGCTTGATGAGAAAACTAAAATAGTTCCTACTCCTGTTATTTCAGACGAAATCTTTCAGCTTGCGGAAGCTAAACTAGAGCCAAAATCAAGCATCAGTAATTTCGACGCAAATAAGCCATACCTCCTTGGTGCGGGTCGACTTCATTTTCAAAAAGATTTTCAAACCTTGATCGAAGCTTTTTCGATCATTAGCAAAGAGAACAATGATCTTTCCCTACTGATTCTAGGTGAAGGCGAAGAGCGAAAAGCTCTAGAACAATTGATTTCCGACCTCAACCTATCAGATAGAGTTCACCTACCAGGATTTGTTGAAAACCCTTTTTACTATTTTGCGAGAGCTTCCACATTTGTGCTTTCATCAAAATTCGAAGGTATGCCCAATGTCCTGATACAGGCATTAGCGTTTGGAACACCATCAGTCGCAACAAATTGTAAGAGTGGACCAATCGAGATTTCAGAAGACGGTAGATATTGTAAAATCGTTCCCGTTTCAGACTCGAAGGCGATGGCTGATGCAATAAGAGAATCAATTAAATCTGAGCCAAACAGGGAGGCTGCAAATGCGATGATCAATAGATTCGGAATCAAAAATGCAGTCGACGAGTATTTAGCAATTATATAACCGAAACCCTTTTATGCGATCTAAGATTTTACACATTATAACAAGCTTGCATGCCGATGGCGCACAAAACATGCTGTTGAAACTCGCGCAAGAGAGAAATCAAGAGAACTTTGACTACGAGGTGGTTTCATTGCTGGACAAAGGAGTCCTAGGTCCAGAACTTGAAAAATCAGGAGTTAAAATCCACTCGTTGAAAATGAAAAGCCTTCATGGACTTCTGACATCAATTCCAAAATTAAGAAGTATCATAAAGAACTACAAACCTGATGTGATTCAAGCTTGGATGTACCACGCTAACCTACTTTCCCTAGCCATCGTGAAAACAATTTCGAGCGCCGAAAGACCAAAACTAGTTTGGAACATACGGCGAGACCTAGATAGCTTTGCACATGATAAATTTTTCACGAAAATAACGATCAAACTAAATTCTTTATTTTCAAAACTACCTACCAAAATCATTTATTGTGGTTCAAAAGTAAAAAAAGATCATTTGGCTATTGGATTTACCGATTGCAATAGCGAGCTGATAGCTAATGGATTCAATTGCGAAAAATTTTTCCCAACCGCAGACCGTAGAAAAAAATTGAGACATGAAATAAATATTCCCAACGATTCAAACTTAATTGGAATGGTTGGAAGATTTCATAGTCAGAAAAATCACAAAAATTTCGTTCAAATGGCAGACAAAGTTCTAGATGTGCTCCCATCGACCCATTTTGTCTTAATTGGGCAAGGTTGCAACTCCGAAAATTCACAACTGATTGAATGGATTGGGAAAACAAAAAAACCTGTACAATTCCATCTTCTTGGTGCAAGGCGAGACATCCCAGAAATATTGCCTAGCCTTGACGTTTTTTGCCTATCATCTTCGGCAGAAGGATTTCCAAATGTTCTAGGTGAAGCGATGGCATCGGGTGTGATTAGCGTTTCTACGGACGCAGGCGCTTCACGCGAGATAATTGGGGATGACCAGAGGATTGCTCCGATAGACAACTCCAACGTTTTAGCAGAAAAAGTATTGGAAGTTCTTCGTCTATCTCCCTTAGAACGTGAAAAAATCCAAGCTCTTTCGAGGACGAAGATTTTAGAAAATTTCCAAATAAGTAGTATTAGTAACAAATATCAGGATTTATATGAAAGTATCCGCCGCTGATTCATCAACAGATTGCAAGAAAGAAGAACTTAATATTCGAAAGCAAATACGAAATTACGAACTCGAACAGGTGATAAAGCACCTTCCTGCGAATTCACGGATTCTAGAGATCGGAGCTGGGGCTGGATGGCAGGCGAGAACACTTTCGGAACGTGGCTTTGATGTAGATGCCATCGACATACCTGAGAGTAACTATGTCAATATTAGAGAATGGAAAGTCTGTTCTTACGATGGCGTAACAATTCCATTTGATAACGACACTTTCGACGTTGTTTTTAGTTCGAACGTACTCGAACATGTTCCCCATGTCGAAACATTTCAAAAAGAAATTGCTAGAGTCTTAAAAAGTGATGGGATTGCAATTCACGTTATGCCAAGTACAATTTGGCGATTGTCTACTTTTTTAACCTTTTATCCCGACAGAATTAAAAAGATCTTTTTAAAAATCTTCAAAATAAAAGATAAAGATTCAAACGCTTCAATTAAAAGGGTAAGTGAAAGTAAAAAGACAGCTCTCGACAAGATAAAAACAATACTAATTCCTCCCCGCCACGGCGAAACAGGCAGCGCTTTTAGCGAATTGTATCTTTTCAGCTCATATAGATGGCGAAGATGCTTCAAAAAAACGGGCTGGAATATACTTAAAGTCGAACCGTGTGGACTATTCTATAGCGGACAAAAGCTTCTTGGCAAAACTTTACCACTTGAAAAGAGAGAAAAAATCGCGAAGTTTTTTGGAAGTTCTTGCACGATTTTCTTAATGAAAAAGTAGAACTCTAGCATACGAACATCGCACTTCAATAATCAAAGATGAGATCTCTGCTTCGTTTTAGATAGCCGAGATCATCAACACAATCCCGTACATCGCCAGATACATCGCATGCGACATGGGTTTGGATCACTTCGACTACCGATGGTAGACAAACTGGGGGTCTCTTGTGTCAGTGTTGACCCTTTGATTATACCACGCAGCAGTACTCATATAACCCAAAATAAGTAAGAAGGTCCGTTGCTCTAAAATATTATGACTGAAAAAGCTCCCAATCAAGATAACACCAACGAACGCCATTCCTGAACTATAGCGATACCTATAGAAGTGATAAAACGATGCGACTAATAAAAATAAGTATGAAGCTAATCCTAAAAATCCATTATTGACGCCTTGGTTTAAAAAAAGATTGTGCGGTTTTTCTGGCATAGTTCGGCTGAACCCAGTTCCGTGGCCAAAGATCGGAGCTTCTTCCATTAAATTTAACGCATGAAGAGCAGCACCTTTTCTTGATGCACTTGATCCATCGTCAACTAATTCTCCTTGTAAAAATCCTTTCAACCGACTCTTTGATTGAGAACCCACATCGATATCGTCGTTTTCTGTTTCGAAAATTGTAAAAGTCAAAAATGCAAACATTACCGAAGCCACACCCGAGAGAATGAAGATCCCTTTTCTTGCATCACCCCGACCAGTAAAATATGAAAGATAAATATAAGACGCGACTAAGATAAAGAAGTTCATTGAACCACTTCTCGACAAGGTACTTAAGATTGCCCATCCAGATATTGCAATAATAAAAAAATCTAACCGCATTTTCCGAGAACTAAAACTTAAGGCACCGGCTGTCATCATCACCATAGAGAGCGCTCCCCAATTTGAATTTCCAGAAAATCCCGCTGGGCGATTTCGTTCGACGGAAAACGTTCCGGGGGCCATGACATCAGAACCAATCGCCCATGCGCCTAACAATAGTCCTGCAAGAACAATCGTCCGAAAATTTCTATTAAGAAATGGAATAGTTGGTGTGAGCATTGCTAATAACAAGATCACAAAATTATAGGTATTAAGATAAATCCAAGTTCCGCCCGATCCCCAATACGCCGTAGGATGCAATGCACCAAGTAACGAGAAAAAGACAATCATAAAAAACGGGATAATGATTGCTGTATTACTTTTCAACACCTTTGCAATAAGTATAAAACGTGGTCGAGAAATAATGTCGGTTACGACAACACCGCAAACAAGTGAAATAAGAAACAAAAGTGAAAATAGAGTCGGCTGGATAGGAAGTATTTTCGTTTTACCCAAATAGTTATCACAAGCACTCAAGATGATAGCATACCCTGCTAATATATAGAGATTTATGATTGTTTTGATACCGCCACCTTTGGGTTAGATCCCATATTTTCTATTTTAATCTGCAATTGTTTACCATATTTAAGCTGCGTTCGTATAGTTTAGGCAGATCAGCTATTTGTCAGAGTATTAAGACGTAAGTTCGACACCTTTGACACAATTCGAACATTTTTTGTCCTCCACCTAATACGTCAGTGATGTTTTGGTAAAAGGCTCAGGTTAGCCACGATCCGAACCTAATTACCTAGTCGCAACTGGAAACAACACTTTAATTATTGAAAATTACTGCCACTTACCGATTGGTCAGTTTTCACTCGAACAACAGCTCACTTAAATTAGAGATAGTTAACTATGCCAGACCTGTTCGGCCCGTAGGTAAACCCGATAACTTACTTTATTTACAACGTTAATGTAGAATTCCACATAACAGGGCCTATGGGATATTGTAATTTAAACCACGAGCACTATAATCCGCGCCTATGAATAATGCCGGGAAATCACCAATTAAATCACTCACTACCAAAACCTTAGAGGGTATCTCTTGGACATACATCTCTTTAATCTTTCAAGCGATATTGCAATTGGTAACACTTGCGGTCCTTGCAAGAATGCTCGGGCCAAAAGAATTTGGTGTCGTAAGCCTAGCTTTAATTTTCACAAACTTTATTGAAAGAGTGGGATTTCTTGGAATCGGACCTGCGCTCGTGCAAAAAGCATCACTTTCAGAAAGTGAAGTTCGTGGGGCGTTTTCCTTCTCCGTTTTGCTCGGCCTAGCAATCATGATCGTCTTTTATTTGACTGCACCTCAATT
>CAYYIQ010000122.1:0-1323 GCA_964472005.1 uncultured Bdellovibrionales bacterium | reverse complement strand
TAGGCCCAGTCTTACAGTGGTTAAGCGCGTTATGTCTAATTGAGAGCGCCTGCCAAATCAATTCCCACATGCTGCAACGCGAATTAAAGTTTAAAGAAATGCAGATATCTGGAAACATTTCATACGCTATTGGAAGTGGTTTTGTGAGCATTACCTTAGCCTTTTTGGGGTTCGGCGTATGGTCTTTAGTTTATGGAAGCCTAGTAAACCGGCTACTGAGGTTTATTTTCTTTTATTATCTTAGACCAATTAAATTCACATTATTTTTCTCCTTCTTTGAAATCAAAGACTTACTTATCTCAGGTATCGGCTTTGCCTGGAGCAGACTGTTTAGCTTTATTGCGATGAGTGGAGATAACTTCATAGTAGGAAAAATGCTGGGAACAGCTGCCTTAGGAATTTACGGCAGAGCATATCAATTAATGAGTTTACCATCGAACTACTTCGGTCAAGTCTTAGAGAAAGTTTTATTTCCCGCTATGTCAAAGAAACAAACTGACAAACAAAACTTAAAAAAAGTTTTTCTTTGGGCAATTCAACTCTCAGCCCTGGTTGGCATTCCATCCTCAATATTTATGTATATTGCTTCAGAAGAAATAGTCTTGGTTCTATTTGGTAAAAAATGGCTTGAGGTCATCCCGACTTTAGAAATTTTGTCATTAGGCGTATTCTTCAGGCTTGCATACAAAAACAGCGATACCCTAATTCGTTCGGTTGGAGCCGTTTATCGACACGCTATTCGTCAACTCGCTTACAGCATAATTGTGATTGCCGGATCTTTGTATGGAGTTCAATATGGCACTGAAGGTGTCGCCTATGCAGTGCTGGGGGCAGTGTTCGTCAACTATTTCGTACTATCCGAAATGGGACTAAAGATCTTGAATCTGAGTAGTAAAGATTTCGTGATGGCTCACATGGCGGCAATCTGGATCGGATTTTGGTCAGTTCTAATTACCCCTCAATTTTTTGGCTTACTTAGAAATTTAAAAATCCAACCGCTCTATATTTTGGCAGCTGGCTTTGTTTTTCAAACTCTATTATTTCTTATTTGCAACAAGGCTTGTCCGAAAATATTTAAAGCCACTGTTCTAACATGGGTAGTCGAAAGATTTGGGCTTCAAAAACGAGGAGCCGCAGGTAAACTAATAGCAAGAGTAATGGTCTAGCTCCGAATCTACATGCATCAAGATTATCTCACTTAATACATCTAAATACGTTTAACATTTTGACTAATAACTATTGATAACATCGGCCATGAACTTATAATAGTTTATTTTCAAGTAAGAGGCAGGGTTGTTTTTTCGTTTAAATGCTTTTTCAACA
>CAYYIQ010000121.1:0-9999 GCA_964472005.1 uncultured Bdellovibrionales bacterium | reverse complement strand
TTGCTCAGAATCCACTTACTGGATCTTTTAAATCGTTGCTCGCGAGCCAGCTTAATATTTTTTTCCCTATGGAATGTATAGTCGCTTTTGAAGACGAAAAATTTGGGTTCACTTTAGGTTGTCGGTCTCCAATGACGAAATCAGCATTCTGCGAAACAATAGGAAATACTAATTTCGGTATCAACTCACTGGGATATTGGTTATCTCCGTCGGTATTTACAATGATATCAGCTCCAAGTTCAAGACACTTTTTTAACCCGG
This sequence comes from uncultured Bdellovibrionales bacterium, assembly GCA_964472005.1. Classification (GTDB taxonomy): domain Bacteria; phylum Bdellovibrionota_C; class UBA2361; order SZUA-149; family DAOLCO01; genus CAYYIQ01. The sequence goes on along the minus strand of CAYYIQ010000121.1, from coordinate 9,738 downwards.
AATTGAATGATGCTGCGAGTCCTCTATTGAACCGATGAGATATGATATGATCCACCCGTAAATCTTGTGCAATTTGCAGCGTTCTGTCTGTAGAGCCATCATCGATGATCAAGATTTCTATTCTGGAGCATCCGTCGATAGATTTAGGAATGCTCTTAATTACTTTCGCGAGGTTTTCCTCTTCGTTGTAACACGGAATTTGAATAATAAGTTTCAACTGTTGTTCCTCGGTGGTTAAAAATCTGCTTGTAAATCACTATCATAATGACCTTAACCTGACTATACAATGAAGTGGTGTTCTTCTTGGCACTGCTTGTATAATTATCAAATAGCTACCAACTTTTTTATGCGAGATGGTTTTTTTTCGATAAGTTTAAGGCGTTTATGATTTCTCCTAGAAGTGGAAGGGGGAACGCCTTAGATGGATTTCGCTATTCTTTACTATCGGTACCTATATGATAATAGGCGTAGGCTGAAACATTAGAATTATTTTATTGTCAGCGAATGAATTTTATAGACCCTAGAGAAATTTCACCAGAAACTTTTATTAAGATGGCTCCCGATTTTGGTGTTAGCTCTTATAATTCACGTCGTCTGCTTGGCGCCATTGTCGGTAATGGAGATCTTGATCCTAAGTCTTGGGAAAAGAAGGAATTAGTACCAAAAAAATTAGCAGCTAGCCTAGAAAAACTTCCTAGTTTAGAATTGTTAGATACAATTGTTTCTCCAATTGACGGGTTTCAAAAACTCATTTTCAGAACTCATGACGATCTAAAAATCGAGACTGTTATCATTCCCTTACTCAAAAAAAATTGCGTGACTGTTTGTATTTCATCTCAAGTGGGCTGCGCTATGGCTTGTGCATTTTGTGCCACTGCGAGAATGCCTACAAGACGAAATTTAAAAAGTTGGGAAATTATCAACCAAATGCAACATGCAAGAAGCATTGCTAAGAGTCTCGGGAAAAAAATTACCGGCGCTGTCTTCATGGGCATGGGAGAGCCGTTTTTAAATTATAAAAACGTTATGGTGGCAGCTGAGCACCTTTGTTTTCCAATTGCTAACGCGATTAGTTCGAAGTCAATTACGATAAGTACCGTTGGTATTCTTCGAGAGATAGATAGGTTTACAAACGAAAAGAGACCTTTTCGATTATCGATTAGTTTGGGTGCGGCGTTTGATTCTAAAAGGGCAAAATTAGTACCCGTCGCGTCGAAAACACCAATTTCTGAAATTATCGCTGCCGCAGGGCGTCATGCCGAATCTATAAATGATCGGATTATGTTAGCCTACGTTTGCATAAGTGGTGAAAACATTTTTGAAGAAGATGCGATCGAACTTGCACGAATAATTGGGAAAACAAAAGTTAGATTAGACCTTATTGAGGTTACTGATCATACCGGTCGTTTCATAAAACCGAGCGACGCCGAGTTGAATCAATTTAGAGATTGGTTAGCAAAATATCTAAAGCAACCCGTTGTACGGAGGTATTCTGGCGGAGCTGATATCCGAGCAGCGTGTGGAACGCTGGAAGGAAATCTTTAAAAACTATTCCTTTAGTCTAAATTTGGGGAAAGCGAATTTACATACTGATCTTTCTGGATAGGACTGCTTAGCTGAGGCGAGATCGGTGCTATTTAGCACGAATAAGTAATCATTCTCACCATTTCCATTTCTAACAAAATCGATTGGACCCAAAAAGCTTGTTGAAACATTTCTCGCCCAACTTTTATATTTAAAGGCAACGATATCTTTTGGGTTACAGCTCTTGCTAAGCTCTCGATGGAAGAGCTTTACGAATTCAAATCTGTTTGCATATTTTTCTAAAAATGAAAGTTGACTGAAAATCTGAAATGACACAACAAGGAAAGTTATTGAAGTTAAAGCAAGCAACCTCGTTTTTTTATCTGACTTAAATAGAAATTTTTCTGATAAAAACTTTAATCCAAAAGCCGTTAAAACTCCTAGGCCAATCCATGTGGGATAATAGTATCGCGCACCATATTGCGGCCAGCCCTGTGAATTATGGAAATTGTATAGGGTAAGAAGTAAAAATACGTGTAAGATCAGAGAAACTGTTAATTTTTCTTTTAAAGTCGAAATAAGACCTACGACTGCAATGAGAGGAAGTATTACGCCCATATAGTAGAAGTATTGAGTCGTAACCAATGGCCATAAATTTTTGATAAGGCTCGATTTATATTCAGCTACGAATAAACTAAGCCCATTAAATAACCCATTAGCTTCAGGGTATATTACCTTAAACTCAGCATTCAGAATTGGGTATGTGCTAAAGCTAAATTTTCCAGAAATAACCCAGTTGTAACCACATAATATGAACAAACCGCAACACATTATAGAAAGCGGTTTTAGTATAGCAACATAACTTTTTCTATGGAGAAACGTTAGGTATAGACAGGCAATTGCTGAACAGAATGCATCTAGTGGACGATTAGCAATATGAAGACCCAAGACCAGCCCTAAAAGGTACAAGGATTGGTTTGATCTCATGTCAATTTGTGAGGCTATTAGGAATGCAAGAGTTGTTAGCAATAGTGAAAGAGGTTGAGAGAAATACGACGAGGCGTAACCTAAAAAATAGGGATTTGAAGCGACGATTGCCAAAGTACAAATAGCAATGATCTTGGAGGAGTGCCTTTCTATTATATTATAGAGACAAATAAGAAATAAGAGGCAAATGTAAGGGTTTACTACGATCGGTGCTCCAACGATAACCCCAAGAGCCAGAATCATTGAAAAAAGTGGTGGGTATTTGGAAAAAATGTGCCCCTCGTGATGTATGAAAAAGTAGTCCACAAGAGAAATAGGAAGCTCTTTTATGGGGATAGTTAAATGTCCAGTCGAAAAAATTTTTGCTTGAACTAAATAATTATATTCATCCATTACATAAGGATAGTCGAGATAGATAATCTGCGAGGTCGCAAGTGTCGTAAAGAAAAAGCATCCTAATATCAGAATGAGTAAAAAGTTGTGAGGCTTTGAATCAATTAGAAAGAAACTATTTTTTCCCATTGTAATTCTATTTTCTGTTTAAATTGCAAATAGCAAGTATTTTTTGTTTCTAAGATTTTCTGGTTCTCTTTGATTTTTAAGATTTCAACTGCAAGGCTCTTTGCTGAATTGTTTTTCAATATCACTAATTGCCCTTCTGCGTAATCTTCTATTTCCCGTATCGCCAATGAATCTCTGGTGATTACAACTTTTTGACCCAGTAGGCATTGGAATACTTTGTTTGGAATTACATTTGTTGCTTTAGAAGATTCACCAAAAATCCCGAGACAGATATGAGATTGTTTTATTATTTCAGGTAATGTTTCGTAAGCTGTCCAAGGTCTATAGGATAAGTTCGTATACGAATTGGTTCGTAACCATTCTTCAATTAAATTTTGTTCTTGTCCACTTCCAACTATGAGAAACTCTACTCCTTGATTCTGTACTATTTGAACAGTCTCTAAAATCAGAGTTATATTATGCAGTGGGATCATTTGTCCGTAAAAAAGTACTTTTAAACTATGATCATCTTTAAAATATTTGTTGGCTGTACTTTTTTCCTCAGGATGATGCGCAAATATATCTTCGGCTCCTACAAATGCGTTGGCTAGTTTGTCAGAGCTTATATCTAGCTGCTCTCCAATATATTTCGCATGAGTTTTGCAGTCTAGTACAATCGTATCGGGTAGTTTACATAAATATTTTTCGAAATATAAAATTAAATGGCTAATGAGATTGTCTTTTAATAAAATTTTTCGATCTTCTATCACTGTTTCGTAAATAGGAATGAACATATCGAAAATAATCTTTTTGCCCCTGAGTTTTGCAAGAGGCCAAATAAGTAGAAGGTCAAATAACCCAGGGTATAGAACTAGTACGTGTGTATGTTCTTTCGCTATAAGGTATCTGTTAAGCAAAAGTGGGTATAGAAAGAGTTTTTTTATCGCTATATATGACAATGATCCAAGACTTAGTGAACTTTTGTCCTTAACGTCATCCCACATTGCAGAATGTATTTCTCTAACGTCGATGTTTGGAAGACTTTTTAATGTCGAAATAATGATTCTATTTCTTGGTTTGCCTAAATCGTACGTCCCCCAAATTATAATCTTAGAGCTAATCAATTTTCTTTGCTTTAACTATGATTCCGTTTCCAAGATTATATTTTTGAGTCCTATCTTGTAAAAAATAGAAAAGTTTAATTATGCCTAAACCTATCCTCGTTCTCATAAATCTAAAAAGACTGGGATAGTTTGCAATTCTAGCGCTTCTTAAATTATTTTCGTCTCGAATCGATATGGGATTTTTAACCTCTGATATGGCTGATTTTTTATGAGACTTGCGTCGGTATAAAATATTCCTAACTAAACTACAGAGGTTGTTTAACGGAAAGCCATAGGCTGTAATTAATTCGACTTTTAAGCCAACTTTTTCACAGACCTCATGCATGTCTTTCAAATTGTAACGGCGAACGTGCCCTGCTACTTCGTCAAGTGCGTTCCAATTTTTAACATGATTTGGAACGGAAATGTATATCGTACCACCTGGCTTAAGCCATTTTAGCCATTCATTCAAAGTGATATCGTCATCTACTATATGTTCCAATACTTCAAACGCAAAAATATGATCGAATTTTTGAGTCCAATCCGTTTGTTCTGAGGTAAAAAATTTAATTTTGCGTTTTAGGTCTTTTTGACAAATTTCTGCGATCCCAAGAGTCTCCTTTGATATATCGAAACCAGTACAGGAAAACTTCTTGAGACTTAGCTCATGAAGAAGTGCAGCCATTCCACATCCTATATCAAGGATTTCACCTCGATCGAAATTTTGAAGATATGAAAGAACTAGTCTACGTCTTAACAGATACGCAGGCATTGGGTACCAATCGTACTCTGGAAAATAAGGACCAAAATTTCTATCTATCAACATTAAAGCTTTTACTCCTGGAGTGAGATCACAATCCAATTTTTAGGCTATCATTTTACATGAAGGATTAGGCAAAAATGAATAGCTATGTTTCTGGTATGCGATCTCTATCTAAACTAGTAGGGACCTTGCAGTCAATGCCGTTGTTTACCTCTGCTTTATAACTTGATCAAAGGTCGCATTTTATGGTTCCGAATAGCTTTCCAATTTAAGTGATTTTGATGTAAGCATCTCACCCTCTACTCTCTGATAACCTAATGACGAGCTTAAAATAAATATCTCGATTTTTTAGGGGGGGGGATATTTAAAGCAAGATGTAATGAAATTCGTAAAATCTCAATTTAAAGAAATACTCAAAATAGCTTGGCCTTTAATTATTGCTAATAGCTTTTGGAACCTTCAACTAACTATTGATAGAATCTATATCGGGCACTATTCGACTGAGGCATTGGGTGCTGCGATGTCGGTAATGGGGGTTTTTTGGGTGCCAATGGCACTTTTACAGCAAACTGCTAGTTACGTCACAACTTTTGTCGCTCAATATTATGGGGCTAAGGAAAATCATAAAATAGGTAGCGCAGTTTGGCAGGCGATATACGTAAGTTTATTTGGAGGCTTATGTTTTTTGTTATTAAATCTTGTGTCAGACGACTTTTTTTCGCTAACCGGACACACTCTCCTAGTTCAAGAACTTGAAATCAAATACTTTAATTCGGTTGCTTATTCTGCTCTGCCGACTGCACTAATTGCTGTTTCGAGTGGTTTTTTCACGGGGCTTGGAAACACTAAAGCGATAATTAAGATTAACCTCTTGGGTTTAGTTGTAAACGTATTCCTAGATTATATTATGATTTTTGGTCGATTTGGATTTCCTGCATTAGGCATACAGGGCGCAGGTATCGCGACTGCTTTATCTTCGGTTTTTGCCGCACTCTATGGTCTAAAACTTCTATTTACTGTTGAGAACCAGTTAAAGTTTAAAATAAAAGAGAGTTATCATTTCAATCTTAAGCTTACGACGCAGTTTCTAAAATATGGTTTACCAAGTGGTCTGCAATGGGCCTTAGAGGGTTCCGCCTTTACGTGTTTTCTAATTCTAATGGGACAGTTCGAGAATGGTGAAGCCGCACTCGCAGCAAGTAGCATCGCTATAACGGTAATGATGCTTTCAATCTTACCAAGTATGGGGGTTGCTCAAGCAGTAATGACTTTAGTTGGTCAAAATTTAGGAAATAAAAACCCTGATAAGGCGGAAGTGGTGACTTGGCATGCGATTGTACTCGTTTCTATCTATATGATTTTTTTAGCATTTACTTTTGTAACATTTCCAAACTTCTACATTTCTTGGTTTGAAAATCGCAACAATCCATTTATATGGAATCAAGTTCTAGAACTCGCCCCAGCAATTTTAGTTGTCATTGCGATATTTACAACTTTTGACAGTCTGTACTTGAACTTATCTTTTGCGCTTAAAGGGGCGGGAGATACGAGATTTGTTTCACTACTGGCGTTGATTCTACCGTGGCCATTAATGGTCCTTCCGGTTTACTTTGTTAAAGAGTTTAATAATCCAGTTATTTGGGCATGGGGATTTGTTGCAGTGTATTCGGTAATTAATACGACGTGTTTGTATTTGAGGTTCAAGCAGGGGAAGTGGCGGAAGATGAGTGTTATTTGAGTTAGGATAATTTTATTTTCATAGTGATGCGGAATCATGCTTTGGATTCTGTCCGAGTAGTATTGAATTTTGCGTCTCTACCGTCATCCCTGCGGAGGCAGGGATCCAGGAGTTGTACGAGTTATGCCCATTCAATAACCATTATTTTGGTGAAAATATTGGTCCGGGTGGTTGAAATAGTCCTCCTGGATTCCCGCTCGCGCAGGAATGACGAGCTAAAAATAATTTTTGTTTACTCAAACGGACTCTTTCGTAGTGATGAACGATGTGTGAAGTGATTGGAGAAACATGTTTTATAAAAACTTCAATTGATATCCTAAAAGGCGAGAGTAAGTTAGATCTTACGCTCGCCTTGTTAATTTTTGAGACTTTTTACAGTCTGTCGTCAATTAGCTGGCAGTAAGCTTCTGGGGTTATCGTTGTGCCACCTCCCCTTTTATTACTGCCGGCATTCCATCTTCCTCCGTAGTTCTCATCGAAATCAACCAGTTGTTGCAAGGTTTTTTCAGAGGAGTTCCCCAACCTCAACTTCATTGTCCATCGGTCTTCACCGCGCTGATTGACGCACACAATGACTTTCGCCTGCGGTAGCAGGGCAGGAAGACATCCGGCGAGTTCGCAGCGTTGCCGAACAAGGGCGACTTGACCAATTATTTCTGCGGCATTCGCAATTTTTGCCAAGTTTTTTCGCTCTTGCATGCGTTTTTCCAGCAGTTCTTCTGCCCGCGCTGGAAGTTTCAATCCTTCATCAAGACACTTCAGCACAGCAAACGAAAGGTCGTAGTCCCTTTCTTGCTCCAAAGCTTGAAGCGCATCGGCGATTTCATTTTCACCGCCGAAATGATCAGCTTCAAGTACTGCTTCTTCCCAGCGTTTTTCGGGACGAATTAGCCCCGAAAGTAAACCAGCCGAAATCACGCTGTCGCAATCTAGATGGTTTATTTTAACCTGGATGTTTGGTTGTGCTGAGAGACCGTGCATTGTAGGACGGTCTCTCAATAGCAAGGTGGCAAGATTGCCACTCGAGACCGGTCGCTGCATCTCCACTACGGGGGCGTGGTGATCTACATTGAGCACATTGCCGGATCGGAAGCCCCAAGGCATTTCACTCCAATCTTCGGCGCCGCTAACGTAAAAATCTACAGCGATAATGCAACCCTTCGTACCAAAGCGCTCTACCAATTCGGTATGAGCAACCCTGTTTGTCAGCTCAATTAACTCAATCATTTCAAGCTCCGCATCGAGTTAGGGAGAACATAAGACTACACTATAAAAGTCTTGAATCGATTCAATTAAACTTAAATGTGTGGTTGTCCCTACTATAACACTCTATAAAAATTAGAATTATAATAGAAACAACCGTATTAATTGAAGAATATAGAAACGAATTCAAAGTAAAAAACCTTTTTCAACACGTTTCTACCCATAAAAATTTTGAAAGACGATAAGTCTTATATTAGTTAAGAGTTATATGACTATAATAAAAGATGTGACATTAAAAGATTTTTCATCGAACTATTAAAATAGACGCAACTACTCTATTTCTTTCTAGCGAGTAAAAAATTTCCACTTAGTGCCTTTCCGTCTTCGTGGTTAAACCTTCCCGTCACTACCATGAGAGCAGAAATAGTTGCATTCGGGCAAATGTTCGCAAAGAGAGCAACACGTTTTTTGCAAGTTGCTACATCACGTCAAAAACTTTAGACGTTCACTACTAGCCAGCTAAATTAATCAGTACTTCTAATAATCGTATTCCCCAAAGGAATTCCCACTTCAGTGACTTTTGAATTACTATTAAAAGTAGTCACCGTTTTGAAAAGATCCGGTCTCCTATCCAAGATCGGAGTCACTGTGCCCTGACTTCTAGATTCGTGTAGGTCATCTAAATCTAAATCACAGATTAAGACAGTCTCTTCATTCGACTCCGCTTCTGCTGCAATACCATCTCTTGCAAAAGGAAAATCAGAAGGTGCAAACACTGCCGCCTGAGCGTATTGAATATCCATATTTTGGACATCAGGAAGATTGCCGACATTTCCAGCGATCGCTACATAGATTTGGTTTTCAATAGGTCTTGCTTGCGCACAATAACGTACTCTCAAGTACCCTTGTCGAGTATCGGTGCAAAATGGAACGAAGATAATTTCAGCACCTTGGTCGGCAAGTGCTCGAGCTGTTTCAGGAAATTCAACGTCGTAACAAATTAACACACCTATTTTAGCTGTTGGAGTTTGAATTACGCTAAGATCGGTCCCACCGGAAATTCCCCACCACTTTCTCTCATTGGGTGTGACATGTAGTTTTGATTGGCCATATACTTCGCCATTTGGAAGACATACATAACTTACGTTTTCCAGTTTTTTCCCGACGACAGTAGGTTGGCTTCCTGCGATAATTGTAATGTCATAGTTCACAGCTAGTTTTGACATCATTTTTTTAAATTTATCAGTATAGCCCGCTAATTTTTTAATTCCATCTTGTGGTGTCTTTGCGTCAACCTGAGAAAGTAATTCTACTGTAAAAAATTCTGGGAAAAGTACAAAGTCAGATTTATAATCAGCAGCAATGTCTACGAAATATTTTACTTTGTTGGCAAAGTCGTTAAAGGACTTTACTTTTCTCATTTGATACTGAACACATGCGACCCGAACTTTACGTGGACCTTTTTTAGTTGGTTTGTAGTCAGCATTAGTCCACTCGATTAAGGATGCAAAATTTTTGCTTCGAGGATCTCGGATATAGTTCGGCATTACCCCGCGTAAGACAAAACCCTCTCGAAGTTGAAAACTCAACACTAAGTCTCTAAATTCACCCTGAGACACTCTCTCGGCATATTCAACCGGTGAAAATTCATCTTCATGTTCTGTATAATTCCAAAGGCGTCCCCCTGCTAATATGCGACGCAGGTTTAACTTCTTACAAAGATCTCTTCTTGCTTTGTAAAGTTTGGCACCAACTCCAAGACCTCTCACATTTGGATTGACGCAAACATCCGCACCATAAAGCGTATCTCCACTTGGATCATGGCTAGTAAAAAAGCCACTATCGGTGATCCCAGACCACGTATGATTTCTTAATGGATCGGCACCTAATGAAACGATTAATGATGACGCAGAACCAAC
>CAYYIQ010000120.1:5028-10159 GCA_964472005.1 uncultured Bdellovibrionales bacterium | reverse complement strand
AGATCATTGAGTGTTGATTTATCGACGCCTTCACCGATCAACAGACCGCGGGATTCGTAGGCTAAAAATACTGCTACTACTGCGAGTACTATTCCGATTAAAATGGAACTTGCGCCGTCAAAATAAGGATTTTCAAAATATTCGCCGAGAAACACACCGAAAAAAGCGATAATTAAACCAATTAGAGCTGCTGTATCTTCAAACAAAACGGTGAATGTCATCGGATCTTTACTGCGTTTTACCCTAGCCCATAAAGAATCTGGAGATTTTTTTCGATTAAATTCTTTGTAAGCAATCGCCCAGGCATAGGATTCAAAGATAAATGCTAGAGCGAGAACAACGTAGTTCCAAGAAGGATTTTGTACTGGAGATGGGTGATTGAGATGGATGATGCCTTCGTAAATGGACATTCCCCCACCTAAACCAAAAATTAAAATAGCCACCAAGAAAGTCCAAAAATATACTTCCTTTCCGTATCCAAACGGATGCATGTCGTCCGCGGGTTTTTTACTAAGTTTGGTTCCATAAAGTAAAAGTATGCCATTCCCAGTATCAACTACGGAGTGAATTCCTTCCGTCAACATTGCCGAGCTACCAGTGAATATGGCAGCGATAAATTTTGTGATAGCAACTGCAAGATTTCCGAAGATAGCCGCATAAACGACTTTTGTAGATGAAGCCAATTGATTGATCCTTCTTAAGAATTATTTTTTTACTTTTCGGAGTCATCCTAGCAAACCTTTCGAATTTGCGTATGACGTTTGTCGTGAATACGCCATCTAAAATGAATTTCCGCTCACGAAATTTAATTTTAAATGGTATTAATCGCTAAATCCACCATGCGTGGTTCAAAAAAATAAGTAAACAGTTCCACCTTCTACAATATTAGTTTCTCACTCAATGAAACGAACTTTATTCTTTACACACCAGTTTTGCAGATAGTATTCTAAAAGACCAATATACTTGTTATAATTATAGGGAGTGTGGCTCCCACGATTGGTGAAAAATGAATTCAAATCAGATTCCATTCCGCAAAAAACTAGAATCAATAATGAATATGCAAAAACTCCTCTGGTCTGTCTTGACTGGATCGGTATTTCTTTTGGTGTATTTGGTTTATATGTTGAATAGTAACGAGGTTAATGTCGAAGTTGTAGAAAATACTGACTTAAACTTTGTACTTTTTCCTGCTGCTATTATTATCGCGGCTTCGTCCTTTTTATTAAGAAAATATTTAACTAGTAAAAAATTCTTAGATAAGATCATGAAATCTTCAAGCGATGTAATCGACGATAACTTTGAGTTAGAGAGGGAACGGTTGATATTAAAAATAGCTGAAATGAATTTCATACCACTAATCATTTTGTTGGCTTTAAATGAAGCCATTACTAATCTTGGGTTCGTCGCAGCGTTAACTTCAAATGATGCGGGGCAAATTATTCCGTATGCAATGATTTCTACGATGTTGAATTTGATGATAATCCCTAATGCGCGCAAGATTGAAAAAACTGTTTCGCAAATGAGGTCTGTTTAGTTTAGAGTGATATAGGTTTGCAATCGTCGGAGCCGTTTTCGGGCTGCCATCAGGGATAGGTTACAGCTAAAATGACTGACCCAAAAAGGATGGTGATTAATAGTGGCTGCGTGGTCGAAGGGTGAATGGATGCTCGTAGGATTAGTTATATTGTGAGTAGTTTTAAGTCTACTCACATTTTATCGTCTAGAAATTTATGGAACGAGATCGAGGCCTTCCATTGAAGGTGCAGGGCAAGTTTTTTGAATTTCTGCCACAATTTCTTTTTGCATTTCTTCAGACATTTTATCTGCGGAATATTTTTTTTGTAGCTCGGATGTGCATATCTCCATCTCTTTCATTTTTGGTTCCATCCTTTGCAAAAGATCGGACGCACCCGCCATATCTTTGGCTTTTATCTTTTTCACAGCTTCTTCTAACTGTTCGTTAGATTCTTTAGTGCACTTACAATATTCTGCAGCTGCTTCCTTTGCATCTTCTTCTGCAAAGGCACTCAAAGGTGTTAGGAGAGCCACGGTTAGTGCTATTATCTTTAGCATTCTAGTTCTCATGAGGTGATCTCCAACTTGCTTTTAGCATTTTCGAGGCTCGCGAAATCGAATACTTCGAAACGCGAAATTTTTGGGTTAATTCTTTTCATCAATTTTGAGAGTACTCCACCCGGACCAAATTCTATAGATGATTGAACGTCATTCTCTTCAAAAATGTTTAGAAGTTCTTTTGTCCAATTAACAGTTCCACAAACCTGTTCTTTTAGGAGGTTTTTAGCGTCTTCTGCAGTTTTAATTTCTTTCGTCGAAAAGTTTGAATATGCCTTAATTTCAGGTGCTTTAAATTCAACCTTGTCTAAATCAAGCGCTAGTTTGTCGGCTGCTGGTTTCATTAACCCGCAATGAAAAGGAGCGCTGACATTCAATAGGATTGTTTTTGCGCCAAGACCGTTTAATACTTCGGTGAATTTGGAAACAGCCTGTTTCTCACCCGCAAGAACGATTTGGCCCGGTGAGTTGATATTTGCAATTTCTACAACACCGTTATTGAAATTTGCTAGCGAATCTCTAAGTTTATCTTCGTCCATTCCCATTACTGCGACCATTGCACCAACTCCGACTGGAATTGCTTCTTGCATATACTGGCCTCTGTTGTGAACGAGCTTAACGGCATCTTCAAATTTTAAACTATTGGCTGCAAGTAGGGCAGTGTATTCGCCAAGGCTGTGTCCAGCAACGATTGATGGGTTTAAGTTGGATAGTTTGTAGGAAATATATCCCACTGTTAAAAGTGCAGGTTGAGCATTTTGGGTAAGGGTTAAATCCTCGATTGGTCCTTCAAAGCAGAGCTTTGAAAGTGAATATCCGAGAACTTCATCGGCAGTGGCAAATATTTTTTTTGCTTCGTCGCTTTTATCAAACCAGTCTTTACCCATCCCAACTGATTGTGAACCTTGTCCTGGAAATAATCCTAAAATATTCATTGATTTTAACTCCATACCGTTATTTTTAGTAGCTAGTACCATAAGTTGATAGCTTTATGCCAGCTTTCTAAGGTTCTGAAATTACGAGAGTATTAAACAAATAGCTAATATTTAGCTTATATTTCCATATTCGTTCTACCAGATTCCCACTAGCTTCATCTCAAAATTTATTTTTAGCAAAAAGCCAAGTCTGTCGATAGGTGAAAGAGTTGGTTAAAATTGCATTATGGAGATTTGGCTCGAATTAAGGTGTTTTCGGCTTTAGAAAGGAATCCATTTTAGGCAATTGAATAACATAAAACTAATTTCTCAGGGATATGAGAAGTTCATGGAGCTGTTAATGTGGACGAAATGGATTTAGAGAATTCACAAAATAATATGTATAGTTTTGAGGTTAGCGACAATCGTTCGCTTGTACTTGTTGTCGAAGATTCAATTGAAACTGGTGAGGCTATCTCACATAATTTGGACTGTATTGGTTTTAACGTAAAGCTTGTCTCAAGTGTTAAAGCGGCAATCGAGTTTCTAACTAGACATTCTCCAGATATTATTCTTAGCGACTACAATCTTCCATTCAAATCAGGTCTAGATTTGTTTAAAGAAACGCGTAAACATCCAAGTTGGAGTGAAATACCTTTTCTGTTTATTTCAGGAGATAAGGACGAGGCTGCGAGGGATCAAAGTTTAAAGCTAGGAGCAGATGATTTTTTAAGTAAGCCAATCGTTCCAGCGGAACTTCAAGCAATTATCGAAGGTAAGTTGATAAAGGCGAAACTGCGCCAAGAACAAGAGAAGTCGCGTTTTGAGAGGTTTCGCAAAAGAATAATTCACACTTTATCGCATGAATTTAGAACTCCATTAGTTTCTATTACTACGGGAACCGAATTGTTGATTGACGAATATACTGCTTTGCAAGATGAGCAGGTAAAAACACTTCTGCAATCGATATTAAAAGGTGGCCAACGACTTGAAAGGCTTGTCGATGATTTTATGGTGATGCAACAGATTGATGTCGGATATGCTGAAAAATCGTATCGGCAATTTAAAGGGATAATTTCTATCCGAGAACTAGTCGAATTCCTCGAAGAAAAATTTAGTACAGATCTACTCCTTCAGTATCCTAATGCAGAAATCACATTTAATTTATCGGAGTCTGTTGGCAGTAAATCTTTGGAAGTTTTTAAAGAACAGTTTGCCGATGCCATTCTACGTTTTGTAGATAACGGATTAAAGTTTTCCTTAGATTCCAACAAAATAGACGTTACTATTTCTGTTTCTGACGGAAATTGTAAATTTTCGATTAGAGATTGGGGTAGTGGCTTTAACGGTGCATGTAACGCCGAAGATTTAAAAGCGACTGCTTTTGAACAATTTAACCGAGAAACATACGAGCAACAAGGTTGCGGATTAGGATTAAGTATTGCCTCCTACTTTATTTCATTACATCAATCGGATTTTTACATTAAAAAGCTAGAAGGTGAGCAGGGAACTTTGGTTGAGATTAGTGTTCCGTTGTTTGATGGTAAACTAAGAAGGGTAGTTGAATAGTCGCAAAGTGTTTGGGATAGTAGTTAAACCAATTGTGCAAAATATTTTACATCGTTCCATAAGCAAAAAGTTCATTTGAGTTAGTTCAGTCTACGGGCGTGCGTTAATAGGTTTGTTTCCGAAGTTTCTCGATATCTTCGGGTGTTCGATTTTTTAAGCGGTTTTTTGTTTTTTACCTTCGTATTTTAAATTTCCGAACGGAGAATGTCACCGTAGTCTCCTCGAAAAACCGTTGTTCCTTCGTCCCCACCGTTATTTCTTCGAAAGCCGTCATCCCTGCGTCTTACCGTTGTTTCCTTGCCCCACTATCATTCCCGGGCACTGCCGTTACTCTTGCGCCCCGCCGTCATTCTCGCGCCCCATCGTTACTCTTATGCCCCTCGTCATTCCCGCCAAATCGGGAATCCAGGAGGAGAATATCAAACTTCGAGGGCATCGTTTTAGCAGAAATAGCGGTTGTTGGACGTGCGGGACTTATACAACTCCTGGATCCCTGCTTCCGCAGGGATGACGGCAGGGTGCAGGGATGACGGCAGGGTGCAGGGATGACGGCAGGGTGCAGGGATGACGGCAGG
>CAYYIQ010000120.1:0-4928 GCA_964472005.1 uncultured Bdellovibrionales bacterium | reverse complement strand
GTGAGCGAATAACCTATGCAATGATCGGACAACAACTGCGTTGAAACAAGCGTAGGATTCAGGGAGCACATTATGCGTACTGTCTTGATTCGCCTCTGGCCTACATGCTCGATTTAGTATAAATTTCCTAGATAAAATCCAAATTTAGACGGGTATTTAAGCTACTTAACAATCTGTCACATATTTAACATAACGCTAAGGGAGATAATTGAAGTGAACGAAAAAGAATTTGATGTATCAGGAATAGGAAATGCAATCGTAGATTTGCAGGTAGAAGTTTCGTTCGAGGAATTTTCGAATTTCAAACTTGAAGCCGGTAGCATGAATCTAGTCGATCAGGATGCGTTTGATTCACTTCATAGCAATTTAGGCAGTAAGGATCTTAAAATTTCAAGTGGTGGCTCAGGAGCTAATACATGCGTGGCTTTAGCCGCATTGGGTAATAAAGTCTCATACGGATGTATTGTTGCAGAAGATGAAGCAGGTAGTTCTTATGAAGAAGAACTACGATTTTTAGGCGTACATTTGTATAACCAACGTATTAAGGAAGTGAACACTGGAAAATCACTACTTATGATTACTCCTGATGCGGAAAGGACAATGAATACTTACCTAGGCGTGACAAGTACTTTTGGTCCAGAGCATGTTGATGAAAGGATCGTTAGCATGAGTGACTGGTTGTATATTGAGGGTTATTTGTTTTCGACTGACACTGGGCGAGCTGCGATTGCTAAAGCGGTTAAGGTCGCGAAGGAAAATAATGTTAAAATAGCAGTTACCTGTTCAGATGGGTTTATTGTTGACTTTTTTAGAGATGATTTAATAAGTGTCTGTAAGCAATCAGATATGGTTTTTGCTAACAAGAATGAGGCTCTAAAACTGTTTTCAGAGACATCTGTAGAAAATTCGCTAATGAAATTAAAGGAAATCACTAAGGTTGGCGTTATCACATTAAGCGATAAAGGAGCGATAGCTGCCTCTAATAATGAAGAAATAAGCGTTGAAAGTTTTAAAGTAAAAGCGATCGACGATACCGGCGCAGGTGATATGTTTGCTGCTGGTTTTCTAAATAGTTATCGGAAAAATAATTCGTTAAAAGAAGCCCTTCTAAACGGTTCATATTTAGCGAGCAGAGTTGTTTCACAATTTGGTGCAAGACTCGAAGGAGATTTAAAGGAAGTTCTTAATAACAAAGAATTGACAGGTCGACTAACCTAACTACAGGGCTATGGTAACAAGATTATTAAAATTAAATTATTGTTTGGTTTATGTTTTTACAGGGGTAGCGTGTCTTTTAGTTTCTGGGCAAGCCCAGGCGCAAACTGATGCAAGTACAACTTCGATTGAAGAAGAATTGGTGCCCTTAGACGAACGACCCAACGAAGAAAATATTGCAAAAGATTTAGCTCACGAAGCTAAGTTACAAGATCTACTTCGTGGACTCTCTTCTCCAGATGAAAAAACTAGAATTGAATCTGGAATGCAATTAAAAGAGACCGCTCAGTTAAGTGATACGTCTTTGTTGGGGCAAACTTTAAAACGTGGAAATAATCTTGATAAACAATTATTTATAATTGATGCTCTAGCAAAGCTCGGTGATAAAAGGGCTGGTGAAGCGTTAAGATTTGAGACGCGACACGGTGAACTTGATAGTCAGCGAGCTGCTATTTCTGCATTGGGTAAAATTCAGTCAGATTGGCCAATTCCAGTATTAGTTCGAACTTTGAGGCAAGAAAAAGACGATGAACTTCGCAAACGCGCAGCGTCGTCTTTAGGAACGATTGGCAGTACTCAAGCCGTGTATGCAATTAGAACTAGTTTATCTAAACTTGAGGAATCTCCTGGAGCAAGGAATGCAGCATTTTATGCGCTCGACTATGCGTTAGGTGAAATTGATCCACAGCGTGTTGATACCGAATTTCCTCCTGGTATGCGGCTAACTAGATTTTATAAGGGGATGAAATATTTCTTTTATCATCCTTCAATTCGTAAAAACGCATCTGCATTAAGAACAGGATTACGACCTTGGCTCTTAGTTTGTGTTCATGATGGAGATCTCGCTGCTAACGATGTTTTTACAGTTTGTTGGCGTGCGGCCAAAAAACGCCAAATGGCAGTACTTGTCCCGACGTTTGATGCGATAACTTATCCAGAGTTCGGATCGTTCAACTTGCGAGGAGAACGTTCTGACAAGCGTTTGTTAGAGCTTATTGAATTTTTGAGTAAGCAAGTTAATCTTTCGGTCAGAGAAATGTATATGTTTGGATATGGGATGGGAGGAGATTTTGTTCAAAGATTTGCAATGACCCATCCAAAAAGAATCGCAAGAGCTGCATTTGAATCTCTCGAATTTACTAGACCAGATCCTGAATATTTATTTCCGAGAGGCCTTGGTACTAATCCTTTGTCGCCAGATTTAAGTATCGATATGTATCCAGTATTAAAAACAGATTTAATGCTAATACATCGAAAAGAATCACCTTCTTATAAATCGTCTAAGAATTTTGCTGAGAGTATGCAAAACTATGCAGACATTAATGGGATAAGAGCCAGAATCGCAACTAAGACCGTTGATGTAAAATTTGAGATCTGGAATGAAGCAGAAAAGTTTTTATTCGGATATGATTACATAAACTAGTCGAACTAATCATAAGTTCGTAAGTAAATTGGTAGTTGATATGTCTGAATTTGATCTGGAAGCCGATATTGAAGAATTAATTGAACGGAATTATGTTGGAGTCACCAACTTTCCGAATCTACAATTCTTCATGAAGAATTATGCAAAAGCGTTGCCAGGGAGTGATGGCAAGGCTATTCAGCTGTTCAACTACTACGAAAGCTTAGAGAAAAAGCGATCGTTGCAAAGAGAGCTGTTCCAAATTAGAAATGGAGCAGGTTCTATCTACGCTCTCGAAAAAATATTAGGGCCGAAAAGAAAGAGCGCTCTAGGAAATTACGAAGCCTGGGCACTAAAGCTCTTAGTAATGTTAAGTTCATCACAAAAAGTATTCTAACCCAGTCGCTGATGTCGTTTTGTAGCAGCAATTTTTTTGGCGTATTCGTGCCTCTATGGACGCTAAAATAAACGGATGAGTGGTTTGATTGGTAGGTAGTAGCCGTAGCGATTATTTCTTAAGGTAGTGGTCGATTCTATCAGAAGATTTTCTGGCATTAGTAGGCTTTCTTTAGCTTTAGAAGCTAATTTTTCTGAGTATATTTTTTCAAGAATTAAGTTTACGTTTTCTGATGGTGCGGAAAGTAAGAAGTTTACTTTTGCTATAATCTCTTCACCTAGGAGTCCTTGGGTGGCTGTTATCGCTGGGATCTCTTTAAGCTCAAATGCGAAAGCAGAGAAATAAAATTTGATAGCGGAGGTATCTTCGTTGTCTAAATCTACCCAGAAGTCCGAATTGTTTTCGATCAATTTGTAAACTTCTGCGACTTGATCTTGAGTTAGGGATGTCGTCTTCTTTAAAAAGAGTCCAGGACAAGTCAAGGATATATTTTGTTTATTCTCTTCAGTTGAGATTCTTGCAGAGCAGATTAAGTCTTCGGTGACAAGCGCACCAGGATTGTGAGTCTTATGCCATTCTAATGTGTTTTGAATGTCTTCTATCTTTTTGGTTTTTGAGAAGCTATCAAGCCTTGGCGGTTTGGGTTTTAAGATCAAATTTGAAATAACAAGAAAGCATATCGTAATAATCGCCACGACAATTAGTAAACGCCTAGATGCAGAAAGAGAATCGGAATTTATTTTATCAAGAATAGACATTTTTAGTTCTAATTATTAACCAAAGTGGAATAGATTTCGTGATGTTCGCGAGCGTTTCTTTCTACTTCAAAAAAGGAAGTATCACAATTTAAGGCCTCACTTTTTAGGTGACTTAATTGCTGTATTGATTCCTCTATGACGTTTGCGACACCTTCTGCGCTAAATTTATTTGTTAAAATTAGCGGGTATTTGGGTATTTTATTTTGTATTTCTGGTATTCCCCCAACTCTGCGAGCGATTACTGGTACTTTAGAGTGTATCGCTTCTAATATGACTGTCGGAATACCTTCGTTGTCTGATGTTAATAAAAGAAGATCTCCCTCTTCGTGCAGTAGTTTCTGAGAGTCTTTTCTAAATCCGTGAAATAGGATTTGGCTTTGGTATTTTTGATCATTGAAAGCCCTCTGCTTAAGCTCCTCTTGGAGAGGGCCATCGCCAACTATGTGTAGTTCCGCAGTCGGGCAATTTGCAAGAGATTTTTTTAGTGCATCAATTGCGAGATCTACTCGTTTGATCGGAGCGAGACGACCAATTATAAAGATTCTTATCTTCTCATCGTTGGTCTTTTTTAGGATACTTTCCGCTAACTTCTTTGCAGAATTATACACGACTAAACATTTCTTAGAACTTTCTAATTTAAAGGTCTCTTTGGTTGAGGCTGATACGCAAATAATTTTATCGGCAAAAGTCTTAGCTAGCGACGTTTCAATAGAAGAGTAAATCGATGACTTTATAGAGTTAATTCCTTGATAATTTTCACTATTCCCATGAATTTGGTGTATCCACTTGGCTGCTAACAGAGTTTTTAGAAAAACTGCGACAAAGTTTTCTTTGTAGCCATGTGAAACTATTATATCTGGCTTGAATGTTTTAGCTAACTTCAACGATGCCTTAAAAAGATTTAGTAACCCTAGACTTTCATCAACATTTAAAACTTCTGCCAGAGACGCATCTCTTATCCTCTTTGAGAGTTCTCCATTATTGAAAGTCAAAATACCGGAGTGTACTCGACCTGGGAGGTGTGATTTTAGTCCTTCAAATAGAAGAAAAACTTGTGCTTCTGCACCACCCCAAAGGTCGTCAGAGCAAATATGCAATACTTTGACTGGAAGATTGGCTCTGTCATTGACCATTATTATCGTGTTAAACCTAATTT
>CAYYIQ010000119.1:3576-10289 GCA_964472005.1 uncultured Bdellovibrionales bacterium | reverse complement strand
AAAGTTTAAACTATCCAAAAGTTGGTAAACCCAACACATGAAAATCTTAGCGACCACAGAGACACAGAGGCACAGAGAAAACTAACCGTTTCAACAAACCGGCACTCTGACCCTTCAGAGACCTCATACTAAACCAAACACCTCCCCCTCTGTGCATCTGTGCCTCTGTGGTCGCCCAAAAAAACGAAACAACCAAATGCTAAACCAAGAAACAAAAAAAAACTTCATGCAAATAGCCCTAGAAGAAGCAAAAAAAGCCGCTGACCTAGGCGAAGTCCCCGTAGGCGCAATACTTTTAGATCAAGACGATCAAATAGTAGCAACCGCCCATAATAGAATTGAAGGAGAACAATTTGTCTGCTCCCATGCTGAAATTAGAGTCATTGAAAAAGCCTCTAAAAAGCTAAACAATTGGCGCCTAAATAATTATAAGCTATTTGTAACCCTTGAACCTTGCCCGATGTGCGCTAGCGCGATAGTTTTATCTAGAATATCCGAAGTTTATTTTGGATGTCACGATCCCAGAATGGGCGCCGCGGGATCATTGATGAACCTCTGCAGTAACGAACTACTTCCTCATCAAGCAAAGATAGAAGGAAATATCCTACAAGAAGAATGTTCAACGCTTTTAAAAGACTTTTTTAAAAAAATACGACTAGAAAAAAGATGAATTCAACTAATAAAATAACACTGAGAAACATCGCTGAAAGCACAAATGGAATAGTAATCGGTGACGAAAACTTTCTTATCAGTGGCGTATGTTCGCTAGAAAATTCGAAGAAAGAACACATTACTTTCTTTAAAGGCATATCAACCAACGCATTTCAATTGCTGCTAAATAAAACAAAAGTAAGCGCAATTTTTATTCCACAATCCTTATCCATTAGTGATTTAAGCAACCCAAGTGCAGTTAACTTAATCCAAGTTCCAGACTCACAACGAGCCTTTATCGACATCGTAAAGCACTTCCATCCACCAATCGTACCAAGTTTTGGAATTCACAAACAAGCCTCTATCGCCGAATCAACCACGATCGGAAACAATAGCCAAGTTGGACCATTTTCATTCATCGGAGAAAACTGCAAGATTGGTGACAACGTAACGATCCACCCAAACGTCACAATTTACCACAACGTCGAAATCGGAAATAACAGCATAATTCACAGCGGAGTGACAATTAGAGAAGACGTTAAAATTGCCTCAAACATCACGATTCAAAATGGCGCGATAATCGGCGCAGATGGATTTGGATATATCAGTGACAAATTACAAGGACTTGTTCCCGTACCTCAAGTAGGAAATGTTGTACTTAAAGACCACGTTGACATAGGAGCAAACGCTTGCTTAGATCGAGCGACAATTGACTCAACCACAATTGGACTAGGCACAAAGATAGATAATTTGGTGCAGATCGGTCACAATACAGAAATTGGATCTTTCTCAATCGTGTGCGGACAAGCCGCGATCGCAGGAAGTTCTAAGATCGGAAATCAAGTTGTACTGGGAGGAAATGTTGGAGTTGCAGATCACACTGAAGTCGCAGATGGCTGTAGATTCGCAGCGTTCTCAGGCCTTCATGGCAAATATACCGAAAAAGGCGATTACGGCGGAAACCCAGCACTACCTGCACGAACATATCGGAAAGTGGTGAGCATACTCCCAAAACTTCCCGATCTATTTAAAAGTTTAAAGAAAGAGAGTTAATTAAATCTCCACCTCTTGCTCTACGTTTGCTTGACCCAGATCATCAAGCAAACGTAGGAAACGACAAGCGACTAGTTAAATTCCTTAACCCAAGTACCGTTTTCAATTAACATAAGCTTCTTACCATCGTAACATTCTGCTTCGACGCTTACGTTCTCTGAAGAAATCATCATGTCCGTATGGACAGTACTTTCATTACATCCGAATTTCTGTAATTCGTCCTTTGACATGGTTGGACCATTCTCTAAACAGAATTTATACGCAGAACCGATTGCAATATGACATGCGGCGTTTTCATCAAAAAGTATTTCTTCAAAAACTATTCCACTTTTATAGACTGGGGAATCAATCCCAACCAAAGCCAACTCGCCAAGGCGAGTTGCTCCAACATCACTCGCAATATACTCTTTAAAAGTTTCTTCACCTTCTTCCGCAGTAAATGATTGAATGACTCCATCTTTAAATTCAAGACGCAAACCTTTAATAAGCCTTCCATTTACCAAAAATGGTCTTGTCGTTAATACATGCCCATTGGTCTCTCGGTAATCTGGAGTAGTAAAAACCTCCTCTGTAGGAATATTCGGTTCAAAGTTTACGCCTCTTGGCCCAAGATCACTTCCACCTTTAAACAAGGCTTTTTCGGAGAAACCAACATGGAAATCGGTACCCGGTCCAGTGAAATGCACCTTTTTGATTTTCAGCTTATTAAGCTTATTGGCTCTTTCGTGAAGAATATCATCGTGCTTTTGCCATTTTTCAAGAAAGTCTGGTTCGTTAACCCGACAAATATCAAAAATTGCGTTCCAAAGTTTTTCGACTGCTTCCTCTTCTTTCATCTTGGGAAATAGCTTTTTAGCCCAACCCGATGTTGCAGCTGCAGCCACAGTCCAATGAACCTTTGATTTACCTATTCCTTCATCATAAAAATATTTGATAGCAAGATGTTGATTTAAGCGAACTGTATTCAAACGTTTTGGATCAAGGTCGGCTAAAATTTCAGGGTCTTCACTACCAATAATTTTAAGATTGGCTGAAGAATCTTCAACAAGACTTTTATATTTTACCGACAAAAATGATGGGACGTATTTTAAACTATCTTCATCCGAATTCAAGATTCTGCTTCTTGAAACACGTTGATCGGTCAAATCAACATTAACAAATTTTGCACCCGCTTTATATGCCGCGTCGACAACGTCCATCGCAAAATCACGACTACATGCTTCTGCTCCGATATTCACAACTTGTCCTGGCTGAACGTTCAAACCAAATTTTACTAATAATTCAGCATAACGTTTACGCTTAACCAAAAAATCACTACTCATAAACTTTTCCCATTGATTATAATAAAACAAAAAAAAATTTCCTCGAAAAACTTGTTGTTCCGAACTTAACGTTAATAAAAATTTTAACGCAAAGTTAGTAACCCCAAATAAGATTCACTCTCGACGCTTACTATTTCAACTTTTAATTAAAAAATTAAAGTAAATTTTATATTTTTAGCTAAAAGCTTAAATGGGCGGCAAACTGCCTATAAACACACTTAGTCAGTCGTAAAAGAAACATCACAATTCCAAACACGACAAAGAGATGTGATTAAAACAGCATAGAGGGATCTCACTAAAATAGAGTAACATTAGAAAGAGTATTCTTAAAAGCCTTAAATAGCTTTTACCGAGATATTAAATGAGGTAGGCTATTTTTAGATTAAAAAATCTAAAGGTTAATTATGAGCAAAAAACAAACAGATGGCGCCATAAAATACTCACTCTACCTAAGAGACTATTACAATAAACTTGCAACAGGCAGAGAAAAAATGCCGTCGGATGCCGAGCTTTCTCTTTTCCTAAGGCAACTTGTTAAGAATATTGATTCCAAAGCATCTAAAAAAGAGGAAGCGATCGAATCGATCGACGAATTTAAAATTCCAAAACGTGCGTAAGGAAGAGTTTTGGTTGTTCGGTCAGCAAACAACCTGAATAAAAAACTATAGGCCCGGCTCAATAAATAAGGGGCGTAACCGATGATCGATCTCTGTTGAGTATTTCTTTTGAAAATCCGCTGATGCTTGGCGAAATTCTTCATTGTCGCTTAAGTCAAAACTCCCTTCTGATTCGTTCTCATTTAATAATTTGAGTGCCAACTTTTTGAATTCATCACAATCAGTGAAAAATGCTAGTCGTTCTGGACCGCATTCTGCGATTGTGAGATCACGTAAAGCGCTACTTAGTAGATGCGCGACCTCAGCAAGCTTCAATTTGTGTAATATTTCGCTTTCTTTAATATCTTCGCCGCTTTCAAGGAGTAGTTTCAACCCCTCAAAATTCAAAGCGTCGACATTGGTATTTTCGGGATCTTCTTCATCCAGAACAAAGAAGATAGCCGTTGGAATCTTTACCACAAACTTCGCGATCCAGGCGATCATCATCCCTAAAAGAATTTGATCTGGACCTAAGGTGATTAATTCTATCCGTAGAATCAATGTGTCGTTGTGAATTTTCACGTCATTGACCTTTATAAATTACGATTCAAGGATACTAGACTTGGGAGACAATGATATCGAAGTGATATTTAAACCTACCCTTTTTGGTAGTCGACGTGAACTAACAAAAAGGGCAAATCTAAAGTACAAATCGCATTGTTCAAAGAAATGATCTGTATAAAACCTTTAGCCAATCGAACACACCGAATAAACGCGGCGTATTCAAAAATTCTTCTACGTATTTAAATTTTAAGACATCAAACTGTCAAAGCGACGTTACAAGCGTTGATTAAATTTTATAAACTTTTGCTACAAATTTTTAAAATTTAATTGAACTCTTAACACCCCGATAACCTGAGTATTATAGCAGACAATTGCATAATATCTTAAGGCTTAAATTAAACATATTGAAATCAAGGACTTAAGACTTCCAACAGGGCGTGACCAAGTTTAACCGTGCACGCAGGGCGACGAATAAACTTCAACTGTTTAAACCCCTTTGAACCCGAGTTAGAAACATTTTTTTAGCCGTAGTTAAGCAATTTATTATCTAAAAATTAGAAAACCTCAGAGCTTTCGACTTCCGTACCGAGATTGCTAGACGAAGACGCACTACCCCGTTTACGACTTCTTATAACAATTGTCATACGAGAAAACTGTTCGATATGTTAAAAGCTCGAAATATTTGCTAAACAGAAAGACTTTTAAACAAAGCGATTTTTCACCGTAGAAACGTCCCTTAATAAAAAATTTATTTTCAATAGCAAAACACCTATCAAACAATTAACATTTAGATATTATAAAATATGTTCGTAGATCTATTCACATTAGAAAACCTCACTGCATTACTAACCCTTAGCTTTCTTGAAATCATCCTGGGGATAGACAACCTAATCTTTATTACCATTCTCGTTGAAAAGGTTGAAAAAAGTAAACAAGAACTTGCAAGGAAACTTGGACTATCACTTGCACTTGTTACACGGGTAATTTTATTACTCTTTATTTCTTCAATCATGCAACTTAGCGAGCCGATTTTCACGGTCTTTGAGCACGGATTTTCTGTTAGGGATTTAATTTTACTTGTAGGTGGCTTGTTTTTAATCGCTAAGGCAACTTTTGAGATTCATGACAAGATGGAGGCGACTCATACTGAGTCGATTGCAAATATAAAGAAAGGTTCCTTTGTTAAAATAATTATTCAAATAGGTTTACTTGATATCGTCTTTTCACTTGATTCAGTAATTACCGCAATAGGTATGGCAAAAGATATTCGAATTATGATTGCGGCAATAATGATCGCGATTGTAATCATGCTTGTTTTTGCAAAATCGGTTGCTGACTTTGTGAATACTCATCCGACGTTCAAAATTCTAGCTCTATCCTTCCTCCTGTTAATCGGAGTTGTTTTAGTCGCGGAATCGTTTGGCCAACACGTAAGTAAAGGCTATATATATTCGGCAATTGGATTTTCACTCTTTGTTGAAAGTATCAATATTAAGATTCGCAGGATAAAATCTTGAGGCACTCACCAACGATCACCAACTAAACGACATGGATCGTATTGGAAAGATAGAGGGTGTTTCACTTCGTTTGTTAATACGGGGAATCTAGGAGAGCTGATAGCATAAGTCACCTGGATCCCTGCCTTCGCGGGGATGACGATCACTGTAGATTTTACGATCAAAAAAGCCTTCCAGGGAGAGCATTAAAATTTGTTTAATGCGATAAACTTCTGACTACCTTAATGCCTGTTGGTCGTTACTACATCAACTTGAAATAATAACAAAGGCACTTCGCATCAACTTAGTTAGGGAGTTACGAAAAGCTAAAAATTCTTTTTTTAGCTTGGTGCGGCAGAATACTATTTTCTGCGTACTCGACTAGCTTTTTCTTTGCAAGACGGATCGAATCTTCAAGTTCCATCCCATTAGCAAGGCAGCTTGCAATTGCGGTTGAGAGAAAACATCCTGTTCCATGAATGTCTTCGGTTATATTATGTTTGGTTTCTGAGATTTCAACTACGTGCCCATCAGAATATAAAAAGTCTTTACCTGCAAATTCCAGCTTATGGCCTCCCTTAAGTAACACTTGGGGGCAATAATATTTATTTGAAAATGAGACTAAGGAATTCTCGATATCAGAATAAGTTTCTATTTTAAACCCAACAAAAACCTCCATTTCCGGAATATTAGGTGTGACCAATGCACAATGTTTAAATATACGAGTGAATTTCTCTTTCGCTAAAAAGGAGAATCCTGAAGAACTTTTTAAAATTGGGTCTAAAATAATGGGGATATTTAAGTTTTCTCTTGATTCAAAGAACTCAAACAATGCGGCCACAGAGTCTTCGGTTAACATCCCAATCTTACACGCAGCAGGTTGATTTAGAGAAAAGAGGCTCTCAAGCTGTTTAATTAAGTAATCCTTTGGTACACTGAAAAAATCTGATACCTCATCGCCATTTTGCACGGTTATAGCTGTAATTACGCTTAATGGGCGGACATTGAAAATTTCCATCACACGTCTATCG
>CAYYIQ010000119.1:0-3566 GCA_964472005.1 uncultured Bdellovibrionales bacterium | reverse complement strand
ACCTGCTCCACAGCTAGGATCACTACCGGATATTGCAATACAAGTTGGTTTCATGTTTATTTAAAGCATCAATTATCTAAGTAAAAAAATGAAAAAATTCACAGCATCCGACACAAACGTAAGCAAATACGAGCTTTTACCTACCCCAAATGATATTCGAAAGCTATCTCCTGGGACTGAAAGGACACTTTCTTTGATTGAAAAATCCAGACAAGAGCTATGTAACATCATTGATGAGAAAGATTCTCGCATTTTGCTCGTGGTTGGACCATGCTCTATTCACGACACAGAAGCTGGCCTCGACTACGCTAAAAGATTACTCAGCCTTTCCGAGAAAGTTCAGGATAAGTTCCTAATTTTAATGAGAGTGTACTTTACAAAACCGCGTACAACAACCGGTTGGAAAGGGCTAATTAATGATCCTTTTTTGAACGATTCGTTTGAAATCAAGGAAGGTTTAAAGAAAGCTAGGAGCTTCTTGCATCAGGTTGTAAATCTTGGTGTACCTGCGGCGACTGAAGCTTTGGACGCTATTACCCCACAGTACATTGACGACTTATTGACTTGGAATGCAATTGGCGCAAGAACTGCTGAATCACAAACCCATAGAGAAATGGCCAGTGGACTTTCAACCCCTGTTGGTTTTAAAAACGGAACAGATGGAAATGTTATTACCGCTGTCAACGCAATGAAAGCGGCACGAGAGCCACACCACTTTCTTGGAATAGATAGCGATGGTCGTTGTGCGGTGCTTGAAACAACAGGTAACAGCTACACGCATCTTGTCTTAAGAGGTGGAACGAATCCAAACTACGACTCTGAGTCAATTGCGAGCGCTTCAAACATTTTGAAAACAGAAGGACTTTATTCCAAAGTTCTTGTTGATTGCAGCCACGGAAATTCATTTAAAAATCATAGAATTCAAGAACATGTTTTCCTTGATTGCATTGATCAAATCATCAAAGGCAAATCCCCAATCATGGGCCTAATGCTTGAAAGCAACATCCACGAAGGCAAGCAAGAAGTTTCAAAAGACATGCAATACGGTGTTTCAATCACAGACGCCTGCATCTCATGGGAAACCACAGAAAGAATCATCATGGAAGCTCATTCCAGATTAAGCAGTTAGAAAATTGATTTTCTAACTGCTTTGAGGTGATTGGTGGGGGTGTTTTGAGATTAGTCCCCGAATTTTTCAACATATTGATATTTTTGCGACCACAGAGGCACAGAGAAAGGCATGCGTTTTTACAGTAGAGACTCTGGCACTTCAGAGTCCGTACGATAGAAACGGGTACCTCCCACTCTGTGCCTCTGTGGTCGCAAAAATATCAACGTAGATGATTCCTCTAAAGGAATTTCAATAAGCTGTCGACATAGTCCTTAACGTTAAAATAACGCAAAGGAACTGCAAGACGTGAATAAAACAACAAAAATACTAGTAATAGAAGGTGATCAAACTAACTTTCAAGTTCGAAAGTGTATTGCTCAAGCGTTAGGGCTGAATCCGTCTGTGGAGCTATTCCATGCTCAGGATGTGACAGAAGGTCTTAGTTTCATTGACAAAATGGATCCAGACGCAATAATTTTCTCTGAGGACGATACTCAAGAAAAAGAATTCCTGCTTGAGAGCATCGGACATTCGCACGCGCCCCTAATCATGCAAACCGAAGATCCAAAATACTTTGAAAAGAAACAGTCGATTGAAGAGAACGTCATGTATGTTCCCTTTTACGACACTCTTGAGGGAATGCATCAGGTAATAATTCTCGCAGCAGCTCTCGGAGAAAAGTTTGAAGGCAAAAAATCTTCAAGGGCCGTCCACTAAAAATTTTACAATTTAAATATTTTTTCAGAACGCTCAAACCCATTGGGCGTTCTGAATTAGCGACACAGAGTCACAGAGAAAGGCAGTCGTTTCTATAGTATAGACTCTGGCACTTCAGATTCCCTACTATTGAAACGAGCACTTCCTCCGTCTGTGTCTCTGTATCTCTGTGATCGCTAATCGTCTTCCGTCATCAACTCTTCGAATTCTTTTTCGACTTCGATTAATTCTACTTTTGTATTTTTCAATACGTCTTTACAGATTCGAATCGCTTCGGATGCTTGTTTCATTTTTGGGACTAGTTGATCGACGCTGACTGCGCCATCATTTAGTTCTTTGGATAATTCCTCTAAAAATTTAAATCGCTGCTCAAAAGTTTCGCTCTCATTCTTTTTCATTCGGTTTTACCTCTATCTTTTTAACATTTACGTCTATTTTACCGTCAACCATTTCCAGACTTAAAGTTTGATCGACCTCAATCCCCTTCAATCCTTTTAAAACCTTATTCGCGGAATTACGCACTATTGCAAAACCCCGTTCTAATTGGATCTCGGGCGAAAAGCTCTGAACTATGCCTGTAAGATGTTCTAACTTTAAGTTAAACATCGAATGAACCTCAAATCCTTTTTTCAGAAGGGCCTTATGTTGAGTGAGTCGGTACGTGGCAAGTTCGCTTATTTGAAATATTTGCTTAAACAACAAAGTTGCTCTGTTTTTTAACCGACTTTCAAATTTAAATATTGTCTCAGAGGTTTCCCTAACAATCGATCTTTTAACTTTTTCTAACTTAGAATTTTGTGCTTGAAAACTATCTAGTCCGTTTTTGCGAATACGATCCGCTACGTACCTTAGCTTCTCCAATTTTTGCTTAAAAATAATTTTAATATCTTTAAGAACTTTGAACATCACAATACTTAGAGCTTTTTCACTGCTCGATACAATTTCGTGACTTTCGTAAAGAAGATTTACACCAACTTCATTTAAATCATCGGTTCGCGTGATGATTAAATCTGAAAAGTATCTGCCAATGTCCTTTGGTACGCCAAAACTTTTATAACTTACGTCTTGCGTTGATGACTGGTCGTACTCGTGACCGATCGCGCTAAATACGGGAAGCTTACTTTTACAAATAGCTTTAGCAACATTATATTCATTAAATATCGCAAGATCCGTAACACTACCTCCCCCCCGAAAAACAAGAATTGCATCTACACTATTCTTTTTCTGAAAATATTTTATTCCATCGATTATCTCTTTCTCCGCGCCTCTTCCTTGCACTCTTGCGCGATACCAATAGAGTTGAAAACCAAAGTTGCAAACATTCAGCGAGGCTAAAAAATCATTGATGACGGTTCCGGCATCACTTGTGATTAAGCCGAGCCTAACAGGTAGAAAGTTAAGCTTTGTCTCCCTGTTTCTATCATAAAGACCTTCAAGTTTTAATCGATTATTAGTCTGTTCTCGCGAAGCTTGAAGCTTTCCCAAGGTATACTCAGGCACGAAGCCTTCGACATTTAGGGAGACTTGGGCATTTTTTTGATTTAACGAAACTGCGGCTTCTAAAAGTATCGGAATATTATCCTCTAACTCGATACCCACTGCTTTAAGCTTTTCGAGTAAGAACTTCTTGTTCTCCCACAATACACATCGGATGAATACTCCGTCGGAGTTACTGTCGAGTAAGTCAAAGTAACAACGTCCATTCGAAAGAATCTTGACCGAGTTTAACACTCCATAA
>CAYYIQ010000118.1:0-10392 GCA_964472005.1 uncultured Bdellovibrionales bacterium | reverse complement strand
TTACACCTTTTGGTGGGAGTCTTTTAGTGACTACTTCGACACCTGCTCTCTCGACCGCGTCGAGGAAGGATAATTGTCTTGCATCATCTTCATAAGGGATTAACGTATAGTATCGCGCAACTTCTATCTGAAGGCCTGAAGAAAGGCCTGTGACAAGTTTAGAAAGGTCTATTTTCCTATCGAGTCTTCTCGTAGCTCGATCAAGACCTGTCGCATCTATAAAAAGTCCGATTTTTCTTTTAGTTTTTCGTCTAACTACGCCCGACTTGATTACTTCAAGTTCTTCTCTTCCCATGATGCTTCTACTCTCTAATTATTTAAACTTGTTAAAACTCTTGTAGTGTTATTCTGCCAAGAATCCTACCAAAATCATTAATAGTATTCAGTTATGATAATTGGCGGCGCATGAGTAACAAAAGAATGTAGTTTGGTCGAGAAATTATTGTAGAAATTCCTAACCACCTGAATTGTTGAGAGAAATTTTTTGGTAAATAAGCGGTCTTTTAGGTTAAGAGCAGAAACTGTATTCTATTAAATGAATAGTGCCAGTGATAAATCAATCAAAGCAAAATGTTTTCTGAATTCGATAAATCGAAACCTTCGATGATCGGACTCTATTTGACGATAACTGGCGCGCCTACGTTGACCAACAAGAAGATTGAAGCAATTTCACTATCGTTTACTCTAAGCCCGCCGATCTCCTCGGACCAAAATGGACCAGAATGAATAATGAAATCCATTGTCGGGTACAAGGCGTACGTTCCGAGCGCACCCCGTCTGTATCTGAAGTGGTCTCCTCGTGGTGGAACTCTCAATTGTCTTTTTTCAAAGTATTCGTCAGGCGCATACCAAAGAGGGCCTTTCTGTTTATGTTGTAGCGGATATTCACCTGGTGGTAGCGTTATCTTACCTTGAGCTTTAATCTCTTTTAGTTGTTCCTTGCCTTTGAAAATTTTGAGAACTGCAGTTTCTCTATTTAGTTCAATCCAGACTTCATTGTCGGCTGGCCGGAATGCAGCATTTACGGGAACAAAGCCTAGAAGTGGGGCAAATCTCTCGCCAGGGTTGATTTCCGATTGTTTTAGTGCTAGATTCTCGTCTTGTTCAATTACCGCAGAGATATTTTTTTCTTCGAAAATTTGGGTCGTCGACAAAGAATAAATTACCTTATTTTCTGACTCTGTTTTAGTGACAGGGAAGCTTAAAGTAATGGTTCCGCTCTCAAGGAAATTAGCAGTTTTTTCGTTTAAGCCTAATAATTCTGATGCCTTATGCTTGGCTATCGCAAAGCTGCCATCGTCTGTTAGTCGCTGGAGGGCACAACTTGATTGCAGTAGTAATATGGTCGGCAATACGACTAGATAATTTATTTTTGTAAACATCATGAAAACTTTGATGAGTTGACTCAATCTAAAGATGCAGAGTATGTCATCCCGGCTTTAAGCACAATAATTATTTTTGCTTAAATTTGAATGCCAAATTCTCTGACTTAAACGGATTGCATAGTCGTAATTATTGCGACGCTGCAAAAACATTTTAGTTCAGTGCAAAGGTTTATATCCGCAGTTTGATTCGGATGGATCATATCTAGGATATTACTTTCAAAAGGGAACAATAAGGTTAGTTTTTATTGCGCCTTAAATAATAACGAGAAGTAGAAACTCTTCAGACAATGATTTGATTATGCTGAAGGGAGAATACGAAATGGATTAATTCGTTGATAAACCTAATAGAAAAATTATTAGCAATGACAGGAGTTAAGTACTTTTAAGTTTTTTGGTTTTGCTCGTTGACCAAAATTTAAGCTTGAAGTCGGTATCATGAGAACATTTTTTAAAAAATATTTTATAAGCCTTATTGCGGTCGCTGGCTGTATGTCGTGTGCGAACTTCAATATCGTGGATCAAGATTTACAGGCTATCCTACTTAACTCGAAAGGGAAGCGACATGTAAGAGCCTCCTTAGACAGGTCTCACATCAAATCTTTGAAAGCTCCCTCGGTTAAGGCAAATAGAAAAACCGTTAAAATGCATGTTCAAACTGAAAAGATTTCAACTTCAAATTTGAAGCAAACAGCTGAAGTGCAGAGGTATCTTAAATTATATACCGGTAAACGTCGAAATGATGTGGAAATTCCATTGGTGAAAAGAGCTGAACATTTGCCAGTGATCTCTGCAGTTTTAGACTATTATAATCTACCTAATGAACTATCGAATTTAGCTTTTGTTGAAAGTAAATTTGATAGCTCCGCAACGAGTCCAGTGGGCGCTAAAGGAATCTGGCAATTGATGAAGCCAACTGCTGAAGGCCTTGGCTTGAATTGTAGATTTTGGAACGATGAAAGAAAAGATGTTTTAAGATCTAGTATCGCAGCCGCAAGATATATTAAGGAATTAAAATCTAGATTTGGTGACTGGCTATTAGTCGTTGCAGCCTACAACGCTGGTCCAACTAGAGTTGAAAATGCTCAAAATCGATCAGGCAAGAAAAGAGATTTTTTCACTTTAGCAAAAAAAGGATTACTACCTAAAGAAACTATTCATCACGTATCTAAATTTATCGCCTTGACTATTATAACTAACCAACCAGATCTTTATGGTTTTGATTCGTTAGCGAGTAAAGTTGGTGATCTCCCATTGGTGGAATAGTAAAAGTGAGAATCGGCTCCGGTTTTGATGTCCACAAGTTAGTTGAAGATCGACCATTAATTATTGGTGGAGTTAATATCCCGTATCATATGGGATTGCTCGGCCATTCTGATGCGGATGTTTTAATGCACGCAGTTACCGATGCGATCTTAGGTGCCTTGTCTCTAGGGGATATCGGGAGTTGGTTTCCTGATACTGACAATGAATACAAGGATATTGATAGCGGAGTCCTATTGAAGAAAGTTTGGGATGGAATTCTGATGAATGGATGGAAGTTAGTTAATCTAGATTCCACCGTGTTGGCGCAATCTCCTAAATTACGACCTTATGTCGATCAAATGAGATTAAATATCGCGAATATTTTAGAAGTCGAAATTGATCTCATAAGCGTCAAAGCCACTACAACTGAAAAGTTAGGGTTTGTTGGGAGGCAAGAGGGAATTGCGGCAGAGGCTACAGTATTACTGCAGAAGCAATAATATCTCTCGAGGCACAAATAACCTAACTATCTCGTCAAGAACCAAGTTGTTACTTTAGTTTACTCGATTGTTTTAGGTCGAGGCCCGCGAATTAACCTAAATTATACCAAATTTTTCTAATACCTTTTCGTCTGCGCTAACCGAGGATGGTACTGCAATAATCAGGATAATTCACAAATTAACACTTCGTCATGCTTGGATAGAGGCAGACGCCGGAGACCTCTAATTGGAACTTCAGAAAGAGTGTCTTCTTATTTCCAGAAGGGGTTTTTATTACCAAGGAAGTAGAGAAAACCTATCAGTAGCCTCGATGTCGTCATCGATATCAGAGCGGAATGAAAACGTTCTCGCTAGTTCAATTGACCAATCTCTCATCACTTCTCGAATTGGGCTTGTCATCGAAACAGCTTTCCTTAAATCTAAAATACGAACCTTGGGGATTTTTCTATCGTAAATTTCAGCGACGACCTTGTTATATTTAACGTCCACAAACTTTGCTTCAAACGCAATGAGCGGAGTAGTGGTGGCATCCACCGCCGTTGCAATTCCTGGGATAGGCAATAACCATGTTCCAACATACACGATCGGAGTTCCGAAATTAATCTCTGTAATTTGACACTCAAACGCGTAGTCGGCTTCGTCTCGATTATGCGTCAAATGAACTCTGATACTTCCAGCTTGATTTTTCTCAATTTCTTCTTCTAGAGTTTGGCGGAAGTAAGAATGTAACTCTTGAATCTCGTCTTGGAACCATTCTTCCATGGTCGATAATTCTAGATAGTCCCCGGCGATGGGTGCGATATAAAGATTATAGTAACCTTCCTCTTTTACGGTCTCTCTATGTAAGTTGTAATCGAAGTCACTCCATACGTACATAAACGGGAAGTCTTCACTAATAACACCATGTGAACCAGGAGGTCTCATGTGAATAAAGCCTTTTTCTTCTCCGATTCGCAATGCACCGTAAAATCCACATGCCTGAAAGGAAAAAATAATGGAAAGTATTGCGCTTGTTTTAAGGTTTCTCAGTAGTGTTTTTGATGGTTTCATTTTCAATCTTTTACCGAAGCAGCATGTAGTTCATTAAATCAAAGGTCGTGGAAGATAATCAAAGGCAATGTTATTGCCATAACTATATTGAACGCATTTAAATTCCATTTGCTCCCTCAAAAGTGCGTTGAATGTCTGATTGTATTGTTGAAAATATCATATCTTCAGTAAAGATAACGTTATCCTTTTTATCTTTGTAAGATCAACTTCCATCAATTACGAACACTAATCCAAAATTACTAAATTTCAGGTGCTTTCTTAACTAAGACACTCTTCATCTTAAAAGTGCTAGAGTCATAATTATAATATCGGCCAAATGTCCATTACGCTTCCTCATAGCACTCGGAAGTGTAACAAGAAAGGAATTTTCAACTCCGCCGCTAATCATGGATATCGACCAAAATAGGAAGGATCTTAAAGCAAATTATTATCATAAGGTGCTTAATTTAATGCAGCTATTTGCAGAGATTTTCTAACAGTGTGATTTGGGATATCTCGAAAATTCAAATCTATCGACGAACATCACGCTGTATTCAACCTAACTAGGAAAGTCTTAGGTACTTCGATTTTAGTAATGAAAGTATCCGAAATCGCTGGGCTAATATAAATTGATTAATTTAGGCTTCTATAGTTAAATATCGCAAAACATAACTTTAGGTGAGTAAGTGAAATTTTTGTTGATTTTAATTTGCGTGGTCTCTTCTCCGTATTTTGTTTTTGCGAGTGACTTCAATAGAACTCTATTTTTAAAAGTGAGGGAAGCTAAAATAAAAATAGAACCATCCTTCCTAGCGAAATCTATTACAGGATTGAAGTATGGTGATCCCGTAATCGTGCTTGATGATACTAACAGTTGGTTTAAAATAAAAAGTCTTGCCGGCAAAGTAGGTTATTTACACGGGTCAATGTTGTCGTCTTCAAGTGTGAAATTAAATTCCAAATCAAAATTCATTCCTAAGAGCGCATCTTCTAAAGATGGCGTAGTTATGGCTGGTAAAGGTTTTAACAAAGAAGTTGAAAGAAAATACGCGAAGCTAAATTCAAGTTTGAACTATAAAGCAGTTGATAGAATGGAAAAAATCAGCATCTCAGATAGTCAAATAAATGAATTTGTTAAGGCCGGAAAACTAGTCTCCAAATAAATAATAATATTCTTTATGAAAACAAAAATAGACATCATCTTCTCTAAAACTATCGTTTTTCTTTTTTTATTCTCTGGATGTTCAACACAAGACTTCGAATCATTCAATTCAGTCGGAAGTCAAATGCTTGTGCAAAGTGGTGTCGTTACTGGCTCTCAAGCTAGCGCACTTTTCAATTTTGGTGAAAAGTTAAACAATGTTGCGGAGGATATCTCAGAAGAACAAGAATATTACCTAGGAAGAGGTGTCGCCGCGACCATATTAGGTCAGTATCAGATTTTAGATAATCGGCAAATTACTGACTACTTGAACAAAATGGCGATAGTTATTGCTAATTCATCAGAGAGGCCAGCAACATACGGTGGCTATAAAGTTCAAATATTGAATACAGAAGAAATTAATGCCTTGTCTGCACCAGGTGGTTTCATTTTTATTTCTAAAGGCTTTTTGAGGATAGTTCCAAGCGAAGAGGCTTTGGCAGGGTTGTTGGCGCACGAGATCGCGCACATTGTAAAAGGACATGGAATTTCATCCATTAAAGGAGCAGATCTTACTGATGGACTGATTGCGTTAGGTCGGGCAGCGACACCAAGTGAAATTTCAGGTCTTACTAACAGTTTAACCAAAACATTTGGAAATAGTATCGATGACATTGCTAGTTCATTAATGACCAAAGGGTATAGTCGAACACAAGAGTACGAAGCGGACTCGTACGCTCTCAGCTTATTGGAGAAAACTGGCTATTCTAAAGTTGGTTTGAGAGATATGCTTGAAAGTCTCGGAACCAAGGCAGGCGAACAGGGAACAGGTGGTTGGGATTCAACTCATCCAGATGCTACTGATAGAATTGATGAATTGGATATAGAATCGGATACCTCCGTGGGTGGTGAAGAAGATAGGGCTAAGCGATTTAAATTAATCTTAGCTTCTTTACGTTAATATAATTTTGAAATATTTCCCCTCGATTAAAAATCCAGCAGTTTTATTGAAGTTCGCATTCTTCATAGTATTATTTTTATTTTTTCTGCTTTCAAATATTTTAAAATTTTTAGTATTTGAAGATCTCGAAAATAGAACATGGGATTGGCGTTCGAAGATATCTGATACTTCAATTGAATTTGATGATCGCATAAAGATAATTGCGATAGACCAGTCTTCATTAGATTTTCTTGAACAAGAATATCAGTTAAGCTGGCCAATCCCTCGCGAAACCTATGTATATATAATCGACTATTTGAAGAAATCTGGAGCAAAAGGTGTTGCATTTGATATCCTGTATACAGAATCAGCGTCATCAAATATGGATGGTGATTTAGCCTTAGCCGCAGCAAGTTCTCAGGACTTCCCTGTGATTCATTCTTTTACTCTTAATAAATATTCAAAAAAATCGGAAGACAGTAAGGCGGAAGATATTGCCGAGCATGAATTA
Source organism: uncultured Bdellovibrionales bacterium (assembly GCA_964472005.1). Classification (GTDB taxonomy): domain Bacteria; phylum Bdellovibrionota_C; class UBA2361; order SZUA-149; family DAOLCO01; genus CAYYIQ01. The sequence continues at coordinate 3,644 of CAYYIQ010000118.1, read as the reverse complement.
TTAAAGTCAGTTAGACGAAACACGTCATTAGTAAACAGTCTAATACCGGAAACGTATCGCTCCCTGACCTTGCCATACAGTGAATTAAAAAGAGATGGATTAAGACTTGGTTTTGTTAATGCAATTTCGGATGAGGATGGTGTTTTCCGAAAGTATTACCATTTAGCGAATTTTGGAGATCAATTACTCCCTTCACTGCCGTTTTCGTTTTTATTGAATACCATGCAAGATCAGTTTCTCGCCGATGAATACTTAGAAGTATTAGCAAAAAGCTCGAATATTGTGAGAGTTCATAACGAAAAGAAATCGTATGAACAATTTTCGTTTGCTTCAATCCTCCAATCGGAAGCAATGCTGAGTGCAGGCGAGACGCCAATCGTTTCACCAGGTGTTTTTAAAGATTCTTGGGTTTTTATTGGATGTACAGCGCCTGGTCTGTTAGACCTGCGCCCAACTTCCGTGGAAAAAAATGGTTCGGGAGTTTCGTATGTTGCTTCTGTATTTGATAATCTTTTAAACAATTCTTTTGTCAATCGTCCTACTATAGTCGAGCGTAATCTATTCGTATTCTTGGTTTTGTTCTTGGCATTGATAATTTCGTTGATGAATCTTTCTTCGTATAAAAAGTCAATGCTAGCTATCATCTTAGGGGTAACGTATTCCGGGGTCGTAGTGGGGGCTTCGTTCTATAACTATTGGTATCCGTTTGTTAATCCAATGTTCTCCCTATTTATTTTTTCATTTGCAGGACTCTCGATAGACTATCAGTTCGAGGGAAGAAAGCATCGTTTTTTGAGAAAGGCATTTCAGCAATATGTTAGTCCCTCACTAATTAATGAGATTGTTTCTAATCCAGAACGTTTGTCTCTGGGGGGAGAAAAAAAGAAACTTACTATCGTGTTTAGCGACATAGTTGGATTTACATCAGTGTCGGAAAGGATAAACCCGGATTCATTAGTTGAGCTATTAAACGAGTATCTTACTATCTTGACGGAAATTATATTAGAAAAAGGTGGTACAGTTGATAAATATGTTGGAGATGCGATTATTGCTTTTTGGAATGCTCCAGTCGAAAATCAGGATCACGCTAATAGTGCTGTAAACTGCATCTTAGACTGCTTTGAAACGCTTCAATGCAAAGAAGACTATTTTATATCGAAATATGGGTATTTCCCAGCAACCCGATTTGGGATCAATACTGCTGTAGTTACAGTAGGTAACTTTGGGTCAAGTAACCGTTTCAACTACACGGTGATTGGTGATGGTGTAAATCTGGCGTCTCGTTTAGAAGGGGTGAATAAGATTTTTGGCTCAAGTATTATACTTTCGAAAGATACCAATAATTTACTTGCTCCAAATATTGAGACTAGAACTATCGGTTCGATTCGTGTTTTGGGTAAGAATGATTCGGTTGAAATTTATGAGCCAAAAACTTCACGCAACTTTTCGCTTTTTACTGACGAAAGATTGAAACTTTTAAGAGAAGCTCTTGGTAAATTCGAATCTGGTAATTTAACGGAGTCTAAAGAGTTGTTTGAAAAAATATCTGATGACTATATCTCCCAAAAATACATAGAAAGAATTTCTAAGATTTTAGAAGAAGGTTCTTATGATTATGATCCTGTCTGGGACATGAAAGACAAATAATGTTTTAGTTACCGGCTACTTTCTGAGCTGGAAATCTATCGCTGTTGTTTTCATATAAGTCATGTAAGATAGTTGCTAACCATTTACCACTCAAATCGAAAGGACTGACAGTTATATTCGCCCCATTCTTCATTAATTCTTTTTCGTGCAGGACGTTATCTGCCGTTGAAACTATTAGTGAATTAGGCGCTATATCTTTTATCATTTTAGAGAGTAGAAGATTGTTCGTCCCTTTTAGCAGCATGTCTGGTATGGACGAAATGATGATTTTCGAATGTTCTAAATGACAGTGAGAAAGTATTTCGAAACTAGCAATATCTCCAAAAACAGTTTTCACACCCTTGTTTTGTAAACCCTTTAAAGTAATCGGATTGAAATCGACAACTAAAATTTTTGAAATAAGGTCTGGAGAAACAGAAGAGATCTTTTCGAGTAATGATTCTGCTGCACGATGATATCCGAGAAATACAATCTCTGGCAAATGTGAATTTGAAGTTGGTTCCTCTTTGTTCCTATCTTTCATTCCCATAGCGGTGAGTAAATTGTCGTAGAATAGGAATAATTGATGGCTGTAGCGGATTGCGTACGATGAAACTAAAGATAGAAAAACCATGGTGAAAACTAGTAGCGAGACGAAATTTTTAGATACGTGCTGGTAGGTTAATCCGATACTACCAATTACCAAAGAAAATTCACTTAATTGCGATAAATTGAGACTAGTAACAAAACTAATACGTCTACCAGCCCCTGTAGCAAGTAAAGTTGGGTTAAGTGTTAAAAATCTTGACGCGATTAAGAACATCGACATCATTAAAACCGGCACGATGACAGGCCCTTCGGGTAGAATTAGTTTCATTCCTAAGGAAACGAAGAATAGCGTTAAGAAGAAGTCCCTAAGAGGTAATGTTTTAGCGGTAATATTAACACTGTATGGAAATGCCGCGATTGAAAGCCCAGCTACTAGTGCCCCCATCTCTCTTGATACTCCCATTACATCGGCAATTGCTGCCATGGTTGCGCACCATCCAATAGATAGGCAAACAATCATTTCTGGAGATTTAGAAACTAAGTGGAATACATTCTTGAGCAGATACTTGCTTACGGCAAAACCTAAACATAAAATTAAGACTGTGTTAACAATAGCTATTAGGATCGGGGTAAATTCCATCGCCGAAAAATTTGGTTGGATAGCAAGAATTATAATTGCATACATGTCCTGGATGACCAATGTACCTAGTGTCATTTTCCCAGGTACTGTATCTAATTCTTTTTTATCTAAGAGCCCTTTTACTACTATTGCCGTACTTGAAAGTGCGCAGAGTAGGGACGCGTATAGGACTTCAAGAGAGCTGTTTACGTAGCTGACTGTGGTTAGTGAAAAAAAAGCGATCCCAAGTAGGACGCATAGAGGAAATTGACTAAAGGCCGTGATCAAAAGTTGCCGACCTGAAGAAAGCAGCGTCCTTAAATTTATTTCTAAACCGATCACATATAATAGTAGAATTAGTCCGATTTCAGAAATAATTTCGACAGTATGAGGATCTTCAACGAGGCCAAATCCAAAATTGCTACCGATGGTTACGCCCGCTAAGACATATCCTAAGATAATTGGTTGTTTGAGAATATGGCAGATGAAGCCAGCGATTGTTGCGGAGATAATTGTAACTGCAATTTCGTTCAGAATGCTGTGCATAGTCAGTATTTCAATTAGTTGTATATCGTTTTGTTAGTAGAGCAAGTTGTTCTTTAATATTATGATCGTGAGTCCTTGCATCGTTGAACCAAGTTTATGCGTTTAATATATTTTGATGGTTTTCGCCAGAAGGTGAAAGTACGATCTTCGCTTCTAAGTGTTGTGAGACAGTCCTCTCAATTGTTACATAAAAGAACGGGTATTTAGTTGTTGAATTCATTAAATAAGTTAAGCAGAGACGGTTTTGCTAATCGATTTAATTAGACAGACAAGCAGCTTCAGGTATTAAAGCTTTGAAGTGGTG
>CAYYIQ010000117.1:0-10479 GCA_964472005.1 uncultured Bdellovibrionales bacterium | reverse complement strand
CCATAGGCAGTTATCATGATGACCGGCAGACTTGGATACTTACTAGAAACTTCTTGCAAAAGTTCTTCACCAGTGAGAATCGGCATTCTCATATCTGATATTACAAGATTAAATGTATTGTTTTCCAATACACTTAACGCTTCCTTGCCATTATTAGCAGTTGTAACTGCAACACCTAGACTTTCTAACGTACTTTTAAGCGCACTTCTCATTTGCGCTTCATCATCTACAACTAACGCATTTAAATTAAATTCAGACATCTCAGTTAATCCTTATTGTAAAGCTTGACAATCGCATGTGATCCACCTAGTGGCACATTTTGAAAAGTTATTTCACCGCCATGCCCTTCCACCAATCCAAATACAATTGGAAGTCCTAACCCCGTACCTTTTTCTTTTGTTGTAAAAAATGGATCGAAAATCCTGTTTTTTATTTCTGGTGAAATTCCAGGTCCATTATCTATGACTTCAAATAACCAAAAGTCTGAATTCCGATGATCTAATTTCACTTCGACTTTAGGAAAATCAACGTTTTCTACCGCATCAATGGCGTTGATTATTAAATTGATAGCAACTTGCCCCATTAAGAAAGGGTCCATTAAAAATGTCTTGTCTCCGACATCGATACATTCGATAGCTACCCCTGCCGACTCACCTTTTGGTCGTGCATATTCGGACGTCTCTCTAAGAAATACTTCAGCAGAGGAGTAAACTTGCTTACTAGCTTTTACGTCCTTCGTGAACTGCAAACAATTTGAAATTATATGCCCCATTGTTCGAACACTTGTGAGCATCGATTGCAAAAGCTCACTAGACTTTTCATCGTCTTTAAGCTCTCTCTTCAATAAACTAGAATATAACTCGATGCTACCAAGTGGATTTCTAAGTTCGTGAGCCAGACTTGCAGCCATTTGTCCCATTGCTAGCAGACGTTCGTTGATAGTCAAAGAATTGTTACTAGATATTTCAAAATTTGTGGATGAGATATCGCTGCTTAGATTTACATTCTGCATTTGGGCTACCCTAATACCTATCTGTTGAGATTCTTATTTGAGTTGGCACTTAGCGATTCTAGATATTCTCTACCTGAATACTCTTCAACTAACGCTCGACTAAGTTGAAACCAAACGTCGTCTTCATGAACTTCTTTAGTTACTTTCTGGACTTCCGAAGTTGCGTCATTTATCAAACCTTCTGACACCAAGGCCTTAACTATGTTGTAACCAGTTTCGCTAGTATTGAACTCACTTGGAAAAGATTTTCTACCTTCACCAATCCAAGTTCGTACACCTTGTGAATTTTTAGCTTTCGCATCAATTGTTACTAGCTCTGACAGCGCTCTAGTAGTAACACTTGAACTTAGCTCAATTCTAGTTAAAGTAGACCTAGCCTCATTTAACTTCCCTAATTGTTTTTGAACTTGAGCAAGTGATAAATAAGCTTCTTGCTTGCGGACTCCAGAGGATTCGTAACCAGCTTTTTCTAAATATCCTTCAGCTAAGCTATATAATTCCTGAGCTTTCAGCGATTCTCCAACAAGTAACCACAATTCACCCCTCAAATCCGACTCTGATATTTCGGCGACTCCCTCTTCAGCCAAACTTCTCGATCTTTCGTAATTATGTTCTTGAAACTCTATTAACCCAAGAGCAAGTAATGCTCTTGCTTTTTCAACACCAACACAATCTTTGTGGCTAAGAGCTTGATCCCAATATTTTCTTGCAGAGGACACTAAGCTTAACGCCCAAGCACTTTTAGCCGCAGCAATAATCTCACCTAGTGGTTTATAATTGGTATTATCTTCAGACCGTAAAATGGCTTCAAGATAATGCCCTTGCTCTGTAAGTTCCTTTATCGTCAAAAGTTGATTTTCATGATCACCTCCGACAGGCGTATCTCCTCTCTCTGCTAAAGCGGTGGTATTAAAGCCAACAACAAGCAAAGGAGTCAGTACAAATTTGAAAAATAACATCTTGCCCATACTAATCCTCACAAACATCTATTTCACTTGCGAGACCCAAGCCTTTTTTCTTTATTTTTTCTACTAATGTCGTTCTATTTAAAGATAGTAGTTCGGCCGCAGCCTTCTTATTACCCTTCGTTCTCTCTAAGGCTTGCATTATCAAGTTACTTTCAAATTGATCAACTAACTTATTAAAATTAATGCCCGAATGTGGTAATTTAGTATTGCAATAGTTTCCGTCATCACAGTTAGAGTCTTCCCCGTTAGTTACATGAAAAGGAAGGTCATCCTCAGTAACAAATTCACCATCGACTAATAAGATAAGCCTTTGCACGAGATTTTCTAACTCTCTAACATTACCTGGCCAACGATATTCTAATAGTAGATTTAAAGCAGTTTCACTAAACTTAACTGGCGGACGGCCTAAATCATTTGAAAATTTTTCAGAAAAATAGTTGAGTAGAATTTGAATATCGTCCTCTCTATCTCTCAATGCTGGAAGATCAAGCGGAACGACTTGTAAACGATAGAATAAATCTTCGCGAAATTTACCTTCTTTAACTTTTTGGCGTAAATCGGCGTTAGTAGCAGCAATTATCCGAACATTAACGGACTTTGGTTTTACACCTCCTACCGGCTCAACCATCTTATCTTGGAGGACTCTCAACAATTTAACTTGTAGATGTGGACTCATGTCCCCAATTTCATCGAGAAATATAGTACCACAATCCGCCAACATGAATCTTCCTGGTTTAGAAGAGACGGCTCCTGTAAAAGCACCTTTTTCGTATCCAAATAATTCACTTTCTAGTAGATTATCAGGAATAGCTCCGCAATTAACCGGAACAAAATGTCCTTTAACCTTACTCATTTCATGAACGAGCCTAGCGATCAATTCCTTACCTGTTCCACTTTCTCCAAGTATTAAGACTGTGCTTTTAGTTTCTGCAACTCTTTCAATTATATTGAAAATCTTTTGCATATTCCCATCAGCGGTAACAATACCAGATGTAAAATTCTCAATTGATCTTTCTCGAGATGTTCTATCGTATATTTCGGCCTGAACAAGTTGTTCGTACATGGGCAAAGATCCTTGGTATAAAAACTTCTATTAAATATTATTGAATTATAAGATGCCAAGTATCTGTCACTTGACTCTCACGAATTCAGCGAAAGTGTCATTACTTCGGCAAAGTTTGTACCAACTTTGTATTATCTGTCAGAATTTAGTCGCTAACAGCATCAATTTTTCCTGAATCTCTAAGATTCAGCACAAAAAACGCTTAAAAATTGACACTTAGTGGGATTATTGATGAAAAAATATTGTCGAAATATGAAACAACTGCGTCAAAATTATGTGACCAAATCTTGTACAGACTTTTGCAGTGTTCAAAAAAGTTCTAATTTTCCGAAAAAAAATTCGTAATTTGCGTAGATTTAGCTAAAGTTTTTTTAATGGACTGAATTGCATAGAAGATTTAATCAACTAGAAGAGTTTTAAGTCTAGAGCTATATTATAGAGTAGAGTCCCTCAATTTGAACCTATCCGAAATGATATTCCGCACGTACAGCTCTAACATTTTTACTAAAACAGTGGTTTTGGTGTTTGAAATAGCCCTCCTAGATTCCCTCCTACGTGAGGATGGGACTACTCAAATAGAGTCGAATTACGAAAAACAATAAATCACTTGATTAAAACCTTGCAACAATGAAAGTATCATAGGGAACATAGAAATAAGCGGCCGCTAAAAAGAACACACAACGAGTTACACACAAAATAGCTATGAATAAGAATGCGCTTCAGGAATCAAAGCACAAATCTAAACTTAGCGACTCAGCTTAAATGCAAGAACACTTAAAGGAGGAAGATAAAGATTTAGAGAATTTTCATAACCATGGAAGGCAATTTTTTCAGACTTTTTGGATCCAAGGTTACCTTGACCGCTCCCACCATAATAGTGGCTATTTGAATTAAAGATTTCTTGATATTCTCCACTATCCCTTAACCCAATGCGATAATTGTCTCGACCAAGAGGTGTTGCATTCATTACGATTGCAACCCTTTCATCATTCTTACTTATTCGATAAAAACAAAATACACTTTGATCAACGTCCTCGCATGAGATCCATTCAAATCCTAAGGGTGAAGTATCCTGTTCATAAAGTGCTGGGACTTCAAGGTACAATCGATTGAGATCACCGATTATATTTTTTATTCCTTGGTTCAAAGCATGAGATCCTGATGACCAGTCTAATGAACTATCGTGATTCCATTCTGCTTTCTGTGCGATTTCGGAACCCATAAATAGAAGCTTTTTCCCTGGGTAGAAATACAAGAATGAATATAGCTTCCTTAGGTGCGCAAATTTTTCTGGCTCACTTCCAGGCATTTTTTCTAGCAATGATTTTTTACCGTGAACCACTTCGTCATGAGAAAAAGGCAACATAAATTTTTCAGAGAATGCATACACTAAACCAAAGGTTACCTGACTATGGTGGTGGCTTCTGTATACTGGGTCTTTTTCGAAATAGTCTAACGTGTCATGCATCCATCCCATATTCCATTTAAAATCAAAACCCAAACCATCATTTTCAACTGGAACCGTAACTTGAGGCCATGCTGTAGATTCTTCGGCAATTGTCATTACTGATGGGAAGCTAGACTTCATTTGTGAATTAAGGTGCTTTAAAAATTCAACTGCTTCGAGGTTCTCCCTCCCTCCGTATTTATTGGGGATCCATTCATCATGTTTTCGTGAATAGTCGAGATAAAGCATACTTGCGACTGCGTCGACACGAATGCCGTCAACATGAAACACGTCACACCAAAACATGGCGCTAGCAATTAAGAAGTTGGAAACTTCTTTCCGTCCATAGTTAAAAATTAGCGTTTGCCAGTCAGGATGAAGCCCCTGTTTTGGATCAGAGTGTTCAAATAACGAAGTGCCATCAAAATTAGCAAGAGCATGTTCATCTTTAGGGAAATGCGCTGGAACCCAATCTACAATGACTCCGATACCTGCCAAATGAAGAGCATTGATCAGGTCTTTAAATTCATCAGGAGTACCCAATCGACTAAGAGGTGCAAAATAGCCAGTTACCTGATACCCCCAAGAACCTTCAAATGGATGCTCGAATGGTGGCAAGAACTCAACATGGGTAAAGCCCAATTCTTTCAAATAATTTGGTAATATCCCACTTAACTCTTTAAAACTGAGACTCCGATTCATCTCGCTAGGCACTTTTTGCCAAGAACTTAAATGAATTTCATATATGCTAATCGGCCTTTCGTTCCAGTTTTTAGTCCTCTCTCGTTCCTCCATCCACTGCTTATCTGACCATGGATAGCCACGATCGACCCATAAACGACTTGCTGTTCTAGGTGCAGTCTCAGCAAAGAAAGCGTAGGGATCTGCTTTTTCGAGCGACTTTCCTATTTTATCATTTTGAATATTAAACTTATAAGCCTGCCCTTCCCGCGCTCCCTCAACAAGACCATACCAAATTCCAGAACCACCAAGAGATTTCAATTCGTTGGAATTACGATCCCACCCATTAAAATCACCGATGACACTTACTTTAGAAGCGTTTGGTGCCCATACAGCGAAATGAAACCCTTTTGCATCACTACCTTTTTCAACTGAATGAGCACCCATTTTTTCGTATGAACGATAAAAAGTACCTTGCGTAAAGAGATGAAGATCAAAATCTGAGAACCAATTGTGCATAATACGGAAAATCTTATTAAAAACAGTGAATTTAAGAGGTAGAGAGCAGCATACTCCTCTTTTATAACTTGGAGCAACCTTGAACCTTGCACTAAAAGATGTAAAAAGTCTGCAAATTGTTTCTTATTTCTAGTATTCGTACCTCTACAGGCGTACTGAATTTTACGAGTTGTTAAAACAATTGTCTTCTCGACTAAGAACAGCCTTGCCGCAGCCGAATTTCTCCGAAGAGTTTAATGATGCTTGACCTAATGATACTCTAGCGAACCCGAGCATCGGTACCAACGTCGATTTAACAAGCCTATCTAAGGTTATTAAAAACGGAATGAGATATGGTAATTCTGAGACTTGCTTCTCTATCTAGTTATTAGTACCTATTTAACAACCACTTGAGCACTGTCGAGAAAACTTACTGACGATTTTTGAAATTTCCTAAACATCAAAAATGTATTAAATCAAACTTCGGACCATTAGATCACACACTATAATAATAAGTAATGATTCTTCATAAAGCTATTTTAAAAACACCCTTCGAACATTTTCTGAAATTTTCTTCACAGGGGAAAGGAATTAATCGGCGCGCAAGAATCTACTCAAGCGACTGGCAGTATCATTATGATAGATCCCAAAGAATCATTGAAGATTGGTTAAATAGACACTCATCTGCATCCTCTATTAATATACTAGGAGCAGGCCCACTAAATGATGTCCCCCTAGAGTCCATTAAAAACTTCTCTAAAGAAAAAACTGCTGGCTCGATCATAATAACAGATGCGAATATCGATTTCTATCCAGTTTGGGAGGACAAATTAGGAGATATTTCCTTTCAACCGATCGTACAAGATGTTTCACTAAAATTAGCAGATTGGCTAAATTATCTGACCTCAACAAAATTTACTAGCTATGAACTGTTTCTCGAAGCTCTTGAAAATATCATTGACCGAAGGACAACAACGGCACCTATTTTTTATAAAGCTAATTTAAACATTTCCCTCAATCTACTATCTCAAATTCCAATTCACTGGCAGGAAGCAGTCTTTTTGATTAGTCGTAAAAGATTTGGCAATAGAATGACTGAACGGAAAAAAGATGATTTGCTAAAGGCCTTGAATAAAAGTTCGTCGATGCTTATCGAGTCCCATTTAAATCATTTAATCCCGACCACAAAAAACCCTTCGAACCTAATTGTATTTGATTACAAATACTACTTTCCAGAAAAAAATTTACTTGAAATAGAACTGGATAAAAGTACCCTCTCGATTTTACCTACGCCAAAGTTTCATTTCAAAAACGAGGGAGAGAATTTGATTGTTGAGCAAGATGCATTATTTACGTTTGATCTTGTCAAATGGATTTGCAAACTTCCAGCAACAATAAATTTCAAAATTCTAGACAGTTGGATCTGGAAAGTAGTCCCCGACTCTAGTAAAATGGAAAAAACCGAATCCCACTTCGTCACTTGCATTGAACTTTCAAAATCCAAAAAGTTGTAATCATACCTAAATCAGTGTATAAATATAGCCAATCTTTTAAGTGGTCTATCTATGATTTCCTTTTTTAAAATGGTCAATAACTTATATTTCCTGTTAGCCTTCCTGCTTTGTACGTCAATGGTTTACACAACGTACGCTGTCGCCCAACAATTAAGAGAGTGGGAATGTACCCCTCAAGATTGCGAAGCACCAAATAAACCTCGCAAAAAAGCTGAAAGTTATGAAGTAGAACAAGATCGAAAATTTGATTTAAAAATTAAGAAGACATTAGCGAAAGATGAAAAAAAATTTGATCGTCTCGGACGACAAAATAAAAACACATTAGAACTAGACAAAAAGAAAAGAGGTAACTTTGGCGTTTGGGCATTTCCTGCAAATGGAAACTAACGGCCATGCTTAGAGCAATCAGTTAATCTGAAAAAGTAAACTCTTCTCTGACTTCGTTGACCTCTGAGACTCTCTTTTCCTCACTCCAACCCAAGTTAACTGCCGCAAACTTACTAACTTTTTCAACAATCTCGTGCCCAGGAAAACCGAGTTGAGAGAGCGGTATTCTTCTGATAACCAGATCACTAAGTTTTTTTGCGTGTTCAAACCTAACTGCGTATTCAACCTTACTAAAAAGTAACGAATCAAATGAATTTAAACCATGCTTACGTGAATTTTCGATAGCACCAGCCAAGATATAAGTACTTGTTGAACCATATATCGTTCGAAGCGATTTTAACTCCGGTAGTTTCACCTGAAAGTTTGAATCTAAACAAAGCTGCATCATATTTTCTAGATTTGGAACGGATTCTAAATCGAAAAATTTTTGATTCTTTGATTCACCAGATTTAAATTTAAATATTGCACCATCAAACTCCCGATCATTTAGCAATTTCACAACCCTCTCCCCAACACTTCTAAATGTCGTATATTTGATACCCACCACACTGAAAAAGTTATTAATTTTAGGTAGACCTCCCCATTCTTCCGTCAAGTGATCAACAATGTCCTCATCCCGACTGGTATTAACCATTTCATCACGATCTACACCACTCTGAACTAGCTTCAGTACATTTTTATCCACTGGCCTTAATCCACCAAACGCATGCTGTACATGAGCGGGTTTTAAGAGACTTGATGGATAAGCATCGAAAAGACTCGAAATAAATTTCTTTATTTCTGTTAGAGTAATTTTGAACTCATCTGAACCTTTCACAATTGAGTCTGTGGTTCCAGCCAACGTCGCACCAGCCCAAGGTTGTAAGAAAAAAGAGCGGCCACCCCGCTTGATTGTAGATGAGGAATCTTCGCCCTTCCCTTCAATTGAAAGAGCATAATCTTTGACTATCTCTGGAAGCACAAGTTGAATTCCCTTGGAAAGAATCTGGGGAGGAGTATTTTTCGCTTCTTTATTCTCGTCAATCAAATTAGCAATTTGGCTAGCGGAAGGACCTAAGGCATTTATAGCTACTTTTCCAGCTACCGAAAAATTCATCTGAGTTGATAAATCTCTAACTTCAATCACATCAAGAGATCTTATGCTTCCATATGGTTTTGTTCGTATCCCGATAACTTCACAATAATTCCTGACAATTCCACCATTGTCTTCAATTTTTTTGATTATAGAAATCATCAATCTATCAGGATTCAGCATCTGACAGTCGTAAAAGACGACACCACCGCTCAACTTATCTTGTTTTAAAAGTGGCGCAACTTTCAATACACCTTCTTTGCTTAGAACTTGATGATTGGGTAGTTTAAGTTCATCTAAAACGTCTTCATTACGATTTTTTGCAAGTGACTCATATAAAGAACATGCAGTTCTAAGAGCAAGTTTACTCTTCATTCCATATCCATAACATGGAACTAAAAATGGTAATGGTTTAATTAAGTTTGGTGCGGCTTGTCTTATATATCGTTGTTCGTTAACACTTTCTTTTAGTCGAGAATAGTCCAAATGTTGAATGTAACGAAGTCCACCATGGATAATTTTAAAGGATCCTGCCGATGTTTTGGCACCAAAATCGGACTTTTCTAACAATAAAGTTTTCAGCCCAGCAGCAGAAGCTTCCAATGCGCAACCTGCCCCAATTATTCCACCACCGATAATAACTACATCAAAATTTGAACGCATTAATTTTTTCCGATTGAATTCTATAAACTCACAATGAAAGTCCGTAATACCATAATTAATTTAAGAATAGTTAACCACAGAGCAAGCGGAGCAACCAGTGATTTAAGGAAGATACTGAAATTTGACTAATTATTTACAAACGCAGTACATCTTAAGAGGTAGATCTATGGTCGTACAATTAATCTTACTTAAAGAATTTGCATCCTATTTGATTAATAAAAATTACAATTCAACGACAGCTAGCTGTCTAAGACAAAAATAGTGCTTCTCATCATATCTTTGTCCAAAAAGATTCTTAAATATACCAAATTCAGTGGGCAAATATAGATATTGCCTAACAAATTAACAAGATGAAATCACAGAAGTTCTCAATTTATAAAATTCAATCTCCCGCTTTTTGATTTTATTCTAGCACAACGCACCAAAATCGGGCTAAAACTCATATGGACGGGTCATTATTTATTAGGATAGAATAGAAATTAGTATTCAAACTTAGATTTAACAAAACAAACGGCAATGAAAGATCATTCGACATCAAAAAAACTTCAAATCCTCAATTCAGTAGATCAATTTTGCAAACAATATGGCCCTGAATTAAATCCTATTAGGACACAAATTCTTGTTCAATCGCTTAAGGATCGAGAAGATTGTGATGAAATTTTAAAAGGGTTAAATGACAAAGAAAAAAAGAAAATAAAAAAAATCTTAGACGCGGATAGCAGCTTCCCCGATATAGATAATGACTTAAGGGAAAAGATCTCGAATAAGATTGAAGCAAAGATCCAATCAGACTGGTCAGTTTATTCTTTTAACTTCATAAAAAAACTTATTCCGACATTGATCATAGCCGGCATTTTATTTTCTGGTATAAAATATCTTTTTTTCCCAGACTATTGGAGAGCGAGTTATTTTTCAAATAAAGATCTTACTGGAACACCTTTTGGTGTTTATAACGAACAAAATATCAATCATAACTGGGGTGTAGGCTCCCCAAAAAAGGGAATGAGCTCTAATAACTTCTCTGCGCGATTTGAATCGGTAATCACAATGTCGGAAAATGATTCATTAACGTTTAAAACAATATCTGACGACGGAATAAGACTATTTATAGACGACGAATTGATATTAGACTTTTGGTATCCTCAAGACAGCATAAGACATCAAGCAACAAAAG
>CAYYIQ010000116.1:0-10618 GCA_964472005.1 uncultured Bdellovibrionales bacterium | reverse complement strand
ATAGATTCGTGAAACTTGTAAGAGTCAAAACCACTTCGAACTCTTAAGATGGTTTGCTCCAATTTTCCAAGTATCCATTGGTCTTCAACTTGTAACTCTTGTTTTTTACTTTGAATAAGATTCAAGTCGTATCCATCACCAATCTTGGATAAAACAAACCTCGAGGCATTCCAAAGTTTGTCGGTAAATCTTTTTCCAACTTCATCGAATTTTTTTAGACTCAGTTGAACTTGCTGTGCCTGTGAGTTTAAAGATAACAGTGTTATTCTTAGGGCGTCTGCGCCGACAGCTTCGAATCCATCCGGATAGTTAGAATGAAGATCTTTTAACATCTTATCCATCGCTTGCGGACGTGCGTCGCGAATAGGTCCTTCCAGGTCCGTTACAGTCGCGCCTTCTATGACATGAAGAGGGTCGATGCCATTTCCTTTTGATTTTGACATTGTTTCCCCCTTCGCGTCACAAATAACGGGGTGAAAATAGACCTCTTTAAATGGTACTTGGTCGAGAAAGTGTGTTCCTGTCATCACCATTCTTGACACCCAAAAGTATATAATATCTTTTGCGGTAGATAGTACTGAAGTTGGATAATATCTTGATAACAGCGGGCTTGTAGTATCTGGCCAGCCCATCGTCGAATACGGCCATAAAGCCGAACTGAACCAAGTATCTAAAACGTCTTCGTCTTGCACCCAGTCGTTTGGATTTTCTAAAACTTCTTTTGGTGTTTCGGTATCAACTAATATTTTATCGCTTTTTTTATGATACCAAGCGGGAATTTGATGTCCCCACCAGATCTGTCGAGAAATGCACCAGTCTCTAGTATTCTCAAGCCAATGTCGATAGATTTTATCCCATCTTTCAGGGAATAATTTTAAATCTTCATTGTCAGAAAATTTCAAAGCATTTTTAGCTAGTGGTTGCATCTTTACAAACCACTGGTCGCTCAATCTATATTCGATAATTGCGCCTGAACGTTGTGCTCGGCCTACTGGAGTCATCCGATCTTCGATACCTACCAACTGACCGAGAGCTTCAAGTTCTCGAACAATTCTTTCACGACACTCAAATCTATCTAACCCATGATATTCAAGTGGTGCCTGATCACCCATGGTCGCGTCTTCATTCATTACGTTGATTTGTGGTAAATCGTGACGGAGGCCGATTTGAAAATCATTTATATCATGTGCCGGAGTTACCTTAAGACAACCGGTTCCAAACTCTGTATCTACGTAGTCGTCTGCAATAATCGGAATTAATCTATTGCTGAGTGGCAATTGCACATTCTTACCGATAAGAGATAAATATCTCTTATCTTTTGGATTAACAGCAATTGCAGAGTCTCCTAACATCGTTTCAGGTCGCGTCGTGGCGATAGTAACAAATTCACTCGTACTATTTTCAAGAAAGTATTTTATCTGCCAAATGTGACCAGGTTCTCCGCCCTCAGCCGTACTAACCTCGTCGTCCGAAAGAGCAGTACGATCGATAGGGCACCAGTTTACAATATATTTACCGCGATAGATTAAGCCGTCATCAAATAGTTTTTTGAAGGCAAACCTGACAGCCTTCGAAAGGCCGTCGTCCATAGTGAAGCTTATTTTTGTCCAATCACAGGAAGCACCGAGACGTTCCAGTTGAAATAAAATTTGATTGCCGTACTTTTCCTTCCATTCCCAAATTCGTTTAATTACTTCTTCGCGGCCGAGTTCTTTGAAATTAATTCCTTGGCTATCAAGATGTTTCTTAACAACGCTTTGGGTTGATATTCCTGCATGGTCAGTTCCAGGCACCCACAAGACATCGAAACCATCCATTCTTTTGAAACGACAAAGACAATCTTGGATTGAATTGTTTAAGGCGTGACCCATATGTAATCGACCCGTTACATTTGGAGGTGGAATGACAATCGAAAAAGGAGGTTTCTTAGAATCAACGTCACATTCAAATATTTTAGATTCTCTCCAACAGTCGTATATCTTCGACTCAATTTGAAGTGGATTATAATGTTTATCTTCGAGATTTAGATTGGAATTATAGGACATAAGAATAGTTAGTCTTTCTGTTGGTCAATTATCTAATTTTTAATATTGGGAAACTTTAAATTGTTTTTGAAGAGTATCAATTTTTTCAATCGCTTTCTACAATACTCTATTTGGTAAGTTTTTCGATAGAAGTAATTAAAAAACTACCACAATGGTAATTACCCAAAAGTCTCCTCAAAAAGGCGTTGAGCGCAGTTTTTACAAAGAATGGTAAGGTGCTGGTATTATGATTAAAATGATGAGACTTTGGCTGGTTTGAAAGGAATCGTTTATATCGGCGCGAATCTTTGTTATAATATATAGTGAACCATTGGTAATTCAATTTGGAAGCTTCTTGGAGGTCAAATTCTTAGTTTGTTGAAAAATTATGCCAATATTTAAATTATAAATCTACCTAAAGGGATTTTTTACAAGATAATGGAAAATCAAACTACCGAGAATTCTAATACAGATAACCAAAATGCAAATTCTGAAAATATGCCACTTAAAATTTCAGACAATGCAATTAACATGGTCAAAAAAGCAATGGCTGAAAATAACTTAGTCGACCATGGTTTAAGAATCGCAGTTCAAGGTGGTGGTTGTTCCGGACTTCAATATGCGCTTGATTTCACTAATGAGACTCGTGCGGGGGATAGTGTCTTTCATGTTGATGGTTTGAATATTTATGTTGATATGGCAAGTTTGCAATATCTTACCGGCGCCGAAATTGACTATGTTAGTGGTTTAAATGGAACTGGCTTTAAGTTCAATAATCCTAATGCGACGCGAACCTGTGGTTGTGGACATTCATTTTCATAAAAATGTACATTAAATAATATTTACAGCACTTCGTTGTACAGGTGACTGTAAATATTGTTTATGAAAGTCTCAATTTAAATCCCATCAATAATATTCCAGGAAAGAGTTTGATACCTGTAATTTCACCTAAAAGTTTTTTTGAGTCTAGGAACCAGTCTGAATTCATTTTGATCGATGTTCGTGAACCTGAAGAATTCGAGTATACGCAAATAGCTGGGTCGATACTTGTTCCACTCGGAGAACTCGAGTCCAAAATTCCAGAGTTATATGAATTATATTCAGAGTCGAAGATAGTTTTAATTTGCAGATCTGGTCAGAGGAGTGCATTTGCTACCAAATTGATGAGAGAGAAGGGGTTCTCCGACGTTAGCAATCTTGAAGGCGGAATTCTTGAATATAGTTCGTATGATAATTCACTTAAAAGATACTGATTAGCTAGGTAATGATTGTATTTTGAACCTCTTAGTTGTTTGTTGTCATCTTTAAGTTACCAAATTAAGGTTAAAGTGTTATTAACTTTAATGCGATATGTTAAGGTAGCGTAAGGCAGTAAAAAAAATATTAAAAGCTTTAGAATTTTTAATTTAGGGGCGAGAAAAAAATGTTCTCCAAATTTCAAGTTTCTTCACTCAAAGAAACGTCAATTATTTCTTTATTAATTGTAACTATATTATTTGTGAGTACTCAAAGTGCGGCACAAGATTTATTGCCAAGGGATAATGGAGTTAATCCAGCTCATGCATCACCACGATGGAGAGAGTCGGAAGAACATCCGTTGAGAATCTTAGCATATGCGCTTCATCCAATCGGTTGGTTGGCTCGCGAAGCAGTTTTCAGACCTCTAAGTGCATTTGCAGCAAGTACCGAGACAACTAGAAGCGTAATGGGTTTCAGAGAGCCTTTTGATTATAGAGAGTCAAGTTGTTTTTCAACTTCTGATCAAGCTCCAAACTGTCACGAACTTTTGCCTTATAGTGGAATTGGAAATGACAGTGGGGAAGGTCAATCAGCAGATTTCGATGTCGCAGCAGCTAGACAAGTGTTTTTTCCTGATGTCAATTTTGAGTTTAACAAGAGTGGATTAAACAATCTTGGAAAAGCTAGAGTTAAACAAATGGCATCGTTGCTTGAGTCAACTCCTGAAATGAATGTTGTCGTTGAGGGACACACTGATTTTAAAGGAAGCGATTCTTACAATTTGAAATTAGGTGAGAAACGCGCGGCTGCAGTGATTAACGAATTAGTACAGCAGGGCATTACATCTGAGAGACTTTCTCCAATAAGTTATGGCGAAAGTAAACCGCTTTATACCGAAGAAACTGATTGGGCTAGAGCCGCAAACAGACGAGTACAGTTCAGCGTTAAAGGTGAGGGCGAAGTTGTTAGTGCAGTACCAACTGAGTTGCCACCAGCGGCAGAATAAATTTTTGCAAGTTTATAAAAAGCGGGCCTATTTAGTGCCCGCTTTTTTTATTTGTTCCAAGGTAAGAGGAAAGCCCAAGGTTTTCTTGGAGGAGTGTGTTGTTCGATAAGATTTCTTAAGGTTTCGTCTTTTGAAATCGTGATCATTTGCTCTCTTTCAATAGTCGATTCTAGCTTTTCAACTCTTCTTCTAAGCCAATTTCTTTCTTCCCTAATTGTTTCTAACTGATCTTTCAAAGATCTAGTCAATTCTAAAAGTTCAATACTGGGTATGTCGAAATGATGCGAATTTCCAGAATCTACATTGCTCTTGAACACATTGTGATCGGACGGTGAGTTCTCCCATGTATTATCTTCAAAGCTTGTCGCTGAACTGTCGTTGCTTTGAGAAACAGTTTCGATTTCAACGTTATCTTTAAGTATGTCGTTCAAAGTTGGAAGCTCATCTTCATGGTTCGGTGGCGTGCGATTGGATTCTGTTTTTACAATCTTGGGTTGAGAATTCTTTGCGGCTTCACTATTGATCTCGTCAGTTTTCTTTGTTTGATTAAGTAGAGACTTTTTTCGAGAGTTGAAAACCAGTCGTATCTCATCTTCTCTAAATTGTTCCTGACCGTTTATTCTGAAAGCCTGTAGTAGACCTAAATCTTTGTATTTAAGAATCGTTTCCTGTCCAACGTTTGCATTACTTGCAGCCTCATCAAGGTTTAAAAATCGACTTTGATTCTCATCGTTCATTTTATGTACATCTCCAAATAATTAACGTTTTTAAGCAAACAAATTTAAGGCCCTGAACTAACCATAACATATTTATAGCATTTGAGGAGTGCTGCATTCTACAGGTTTTTAGGGTGTTTTGGAAGGAGAAATAACGCCTATTCAATGATGTTACATAGTTTTAGGTGTGAATAAAGCCTTTGTAAATTTCCCATTTTACGATGGACTCCCGGACTGTTCTAGAATGCGGGTTGTTTTTTTTTTGGTCCGAATATACGCTCTTTTGGCTTTGTTTTTATTTCTTTTAATATCATTAAGTGCATCTTTTCCTCGATTCCTCACTATAGGTAATATTTTGCAATGCCTACGATATTTTTTCAGACCATTTTTGATGAGGCCCTTAGTCGATTTATAGAGGAGATAATTAAATCTGCCTTAAGACATGTTCGTATTTCGACAAGCCCACCTCAACCTAACGGAAGAGTTCAACGAAAAATTTGACGAGACTAAAGAGTAAGGTGAAAAAAATATCTTTTCCAAATTCTAAAATTGTGAGAAATATAGTCGGAGTTCGTAGTTTGTTTAATTTTTTTAGTTCATTAGGATCAAGTTTCTATGCAGCCCTTGGAATTTCCGACATCACGTTTAAAGGAAGATCCTGAGTTTAATGCTTCGGAGACTAGAAAAATTCTTCAAGAACTCTTCCCAACGCGTAAACTTGTTCTCTCTCAGTTTACCTTCTTTAATCAAATCGGAGTGAGTAAGCCATCAGGTGAAAGCTTTAGAAGAGGTCGACGTTGTTATCGTGCTCAAGATTTGCTTCCAATCGCAGTCGTCCTAGCATTAAAGGAACAGGGTATCCCTAATAAAAACATTCTTTTGGTTCCTGGTGTTATCCAAGAAAATTGCGAGAAGATTTTCAAGTCAAATGATAATGTCAAAATTAGTGGATACAAAGATTCGGTTTCTTTAAATTACGCTGAGGAAGGAAAAGAAGACCTTGCATTGAATTCAATGTTGGAGTCTTTAGATTTTGATCACTCTGAACAAAATCTTTACTGGTCTTATGATGTTTCTTCATTGGCGCATGAAATCGAAGCTATCGTAAACCGACTGTTTTCGGTCGAAACACGTACTTCGACTCAATTAAGAGCAGTAGCTTAAATTACCTAAAATACCTTAAGTTTTAATATAATCGATCAATGCTACTAAATTAACATTGATGTTTATTTATTTTATCATTGTGGTGCCATGTCAAATTTTATTCCGACATTTGGCACCGAAATTCTATAAAAAGTTGTTTTAAGATGTACGTGGAACTTCTCTTATTTCAAGAACGTTTGTTGATCCTGTTTTCTTCGAGCGTAAACCAACAGTAATTACAACTCTTGATCCAGGCTTGACTCCGTGAGTATCTCTCGCTGAAAGAAGCGCAAGTGAAACTTCGTCCTCCATCGATGAATTTTCAGCCAATGGAATTAAGAGAGGCTGTATTCCCCAAATAAGTGACATTCTCGCGAGGCAAGTTGGAACAGACGTTGCTCCAAAAACTACTGCGTGAGGTCGATATTTAGCCATAAGTGCAGCAGTTGATCCAGTCTCTGTGCAGGCAATTATTGCAGACGCATTGATTTTTGATGCGGCATTTGAAGCAGCAAAGCAAATTGCGTCAGCTACTTTGTCATGTGCTTGTCTTTTTTGAGTTGGCGCTGAGTGGTCTAGTAGCAATTCTTTTTCTGCTTCAAGCAAAATACTTGATAGAACTTTTACAGATTCTACCGGGTGACTTCCAATCGCAGTTTCGTCAGAAAGCATCACGGCATCAGTACCATCTCGTACGGCACTATAAACATCACTCACTTCAGCTCTGGTAGGACGAATCTCATTCACCATCGACATTAGCATTTGAGTCGCAGTGATTACTGGAGTACCAGTAAGATTGGATTCATTGATAATAATTCTTTGTGCTGCAGGTACTCTTTCAAGTGGTAATTCTAACCCAAGATCACCACGGGCCACCATTACCGCATCAGAAGATTCAACAATAGCTGAAATGTCGTCAAGGCTTCCGGCTCTTTCAATTTTTGAAATTATAGGAAGTTGCTTCCCATAGTCATTCATAATCGATCTTGCGTCTTCGATATCTTTGACTGAACCGACAAAAGATAATGCAATATAGTCAACATTGTTGTCGAGAGCCCACTTTAAATCCAATTTATCTTTGTCTGTTACGCACGGTAAGTCTAAGGTAGATTCAGGGACAGAAATACCACTTTTTGATCTTAACTTCCCACCAGATTCTATCAGGCAAGTTACGCTATCCTTTGTTACCGCAGTGGCTTTAAGAACTATTCTACCATCTGCCAACAGGGCTTTATGGTTTTCTTTCAGAACCTTGGTCGGATCAAAAGCTTCAATATAGAGTACGTCTGTCGAACCTTCTACTGGACCAGTCTCGTTGAGTAGATATTTGAGTTCGATTTCAGTACCGCTCTCAAGAAAAATTTCTCCGTCTTTTACGGGACCAATTCTTACTTTCGGACCGCAAAGATCTACAAAAACTGCGATATGTGTTCCTAGAGCAGCAGACTCTTTTCGGACAAGATCGTATGTTCTTTTATGATCTTCGTGTGTCCCATGAGAGAAATTCATGCGAACAACATTCACCCCTGCTTTAATAAGTTCTCTAATCGTTTCTTGAGCGTTTGAAGCGGGGCCGATTGTAGCGACTATTTTAGTCTTTCTACCAGAAAGGGGTATCATCAAGAATCTCCAATTTATTTAATAAAACTAACATTTTTAGCCGTTCTTAAGGCTTTTATAATCTGATCAACTGTAATTGCCTCTTCATCTAACATGAATTGAAGTTCGTTACCAAGTGTTGTTAGTTGGAGAGCAGGTGAATCCGTAGAGAAGGTATACTGAATATCAAATTCATCTAGGGTTGTGATAAATTTTTTGTACTCTTCTGCATTGGCTACAGCTTTTGTAAGTAAGTTTGATTTTACACATAGTTCGCAACATATCTTATAGTCGGAAAGATATCTTAAGGCACGATCGTCATTCTTGTCCCAATAGGCTCTGGCAGCTACGATTGGGTGCGCTACTCGATGTGCTTTACAGGCCTGAAGTGTACCCAGAAAAGTTTCAACCGTTGTATGTGAGGTTTCGCCTACATGGACAGTTCGCCCAAGTCTATCACCGGCTGCGATATCATAAAGTTCTTCTAGCTTTTTGAGATCACTGTCAGATGACATCGGAAGGACTGATTCAGGTCCAGCGAGGTCAACGCCTACTAATTTGACCTTTTCCTTACTCCAATATGCAATTTTTTCCGCGAGGAGTTTGTTCATCTCCCATGAGATGTCTCTTCCAAAGCACGATATTAAGCCAGTTTTTATTTTCCCACGATATGCGATTTCACTTTCTTCAGCTGCTTCGCAGGATGATCTTATGACTCTATCTACATCGTAAAGGCCGCTTATTCCCGATTTAGTTTTTTGTGCTCCGGTACGCTTTAACGGATTAAAACGAAGCTCTAATTGAGTGATTGAAAACGCAGGATCAGGGTCACCGCCTTCTCCACCTGGAGCTAGTCGTGTCATGCCACCTGTCCGGTAGGCTCCATTGATCGCAATAGTGATGCTTTCACGTACTGCTTGCGGTCCTGCCTGAATTAATTCGACTGTATCGAAAATTTCCAAGTAGTCATCAAGATTCTCTAAGCGATCGGATGAGCGATGAAGTTTATGAATGAAGTCCTCGTAAGACGCAGCGACGCCACGTATTCCACGAGAAATTCCCATCTCCCATAAACGGTATAAAGGAACAGAACCACCTAGGTGGACATGGAGTTCCGTGACTCCTTTTAGATCGTTTGGGATAATGTCTTTAAGTAATACTCTTTCTTTCTTCATTCTATTAAAATTAACCTATGGAATTAAAGGCAATAGTAACATAAATCTACAACTCTGAACATATTTCCAGTTTCTCAACTAGGAACTGTTTGCTAAGGTTACTATTGGCCCTTCTTTTCGCTATGTTTATGCTTGTTATTATTTTAAGCTGCAATCTAAGGGGTCTTAAGCGACGAATTTCGTAACATATACTTTATCTTATTATAATCTCTATAATAAGGAAATTACATTAAAACGATGTTCGCAGTTTAAATTTCAAAATTGATCAATCAAATTAAAAGACAGTATATACCCAACTTAGTCGAGATTTCTACATACAAAATTCATGATTTGAGGGTATGTAGACCTGAAGCAAGTTCGGTCTGCTATAAATTTGCCAATAGAGGGTAGCTTCCATCTTAATTCTGTCTATCGCACGCTAAGTCTATTTTTTGGACCTTTTTTTCTTTTTCTCAGAAATCTTCGACGCCGTTGAATTTTTTTTGATTTCGCTATCAATTAAATCTGAGATTGAATGGGTAGTTTCGTTGTTTTCTACAACAGGTGTAAGCGGAATTGTTGCGGAAAGTTTTAGGGATAAATGGGTGTCGTTTTCCGGTATCCCAATTTCAAGGTAGTTTTCGTTTTGATTTAAGTTTGCTCCTTTGCTGAATACTACCAGTTTGTTGTCTTTGGGATTAAAGCTAAATGAAAGTTGCGAAACTGCCTTCTTTTTTTTATTTTCAATTGAATAGCTGATTCTTGCGGTACTTTCCACCATTTCTTTTGGTGACGATTCTGATCCAGCCGTACTACGTAGTGCAATGAATTTAGGCTTGAATTTTTTTGAAAGAAATTCTGTTTCACTGATCTTTTCAATTTTTGTCTTTGTCGCTTCAAAGGTCAAAGAATGTATTTTTTTATTTTGTATTTTTACCTTGAGAGCCAATATCGTGTCATTGAAATCTAGGTTTCCACTATACCTTTCTATCGGGAAAGTCTTAGGAGAAATCCTTTGCTCTTCGCTGGAAACATTTTCTTTCAAGATAGATTCAATTTGGTTCTTTGAGATAACCACTTCCATCGATTCTTCGTCACCATAAATTGTATAAAAGCCAACCGTGATCAGTAGTATCGTAAAGATAGAAATATAGGGAATTAAGTTTCTATTTGGCTTTTCAATAATCGTGTCTGGTTCAGTTTCGGAAAGTATTATTTTTTGGTTGGAAAGAGAGTCATCTTGTTCGACTGGGGCATTCTGAGTGTCGAAATTAGGGGACGGGGAGTCAATCTTATTTGTTTGCGGTTCATCCGATATCTCGGATAGTTCAATATCAGGAGTTGGTTGATTGTCTAAGCTACTTCCTGCTGGAATAAAACTGTCTACTTCCTCAGGTTCATCTTCATCACTAAAGGAAATTGAGATCTCTGAATTTACAGAATCTTTTGTTGTTGGATCTTCGGTGAGAATACTAGTTTTTACGTCGATTTCCTGACTAGTTTCAATTTCATCTTCCGCGTCAAAAGAAAGAACATTTTTTTGTGGAGGTTCTATTTGTTCTTTCAACTCGATGCCTAGCCCATCTTCAGGAACTTCAGACATTTTGGCTCCATCAGAGGGAAAGAGGTCTTCGTCCTCTTCACAGTCCTCGAGAAGAGAATCTGCTTCAAAAAGGATCTCGTTTGAAATTAATTCTTCTTCCTCGATTCTGCTAGAAACCGTGTCAGATTCTTTTT
>CAYYIQ010000115.1:5769-10697 GCA_964472005.1 uncultured Bdellovibrionales bacterium | reverse complement strand
GAGTGTCGCGTACATTACTTTTTCCCAGTCTCGATTATTCCACTCAATAAAAACGGTCAAATCATTGGGTTTTGCAGTGCCAAGTGCGAGTTTATATAAGACTACGCTTTCAATATTTCCTAAGATTGCCTCACGTTGACCTAGTTCAATAAAGATGTTCGCAAATTTGCCTAGATCAGAACCTCGAGTAAAAGCGCTTAAAGCTAGTTTAAAAAACTCCAGATCAACCCTAACTGAGTTCGAAAGCAACGCATCCGCTATCACCTTAAGGTCTTCATTATTTGAACCTTCTAATATTTTAGTCGTATCTTCCCCTAACAACTCTCTCGTTTCTTCTGCCAACATATACAATGCTCTTCTCGAAGCTTCTTTAGGCAATTGCGCAAACCCTCTACCACTTAAGAATTCCTTCAACACTGGGAGAAATATCGCCTGTGAAGATTCTTCAGAAAGCAAGGCTGCGAATATGAAGCTAAACGATTGCGCTTTTTGATAGATCAATCTTAAACTTGCGACTCTTTCTTGATCGGAAGCACTCGGATCGATCGCAATTAAAATTAGTCTAGCTATTTCAGCATATCTTCGAGGAGTTCGTTCAAATTCACCATCATCTATTTGTTTTTTTATTTCGACCTTGATTTTTTGATACCCATACTTATCTAGCCAATACATCAATGTTTCAGTTATCAACGGCGAATATCCTGCTGGGAGAGGATTGAAATTCAAATCTATATAACCAAAAAGGGACTGGTCAATTTTTATATTTTTTCTTACAATAGACTGAAGATTAGCGAGTTTTTCCTCTTGGGTTTGATCGTCTGACAGGAATTTTTCAAATGAAGTTCCTAACTTTTCTTGCTCGATAATACTTTGAACTTCTGAAAATTGATCTGGCAATTCCCCAGTTGAGAAATTTACTATCTTACCACTTAGAAGAAGTCCTATTAAGGCAGCAAATATTCCAAGGCTACACACACCTAAAATGATTTTGAGCACCTTACCGCTAATTTTAACTTGAGGTGCCCCTCTACGAGACTTTTCTTTATCGCGCCCTTTTGAATCTTGATCAGATGAGCCAGAATTACTCAATGCAGTTCCGGGATCTTTTTTAGAAGAGCCTTGTTGCTTTTGCTGATTCTGTTGGGGCTGGACCATCAACTCATTCGAAAACCATTGCACCCTTGGAATATCCAAAGGTTGTTCACGAAGTGAATTCTCAATTTGATCTAGAACAACTACGGAATCTGAGGTTCTCTTATTTGGATCGAATTGCAAGCAATTCCCTAGTACGTTATCAACCCATGTCGGAATAGTACTATCAACTTGAGAAGGCGCTCGATTCGAACGGAGAAAATGTCCTCCTTCCGCCATTCCTTCGCTTATTGATTTAGCTCCGCAACAAATTATATACCCGAGTACACCAATTGCATAAACATCGCTTGAAATCGTAAGATTACCACCCATTGTAACTTCGGGCGAAAGATACTTGTTTAACCCCTTTTTAGAACTAGTTTGCAACTTTACTTCTTCAAAACAAGATCCAAGAAATCCAACAAACATAACCGAACTAGGAGTAGTTCTAAACGCCTCAATAGATATATCTCCACAAACTATCCCTTCGCTATGGAAGTCACTTATTAATTGTAAGAACTGGATTAGATATTTCAATCTTTCGGTTGCAGAAAATTCTGTCCCGATCTCTCTTAAAGGATTTGTTTCAACAGATTTAATTATTAAATAGCCATATCCAACATTATCAATTCCAGAACCGATTAACTCATCAGGCTGCGTTGTGATATAACGCTCAAGCGCTATTTTGAAAATATCTTCCCCTTGCGTTCCGCGCTTTAACGGTGAAACCGTTTTCAGAAGTAACCCCCTCTCGTCACCTTCACGCAGTCGACCATCCCACAATTCGGAATGCATCGTTTCAGAAAGATTTCTTACCTTAATAAAAATCTCGTCGATAGATGTTGTTCGATAATCCAAGAAACCCTCTTTAAGTATTTTAATTAAGTCAAAACTACATTCGCGTAATTTCAAACCAAATCAGTAATGTACCGCTACCTGTCTCGAAACAAGATTCTCGATTCCACTTCATTGAAGCGATGATCATCCTATTCACAAAAAAGTTTATTTAAAAAAATACAACATCAAACAAGTCGAACTTTCGTCTCAAAAAAATGTTAAAACTCAACATGAACATCCACAAACAAATGTCCATTCCACGAAACAAAATTTTAAAAAGAAGCACGAACAACTTAATGCTTTAAATTTCATAACGTTAGGATGTATAAAAATGGGATAAGTTTTTACTTTCCGCAATAAAAAAAACTTCCATCTCAATAACCGAGCAAATCAGTCGCAAACACTTACCTAAGCACTACCATCTTCACCCTATCCGTGAGAAAGAAATCATCGGATATAGATATTTAACTACAAAAACTTCCTGACTCATCAAAGCCAATGAGAAGAGCACATTTAGCAATTGCGATTACTACATACTTATTTGCGGTTGTTCTTTCATATCAGGCATTTATCGCACTAAATCTATCGGACAATTTCTCGTTTTCCAAAGACCAACTTTGGTCAATCCCAGAAGCTATTACTTTTTTACATAATATCTCGCTAAACGATCGTAACGAAATTATACTTTTCAATTGGCATGTCCCGATTGCTACGGGACCCTATGGGGGGGCGTTCAAAACATATTCCTACTCTGCCGCCTTTGCCTTATTAAATTTTTCTGCTGAGAAAATCATTCTTTGCACCAACTTGTTTTTAACGGCTATCTTTTTGTTAGCGTTAGTATACGGAGTGAAGGAAAAATCACTTCCCAATCTTTTTCCAATTCTACTCATACCGCTGCTAGATCTTCACTTTCTTTTTGGTTCGATTCTTGACGCCGGACCAATTTTAATAGAAATAATTTTTTTAACCTTGACCATAATTTTTCTCTCAAAGCTTGTCTCAGGCGAGTCTTCCGATTTGCAGATAAGAAAGTTCCTTCTTTTAAGTCTATGCTGCTGTGGCTTTGCAATTAACGACAAGATAACAATACTCCCAAATCTGATTGCTCCTTTTATTGCCGTGATATTGATGAATGGGGCCAAGGTATATAAATCAATTTCATCTTTCAAATTTCAAGCCCTCGCTCTTCTAGTAGTTGCGCTATCCACCCAACCTTTCTTCTACTTTTTATTACGAGAGGGAATTGATCCGATGTTTTCAATGGTTGGGGATTCATTCGCTATAAAAACTAGTTTTCTTCAAAGGATGAGAGATCTTTCTTTGAATTTCTTTGAGCTTTCAAATTCGACTTATTTTTTCGATATAATGTCCGGGGAAAACCCCAAAAATAATTTTTCATATACTAAAGTACTTCTTACGATCTCGATTGTAGGGTCAGTTCCATTTGTTATTTCAAAAATTAGAAAAAAATCTGAAAGCGGAGAGATCTTTCTCTTTCTTGCCATCACATCATGCATTTCATTTTTATTGCAGAGTTCCGTCCAAGGACTTAACCGACCTTGGCATCTCTTCCAACTGTACCCACCGTTAATTTTACTCAGCGCAGAGTCATTACGAAGCCTACGCAAAATTAAACTAGTTAGTCCGCTCGTCTATATTGCGACTTTCGGTTTATTAACAATTCAAGCACAAAATATCATCTCGATTTTAGATAGGGTGAAAAATACTAACGGGATAAACGAATTTTCCCCCAACATTAGAGAATGCGCAAACACGTTAGTCGAGAATGGAATTAGCGATCTCTACATCCTAAATTACTCTGTCGGTGAACCGCTATACGTATACAGTAAAGGTCAAATTGCCTTTCATGATCTTTACTGGGGAGAGAAAAAACATATCCTTGATCAACTTAAAAATAATCACATAATTCAAAGAATCGCCTTTCGACGACCCGTACAAACCAAAAGCACATTTGGAACACAATTAGAATTTCTTAAGGGCCCCCTAGATGAGGCAGAAAAACTGGAATTCTTCGAAGTAGAATTTCAATGCATAGATAAGGGCGGAAGTGCAATTACAATTGCGAGGAGAAAAAAATAGTCTTATTTCTCTGGGCCGATACGGGTTGTAAAAGTTGTTGAATCGCCATCAACCTCAAACTGACTGATTCCGCCATCGGGCGAGTATCCAATTCTCTCTCCGTCTTCATCAAAGTAATTTACGCCGCCATCAGGTTTTTGAACAGCAAAACCGACAACGAATCCGAGTGTATTTAA
This sequence comes from uncultured Bdellovibrionales bacterium, assembly GCA_964472005.1. Classification (GTDB taxonomy): domain Bacteria; phylum Bdellovibrionota_C; class UBA2361; order SZUA-149; family DAOLCO01; genus CAYYIQ01. Next base: position 6,450 of record CAYYIQ010000115.1, on the reverse strand, counting down.
AATATTAATCCTAGATGGACTGTCTTCTCTGTTCGCAAAATTCTTCACCGAATTCGCAAAATTGAGAGAGGTATTTTGAGTGTTGTATTTTGAATTTATCCAATTATTCGGCGAAGCCAACCAGGAACCTTCATCGATCTTTAATTGCTCCGTCGTTTCAGCTTCCTGAGCGTAAGAAAATTCACACTCGAAAAAAAACAACTGGGTTAAAATGATGACTGCGATGAAATTTTTAAGCATAAAATTCTAGCGACTATTAAGAGACTAATAAAAAGAACATCTAAACTATAATGAGGATGGTCGAGAAGCACCAGAAAAAAATACCGCTATCAATAGGAATCGCTATCTACAAATATGGGAATATGTTCTCAAATTCGTCCTAATCTATAGCTTATAAGGTGTTTGTAACACTCTTGGGTCTAAGCGGGTTCAATCGAATGTTTTTATGAGAGAATTTTGGAGCGAACTTCGACAAACTCAGGTGGGCGCGCGACAGTGCAAAGGGAATGAGAAAGTAAATAGTAACGAGTCTCACTTCGCTAAAGCTACGATGTACTTTTGTAATAGAACTTGTCTTTTAAATTTTCGACTTTGGCAATTTAACGAGTGGTGCCCAGAGCCAGACTCGAACTGGCACGGGAGTTTCCCCCCTCAGGATTTTAAGTCCTGTGTGTCTACCTA
>CAYYIQ010000115.1:0-5669 GCA_964472005.1 uncultured Bdellovibrionales bacterium | reverse complement strand
TTCCACCATCCGGGCATATATTCAAAAACCTACTGGCGGCCGGGACTTAAAATCCTGACCTATTTATTCCTGAGGAACATTTTTAATCTGCCACTGGCAAATTAAAAAAATTCCTACTACCTATTCCACCATCCGGGCATATATTCAAAAACCTACTGGCGGCCGGGACTTAAAATCCCGCAACTATTCACAAAGACATACTAATTTAAAGAATTCGGTCCTTGTGAGCGGCATTAACTATCGCACTTTGAATAATTTTGAAAGAGAGTCTTTCAAAAAATATTCTAGAGTTTCCTAGATTCAAGTTCCTTATAAAACGGGACACTTGGATGGGTTGGGAAGGCAGATAAAACACCTAATCTAGGTAGTATTTTATTAGGAACCGAAATCAAGAAACAACTAGAAGATGGGTGAGGGAATATTTTTTCAATTTTCACGTCATCATCATACATTTTAGCTTGAAAATATCTCCAACCTTCCTCGTCATAATCTAAAAGTAGAAATGTTCTTCCTTCGAGACTTTGAGTATTTTGGATTATCTCTGGGGTTAATCTCTCAATATTGAATCTAAGTCTTTTCGCATAATAAACAGTCCAACGTTCAAACAACTCAACGGTGTACACCTTAGCACCTGCGGACTCCGCAAAAGACACTAACTCTTGTGTCATCGACTTAACCGATCGAGTCGCATTTCGATGAGGATTAAAAATATGTGTTTGCACAATTCTCGAAGTAAAAAACAAAAACCCAATAATAAAAATACTGTTCTTCCAAATTCCACGAGACGTTCCCAACAGACCGATTCCACACGACACTAAGACAAAAAGTGTGGCCATAAACCAATCAAATCCGAGCACACCTTGAATATCACCAAAAATGTATAAGCCAAGAAGAAGGACGATTGCGGTCGCAGAGATCAGTCTAAAAAGTATCAATAGCTTTTTATAATAAACCTTCTTTAAAGTTATCGGAGAAAGTACCACTGCAATGTTTATTAGAAATGGGATCAAAGGAAAACAATAACGACTTGACTTCCCTTGAGCGATCGACAACATGCAAAATCCAGAAAAAACAACCACAATACTAAAGTTAAAGAGTCGTCGAACTTCTGGGTGGCTAAAGTAACCACCTAGTTCAGAATACCAACTTATGCCTTGGATTTTTTTCGTGGAACGTCGAAAAAAATGGAACGCTCCTATCAGTAAAAAGATGCTCCATGGCAAACTATTGACAAGCAAAGCTCCAACATAAAAAAATGGACCTCGATCTCTCTCAGAATAATTTGTGACTCGATGAAAAACTTCTTCTTCTAAACGGCTTCCTAAACTTGACCATCCAACTTCCATTCCAAGTGGCATAAGCCAAAGCATTAAAAAAACAACCGCGAGCACAAGCCCCAAAAATACATTTAGTAATTTTTTAAAGATTGATTGAAGCGGAAATTCCTTGAAAACAAAGTCGCGAATGGCAAAGAGAACGAACGTACCAATGCAAAAGAAATAAACCGGTGGTCCCTTTGCTAAGAATGCCAAAGTTATAAATAAGGAGAAGAGTATTATCCGCTTCATCCCTCCCCTCTCGTACACAAGAAATCCAGCATACAGAGATAGAGCGCAAAAACAGCCGAAGATCATATCGATTTCGGCTAAGGAGCCCAAGATATAAAATAATACGCTGCAACTTAACGCGAAGGCTGCGAGCGCACTCAAACGTCTTTTGCCGGTAAGTTGTATCCAAAAATAATAAGAAAATGCGACAAGAATAATTCCTGCGACAAGAGAAGTAATTCGGGCAATCCCTTCGCTGTGGGAATCGAACACTTTTAAGAAAAAGGCAGTGCTCCAATAGTAAAGAGGTGGCTTGGTTAAAATTTGGCTGCCTAACAGGGTGGGCACTAGATAGTTATTATTTTCATTCATCTCCCAAGAGATGAGAGTACGGTCAGCTTCTGTATGTCGAACAAATTCCAAACTTCCAAGCCCATAGCCATTGAGAATCGCCACCCATAGAACGAGGAAGAGGATCATTCGTTTGGGATGCTTAATAATGAAGTTTTGAAATTTATTTAATAATTCAGACAAAGAAATCACACTTGTTTAATCAGGAATACGCAAACTTTTTATCGACTATTAACAATACTTGGTATTTAGCAATCTGTGAAGTTCTCCAGCGAAGTAAAACAAAAATTTTATCGCTTAATTCCTTAGCAATTCGATCAACATAACAAGGGTGCCCTCGTTTGTTTCTATTTGTTAAAAGAACTAATTTACACGAACAGTAATCTGGTGAAAAATCTTACCTCCACAAACACGTATACTAGTGGAAGCTTAATATAGAATAGAAAATGAAAAGTAGACATCCGCTAATTAAATTTGCCTATATTATAACGACTGGTTTCGGCAGTGGGCTTTCCCCAGTCGCACCAGGAACAGCTGGGACAGCAGTTGCGACAGTCTTATCGCTATTTTACACTTACTATTTCCAAGAGCCGGAACTTCTCGGTTTCGCAATTTTATTAGCCGCCTTAATTCTACTAGGTTGGATTTGCATGGAAGTATGTGTACAAAACCTCGACGACTTTTCCGACAAAGATCCTCAACAAATAGTAGTTGACGAGATTCTTGGATACCTGGTCGTTCTACTCTTTGTAAAATGGAGTTTTCTCAATTTAATTCTAGGTTTTTTCGTGTTCAGACTTTTCGACATCTGGAAACCTTCTATAATAGGATGGGCAGATCGAAGAGGCGGCACCTTTTCGGTACTACTAGATGACCTTTTAGCGGGTCTGTTTGGTGGCCTGTGCTTACTTGCCTTTAATACCTTATTGCACTAATCTTATTAATTTTTTTGAGTCACGTTTATTACAAATATGTAATCCTAATTTGTTAACGGACCCAGAAAACTTACAAATCAAATTTCTCATTAAGATAACGATACTCAATGAAAGCAATCAAAATTTTTTGTATTAGCCTTTTTGCAACAATCTCTTTAGCTTCCAATGTTCATTCCCAGTCGAACGTGCCTAATAACACTATCCAAGACTTAAACTTCGATGGAATGGTCTCTGTGTTAGCATTTGGTGATAGCATTACAAGAGGAATTGGAGATTTCATTAGAGTTGGCGAAGAAGTTACATCTGGTCTACCGACACCTCCTGGAGAAGCTGGCTACCCACTAAGGCTTGAAACTATATTAGGGGTGTCTGTTGAAAATAAGGGAATTCGCGGTGAGTTCTTAAGTGATAGCGGAATTTTTCGTTTTGCACAGACCGTTGCAAACTCTCCGGCCGATTACGTGGTCATTTCAGAAGGCGCAAACGACACGTTCTTAAGTGCGACATCTTTTGAACTAAAACGTGACATGCAAGCAATGATCAACATGTCAAAGGCACTTGGAAAAGCTCCAATGATCGCAACAATTCCGACTCCTTGTTGTGGACACTCTGGAAGTATTCCCTTTATAAATAGCTACAACCAAGAATTTAGAGACTTAGCAAATATTAATAATGTCCTCTTCGCGGACGTTGAAGAAGCATTTGATATTACTTGCTCGGGTGACGAATGTTACCTGCTAAATCTTCCGGAAGGTCTTCATCCAAACGTAAAAGGTTATGATGCGATGGCTCAAACTATCATGGCCGCATTCTTAGGAATAGATCTCTTAGGACCTGGAGGGAACACTCTTTTAGCCCAAGCTTTAGGCGTCGACCCTTCATCAATCGTAGTTAAAAGCCCACCTGCGGCGACCACCCCATCAGGTGACGACACCACCCAATAAGTCGCATTGAAAACAGTTGTTTATATTCTTTTCTCAGCCTCTCTACTAATTACCGCTGGCTGCAATCCAATCTACGTAACGAATGCGGGCTATCATCAAGCGAGACTATTGCTTGCCCGCGAGTCCTCTAATGAGCTACTAAAGTCAGAAGTGCTCGATGACAAGACTAAGAAAAAAATTAAACTAGCCATCGAAGTTAGAGAGTTTGCAAAAACACTTGGTCTAGAAGTGGGTGAAAAATATAACTCTGTATCGCTCTACAATTTTCCGAACCTATGGGTAATTACGGCAGCTCCTCAGTTTTCATTAGAACCATTTACATGGTGGTTTCCAATTGTCGGCGAGGTGCCTTATAAAGGCCACTTTGAAAAAAAGAATGCGGTTAGTGAAGCTGAGATACTTGCTGAAAAAAAATTAGATGTCTCAATTCGCACGGCCTCAGCATTTAGCACTCTGGGTTGGTTTGAAGATCCAATTACCACCGGTTTACTTGAACTTGATGAATTGGAATTCGTGAATACAATCTTTCATGAGCTCTTTCATTCTACAATTTGGTTTAAAAATGAGGTTGAAGTAAACGAAACCTTAGCTAATGCCTTTGGTTATGTCGCGAGCCTAGAATTTTATAAATTAAAAGACCAATCTAAAGTAAATTCGATTTCTGACTCTCTCCTCAGACGGTGTCAGTTTTCCATGCGACTAGATCAAATCAAACGCCGCCTTGAAATCATCTATTCAGCTGAACTAACTGAATCTGCCAAGATTCTACGCAAACAACAAGAATTCGATAAATTTACTGAAATCTTTAAGAAAAACGACGATTTTGGTGAGGACGGCGATCTTAAAAAGTTCTCTGATTTTAATAATGCTTTCTTTTTAGGTCTCTACTCTTACTATCAAGGCTTCGATAGATACGTAAATTATTTTAATTCAGGTGAAACTCTGAGCTCTGTCCTCGAAGAACTTAAGTCGGCACAGGATTCTAGCGAATATGACAATTTAGCTAACTTTATTGAGGCTAGATCGGCGCTAAAGAGCAAGCAAGATTTATGTGCGGGTGATAATCATACTTCAAATTTATCAAAATGAAATTTGTACTAAAATGGCCATACTTGTTATAAGTTTGTCCTATCGAATTCCAAGGCTCAGTAATAATATAAGTTAAAAATGCCATCCGAAAATCATAACTTTCATAACCAATTATACGGAAATCTTTTTAACAACATGCCTAATCAAATGACCTATATGAAAATAATTATCAGCGCCCTAGTCTCCATCCTTTTCTTCATAGGATGTGACAACAGACCTTCAAGTAATCTGATCGCTTGTGGGGGACCAATGAACGCCGTTTGTCCGATGGGTAAATTTTGCAAATTAAATGATAATTGCGGCGACTTAGATCGCCACGGGATCTGCCGCAATGTTCCGCAAAACTGCTCTTTAGAAGAAGACAAAATATGCGGATGCGACAATCGCGAATACCTCAATGAGTGCCGAGCTAACACATTAGGCATCACCATGAAAAATCCTGGAAGCTGTATTAAAAATCCAATTCTTGAAGTTCAAAACGAAGATGATTAAAAATAAATTTCACCCAAAAAACCCGATAAAAGTTTCTCCGACATTAGAACTAGACTCCTTGGTCGACTATGAGCAACATGGCAAAATAATTTATGGCTTAGTAAGAAAGGACCTTACTAGTAAATTCCAGATCGAAAATGAAAACGGGGATTTCATAAATCTTGCAATAGAAAGGTTGCATATCTATCCAGAACCGCTAAATAACGCTTCGATCTCGACACTAAAATCTTTTTCGAATGCGGTAAAAGAGCAATCCGCAAAAGTTAACCTAGAAGAAATTTGGAAAAGTTTTGAAACTAAAACATCTGTAA
>CAYYIQ010000114.1:0-10974 GCA_964472005.1 uncultured Bdellovibrionales bacterium | reverse complement strand
ATAACGAATCAAAATCTGTTGACCATCAAGCATTTATTGATGAAGAGAAGAAAGTTTACCGGGGTTTAGTAAAGTCTTACGTCGAGAAAAAACGAAGTTTTGAGCCAATTAATAGGATTTTCAAGAAAAATGCTTTGTCCAAAAGAGATCAAGCAAGAATCGATAAAATAAAGAAAGTCCAACGAAAAGTTCGAAGACAGGTTCGAGAACGATACGCAAAGCTTATTAAGGAAAAAAAAGTTGAAGTAAATTTGCTGCGCATTTGCAATTTAAGTTACGACTTAATGGGCCTTCCGAAGGAAGCTAAACGACTTAAGGAAATAACTGGTGGAGAGTTGAGTACTTTATGGAGTAACTCAATTAAAGAAACGTCATTTTTGGCTTGTGATTTGATTATGGTTTCGGGGGTGTATTCAACCACGATTACAAATGCCGAAGAGTTCAACCAAAATACGGTTGAGTTACTGGGGCGAGCTTTTCAAGAACCGTGGAGTTTCGTGTCTACTTTAAATGGTCGGGGTGCGTCATATATTCTGTTCTATAAGATATCTGCGGTACAACTTGAAAGTGCCGAAACTTTAGACGACGTTTCGTTGAGGAGAGGTGGAGGGCTCTTTAGCGAGACAAAATTCTCAATTCCACCGAGCCAATTTGCATTTAGAGATAAAAAAAACAGCGATTTTCGCTTTAAATTAATGGCTTTTGATTTTGTGGATAAGAAAAGGTCGACTAAGAAAATAGAAACGACCTATAAAATGCAAATGGCGAGTGCAGTGAAAGAGCTTTTAGAGATTCGCCAACATGCTGACCCTGCGTTACCATGGATACTTTTGATCAATAATAGATTTAAGTCTTCGCACCCTGCCTACCATATTTTGGTGAATAGTTTGAAGATGGAAAAATTCCTTCCTGAGGGCGGTTGTTCAATCGTTGAGAACAAGAAGGATAGTGTGAATGATTATTTTTCATGTGAGGATTCAATTGCAGGGAAAGATAAGCGAGCGCTATATTCAACTTTTAGCGACCTTTATACATTGCCTGCAAAAACACCAAAAAGTTATAGAAAAAAAATACGTAGAAACAAAATCAATTCTCAAAATGGTATTTTTGTTTTGCAGGAGGGGGTTCCCTATGTATACTCAAAGGATCAAAAAAGAACTCCACGAGCTGGGTTCGAAAAAATTGGTTCAAACGATTTAGGTGCAAGTATAACTTGGACAGATTTTCACTTTAAATAAGGATTAAAAATGGCAATGCAAAAAGATTCTAAAAAGTTTCTATTTGATTTACTGACAACACCGTCTCCATCTGGTTTTGAGCAAAAAATTCAGAAAGTAGTGAAAAAAAGGATGTCTGGATTTGCCGATGAGATACGATTAGATGTTCATGGTAATTTAGCGGCGGTTTTTAACCCAGCTGGACGAGTTAAGGTCATGCTTGCCGGACATTGCGATCAAATTGGCATGATGGTTACTCACATTGACGATAAAGGGTTTATCTATTGTAATCAAATTGGTGGCATTGACCCGACAGTTTTGCCTGGATCAGACATTGTTATTCACTCTGAGTCTGGCCCAGTGCCGGGAGTCATCGGGTTTAAACCCGTTCATTTAACATCGGCGTCTGAGAGAGGTAAGCCGATAGAATTTTCAAAAGCTTGGATCGATATTGGCGCTGATTCAGGTGCAGAAGTGAAAAAAATTGTTTCTGTCGGAGATTCTATCACATTTAAACTTGCGGTAACTGATTTGAAAAATAACAGGATCGCTTCGCCTGGTTGTGATGATAAAGTTGGGGTTTTCGTTGTCATGGAAGCGCTTCGTATAATTTCTTCAAAAGTTAAAGGTGCGAATAAAAAGAAATTTCCAGTTGCACTTTATGCAGTGAGTACAGTTCAAGAAGAAATTGGATTAAGGGGGGCAAGAACTTCGGCGTTTGGAATTGATCCGTTAGTGGGAATTGCTGTTGACGTTACTCATGCATCAGATAATCCTGGGGCGGAAGCTAAACGTATTGGAACAATGACACTAGGTGAGGGAGCAGGAATCGCCAGAGGTCCAAATATTAATCCAGAGTTGGAAAAACTATTGATTAGTACGGCAAAAAAGAAAAAAATCCCTGTTCAAATTTATGCGGCTCCAAATGCGACTGGAACAGATGCGAATGCAATTCAGGTGACGAGATCTGGTGTAGCTGCTGGACTTGTTTCTATACCTAATAGATATATGCATACACCAGTCGAAATTATTGATCTTTCTGATTTGGAAGCCGCCGCAAAATTGCTTGCGGAAACCATTATGAATATCACCTCACGAATGGATTTTATTCCTAAATAAATTTCAAACGCTGGATTTTTATTGGCTGAGTGAATCGTGATATGTTTAGGTTTCGTGTCGCCTTGGCGTACGACCGAAAAATATTGTCATGTTTTCACTCGCTAATATCTTTGATCGTCCTCCTTGCTGAGAGATGAGTCCTAATATCACCGTCTCATATTGAGCTCGGTAAAGTCGACAATTTATTGCTAAGTGCTCCAAATTACAGCTAAATATTAGTAGTTTTGTTTCTAGGTAATAATGCCGATATCTAGAAAATGTTAAAGTCATTTACAAAACTCTTTTCAGTCACGTTCTGCTATCTTTGCTTGGCGTTATTGTTCAATGGTATCTGCGTCGCCGCCGAAGAGAAGTCTGTTAGTGAAAGAACTTATATTCTTGAGCAACAACTTGACTCGATTATTGCTTTCACGACTCCGTTTGAAAGTGGAAGCTTTAATCAGAACGTGGAAAACACTTCCCATGAATTGAAATCATTAGGATATCTCTCTTCGGCACTTTATTCTTCTCGTTTGATCGATAAATTAAGTTTTGCTGAGGTTAGTGATTCCCAGCGACTAGTAATATTGAAAGCTGCGAGAACTCTTTCCCCTAATCATCCTGAAATTTTGTTACGTTTGTCTACATACGTAAAAGACTTTGGTCTATCTCAATCGTTTAACCATCTTTACACTGGCCTCATTAGTTTACCAAATCATCCGATTTTGCTTTCGTCTATGTTGGTTAAAATAAGTTTACTTTTAGTTTTTACTCTATCAATCGCGTTACTAATTGCTGTCTTTGGAAATCTCGTTTTTAGTTCAAGTGAGGTCTTAAGTTTTATTGCTAGCAAATTTAAAAAAGATAGTAGGATTTTCACATCGTCACTATTGATGATTCTGGTCTATCTATTGCCGTTAGTATTACCGCTCTTTTTCTTGTTGATAGTTTGGTCTATATTGGTAGCATTTGGATCGAGCAGGATGAGATTTGCTCCCTTGGTAAGTTCGGTACTTGTTCTAACTTTTGTTAGTATCTTACCGGGAGGACTGAAAACCGTAAGTTTTAGCGACTCTGTTGTTGGAAGATCTATAGATTCAATTCAGACTAAGGATTTTGATCCTAATTCAGCTAGCGTTCTTAAAAAGAGCGAGCCGCTTTTTAATAGTTCACCCGTGTTCCCAATTTTGCTGTCACGTAATCAACATATAATAGGTGACGTGCAAAGTGCATTGGATGGATATAAAGCGTCTTTAGTTAAAGGAATTAGTGATAAAGGGCTATTTTATCTCGTTCAATCAAATATAGCTCAAATCCAGTTTAATCGAGGCGAACAAGAACTAGCTTTTGAAAGTTGGAAAAAGTTGTATGAGGATGGCTGGAGAGAGTATGAGCTGCTCTTCAATTTATCAGTCTCGTCGGTCGCAACATATAAAAAGCAAGAGTATGAAAAGTACTTTGGAGAATTTAGGAAAGAATTTAGATCGGAAGAAATAAATTTTTCACGGAATATAAAGCCAATTATTGCTGGAATACCTAACTCGTCAATTTATTCTTTTACTTTTAAAAAAATTCGTTCATTAAATATTCCTGCAATTATTAAGACTGAAAATATCGAAAAAACTATTTTCGGTAGCGATCCAACGTTGTTAAAATATTTTTCAGTTTTGACATTGTTTTGGGGAATCTTATTAGCTAGTAAGAATCAAGCAAGGTATCGATATCGAGTCAGTATTGTCGCTGACAGGTCTCAGTTAAAATTAGATCAGTTCTCTTTTATTCGCTACTTCCCGCTGCTGAACCTATTTTTAAAGAGGAAGGAGTGGGTCTTTTTTGTTGGGATGTCACTACTATTGTTTGTATCGTTTACTTTGTTTAACTTAGGCAAGCTATTAGGTGCTACCAGTGGCAGTTTAGGTCCTTTATTCTTGCAAGTTTTTGCGGTCTCATATCTCGTTTTGTTTGGTTTAAGAATTTATAACCTAAGAGGTGCAAATGTTAGACTTTAACGAAAAGAGATTTGATTTTGTTTCAAACTTAAATGTGATTCAGCTAAAAGAAATTTCTGCGGTAAAAAAGACCTGTATTTTTAAGATTGTAATAAGTAATATCGAGAGTTTTGCCGTTTTTAAATTTGGTAAGCTTGTTAACTTATATTGTTCACCGAGCTCCCTTAAGAACTTTCTTGTGCAAGAACTTCTGAATGAAAATTATATTTCGCATGATGTTAGTAGCTGTTTGAAAAATTCTGAAATTAATTTGTCACAGGTCATCGATTGCTTGAAAGCTGAAGAAGTGATGCCAGTGGATCATTTGGACAGTATTAAACAAAATTTTTTTAGTGAATTTATTCAATTGACACTTTTTGATAAAAATTCAGAATACTTCCATATCGGACAGGCTGATTTTAGCGAGTTGCTAAAAGATTCGGATCACGAGTGTATATTAGAGCGTGCTCAGTTAGATGATCAATTTGTTGGACATCTGATCCTTGACACCTATTTCGATAAGAAAAAAATTGAGGAAACATTTGAACTTGGTAATTGTGTTAATGTTGATGGCATTAGAGACGAGTTGCCGAAAGCAGCTCAGTTTACGGACTCGAATGTACCTGTCGAAATGCTTCTTTCAAAGGTTCCAGGTTTAATTCGCTTCTCGCTATTAAAATTACATCAATGTTTAACTAAAAACGATTTAGAATTCAGTAATGTTGTTTTTGATGAAGGTTTGATTGAGTCAAGTGAGGTTCAGGTCAAAAGTGATTTAGTTGCACAGAAGAACGATAATCAACCTAATGTGCTAAAAAGTAAGCAAAGTTCGAACAAGAAATTTTCATTATATAATCCAAATAAATTGGGTAGAATCATTGAATTGTTTTCTTTAATCGGGGCATGTTTATTGTTGTTAAAGATATTCACTTTGGTGTCCGTATTCAAAGTTTTGTTCTTGGAAATTTAAATAGAGTCTAATGGAATTGCAGTCATTTAAATTTGGAAATGTCATCTATGAAAATAGTGACTTTATGCTTTGCGATGTTAGTACTGATATCGAAGGTGCGGAATTTATTGCCCTGGTTCCGACCTGCTTGCGCTTAAAAAAAGTCATTCCATCTATACCGGCAACAGTTAAAAGTGTTAGTGGACAGATTTCCAATATTTCAGACGCAAAAGGGGTTCTGACAACAATTGTCGATAGCGGAATAAATCATGATTTAAATCCTTTTCTAATTATTGAAAAGCCAATAGGTATGAGACTTGCTGTTTTCCGCTATAGCGTAATTGAACAACTGTTAAGCATTATAAGGCAACTTGCTAATTGTTTACTGACCTTGCACGAACATCAAATCTTCCAACGAGACTTAGATCCTAGTTGGGATATCTTTTATGATGGATTTCGTGTTTGTGTCGCGTTCCCTGGCGCCAGAGATATATTTCATAAGGCCTATATTGAAGCAGATGATGGTTCGACGGTCTTTGATGTCCCGAGGTTCGTAGTAAAAAAAGGTAGTGTTAAGGAAGACGTGGAAGCGTTATTGAGAGTCGCTGATTCTATGGTAGAGCAGGCCAGATCCTCAATTCAGGCCAGTCAATTAGATAACTTACAAAATATTTTAAATCAAAATAAGTTAGTTCTTAGCCATTATTCCGATACCCCGGAATTGGTTTTAAAAGAACTTGCAAAGTTAAGTTTAACGGCTCAGGTCGTAGACCTTAGTAGTCGTACTTCTAATACGGAAAACGGGAGCGCTATTCAAGAGACTCGTGGTGAATCTAGGCCGTCGGGTAGAGTGAAGTTTAGGAAATTTATACTACTCGCTTTGATCGTCATATTTGTTTTAGTAGCGTCTATTTTTTTTAAGTCTGGGCCTTCTGTTGATTTAAGTGAAGAAGTCACGAATGGTCGTCAGGTTGCAGACGATGAGCTAGCTGAAATGCAAGATCCTATTTCGGCGGAGGTAGTTCTTGACCAAGAAGACGTTCATGTTGATCCAATTGAAGTTGATCCTGAGGTGATGAGGACGGCCAAGGAAGAGATAGAAACACATGGAGGTAAGGAAGTACCTCTTTTGAAGCCAACGTGGACAACTGAGAATGCCCCGATTGTTACGAAACAGTCGAATTCGGATGCTTTAAATTCTGAGACTAAGGTTTCTGCTGCATTCTTAGCGGAGTTTGAAAATATTCAGTCTCAAGCAAATTCTGATAGCTTCGAAGTGCGCATAAACGCCGCCAAAAACTTAGCTCGGTATTGTGATAAATTACCTAATGAGTCGTCTTCGATATACGAAAGATTACTAAATGATCCAGACATTTTAGTAAGAGGATTTGCAGTGCATGGGTATAGCGATTGTCGGGGAGCCGACTCTAAAAGATTGTTAGAGTCAATACTCAAGAAAGAAAAAAGTATTGTAGTTAGAGAAGCAATTGAGAAGGTGCTTAAATGAAGATTATTTTTGTTGTTTTTTGGCTAATTTTAATAAGTGCTTGCTCACTTGCGCCAAAAACACCCGTGTTGGTCGATAGGACTACGGTGCGATCGAAGCCGGTTGTTCACATTGTAAAATCCAAGAATGAAAAGTTAAAGGAAATTGCGAAGTGGTATACAAAGGATACGGCGAACTTAAAAAAAATACTTCAGTATAACGGAAAGTCTACCCGCTATGAAGTTAAAGTTGGAGATTCGATTTTGATTCCTGAGAACATTGTGAAAGAAAGACGACCGTATAAAAATACTAAGATAAACGTGAAGGCAAAAAAGTCGGATAGGACTATAGTAACATCACCTGGTCTAGCGAAAGAGACGGTTAAAGCACCTGAAAACAGTTCGATTTCAAGAGGGAAAAAAGAATTAAAATCTGAATTTATTGATAGCACAAGCAATTCAGAAGCTAGTAACGAAAATAAAATTTCCGAAGTTAAAAAGCCGGTGTTACCAGACCACCCATTAGTTTTAGAGCACGAAAGTAAAAGTGAAGGTGATGGAGATTTAGATCAAAAAAGACATAAATACTTGTTAGAGCTAAATCAAAAATAAAAAGCCCAACTAGTGAATGGTTGAGCTTTAAGTCTTAATCTATATAATTAAAGATACTTGCCTATTTGAATTCTTTGGCAATCTTAGGAATTTTAAATCTCTCACCTTTCGATTGATATTTATTTGCCCAGCTTAATACTTTACTCATGCCTATTTTCTTAGCATAGAATAGAACACCGCCATGGAAAGGAGGGAATCCAAATCCCATGACAGAAGCAAGGTCAATTTGTCCTATTGCTTCAAGTCCAATTTTGCCTGCAACTTCTTCTTCGTATGCTCTTAACGCTTCAAAAATCATGACGACAAGAATTCGTTCCAAAATTTCTTCGCGAGTAATTTTGGAAGAAGACGTTTCGGTGTTTATTTCTAACTCGTGAAGTAAACTTGTATTCGCAATTACGTTGTCCGCACTGTGAATATAGAAACCAGTTCCATTCTTTTTCCCGAGAAAGTTCTTTGATAATAGATTTTCCAAGTAGCCAGTTCCCAACATCCTTGACCCATAACCTTCGGTCAGAACTTCTTGGACTTTCGCAGCCACGTCAATTCCTACTTCATCGAGAAGTCTGAATGCACCCATTGGAAAACCAAAGTTTGTAATTGTTTGTTCCAGTTCGAAAAAACTTGCTCCTTCTTTAATTATCGCTGCAGATTCTGCAAGGTACGGTGCTAAAATGCGATTTACAAGAAAGCCAGGAACATCTTCAACAACGACTGGGTATTTTCCTAGTTTACTCGCAAAGGTGCATGCTTGGAGAACAGTTTGGTCGGAGGTGTCTTTGTTTCTCACGATTTCGATTAAGGGCATTCTTTCAACAGGATTGAAGAAGTGTATTCCAATACAGGATTCTTTATTTTTAATATCCTTAAAAATACTGCTCAACTGTAAAGAAGAAGTATTAGTTGCTATAACTTGATCAGAGTGAGTCGAGTTGGAAAACGCAGAGAAAATCTTTTGTTTGATTTCTAAGTTTTCTGTTGCAGCCTCGATAATTAGGTCTGAATTGTTAAGGTCTTTGTTTACGAGGGTCGTAGTTAGGTTGCTAATTACGGTTTCTTTATCTTTCGTAGGAATGGATCTTGATCCGTGGATAAACTTTTCAACATGACTTTTTAAACTTTGAAGAGCTTCAGCATTGGGGTCTGCAATCGCAACTTTTAATTTGTTTTTTAAGGCAACGGATGCAATGCCACGCCCCATTACGCCGGCTCCAATTATGCCTACTGATTTAATGGAGAGTCTTTCACTAGCTTTTTTCCCAAGTTTAGATGCGAATTCAGTCAAATAGAATAAGTGTACGAGACTCTTTGATTCAGAGGAAACGATCAGTTCCCCAAGGTATTCAGCTTCTTTATTATAAGCAGATTCACTATCTAAATTGTAACTATTGAGCGTGCTTTTAATTGATAAAGGAATTGCCGGATATTTACCTTTTGTTTTACTGTAGGCGATTTTGTTGGCTTTTGAGCTAACAATCGAGCGTCCAATAGAGTTATTGCTTAAAATTTTATCTAGGAATGAAAGTTTATGCTCCTTTTTCTTATTGAGGGCTTTGAGGCAACTTTCGATAATGGTATTTTTAGAAATTTTCCCGGATTCTAACTCAATAAATCCATCAATTAACCCTAAGTGGGCAGCTACTTTTCCGGGAACAACCTTTGCGCTTGTTATGAAGTCAATCGCTTTTGGAAGTCCAATTAACTTCGGTAATCGTTGGGTTCCACCGAACCCTGGTAGGATGCCTAGTTTGGTTTCGGGTAGGCCGATGCGTGACTTTGTGTCGTTCGCCATCAATCGGTAGTCGCACGCAAGGGCTAGTTCACAACCACCACCGACACAGTGACCTTGAATAGCCGCAAAAGTTGGTTTTTTTAAGTTTTCAATTTTTGCAAAGATTCGTTGCCCATCTTGAGCAAGTTTTTTCCCGACCTCGGGGTCTGTAACTTCTCGGATAGATTTTAGATCAGCACCTACGCAGAATGCCATCTCAGGTGGTGAAGTGAATATAATACCTTTTAATGAGTCTAGTGATTCGTTCTTAAGGTCGTCGACCAGTTTTTCTAAACTTTTCATCCTGTTGTCGGTAAGGACTACAGCTTTGTCTTCTTCTGTTCCAAGGAAAACGAATAGAAAATCTTTATATACTTCTTTACGGGTGGTTTCTTGCATTATTCTGTCTTTAAATATCGTCAAAATGGTTGAAAATTACGAGGAGAGCGCTTGTCCGATTGTTAAATCGAAGGTTTCCAAGTGCGTTACACGGATTATAACTCAGAGGTCTTAGTTGGGCTAGGTAATTTTGACCTTTAGTGAATTTTAATTTTTGTTGTTGATGATACAAAAAACAAGCTCGGTCTTATTCCTTCCTTTGGCTTGTAATTGGATAACGTTTCATTTCAGCGGGCTGGTAGCGTCGGCTACCCGAAGATTCAATCGTATCTAGTTTTAGACGCGACCGGCATTAATTGACTAACAGCCTCTTTTTTTATTAGAGATAGCCTAGACGTTGGGTGTGGATTTCCACGAATTAAAAACGTATTCGTAAATAAGCTTAGATTTTTCTGGAGTAAGTTCTGGGTGGTAGGTAAATCCAAAAATTTTGTTTAGTTGAACAGCAACAGGTTCGTTTTCGTAGCTTGCTATAATTTTAACATCTTGTGTGATTTTGGTTATTCTTGGAGCACGAATAAATGTTCCTTCCATTGTCGATTTGGAGATTGTCGGGTGTGCTTGTATCTTGTCTGTCACGAAGGAATTGATTTGTCTTCCAAAGGCGTTTCGTTCAACTGTTAATGGAAGTAGGGCGAATGATCGTTGACTAGGATTTAAAACTTTTTCGGCAATCAGAATTAAGCCCGCGCATGTTCCAAGTAGTCCATGACCTTCTTTTGCAAATGAAATAATTTGGTCTTCAAATTCCGTTGAAATTAATTTCAACATTGTTGTAGATTCGCCGCCCGGAATTATTAGAGCATCTATTTGAGAGAGTTGGTTAGGAGTTTTGACCTCTTTTGCTTGGTGGCCAAAGAATTCTAGAGCTCTGACGTGTGAAGCAAATCCACCCTGTACTGCTAAAACTCCGATTTTCATCTGTTAAACTTTGTATTTTGATTTGGCTTAATGCCGAAGTGGATCATGCTCGTGCTGGAAGGTGTTTATCATTCTTCAAGCACGAGAGTCTCTAAATTTTTAGCGCCGCTAATTCCAATTATAAATTGGAATTTACCAACCACGGTCTTGGAATCGTTCTTCTTTTTTCAAAAGGTTTACGTCTAGACCTGGCATTGCAGCCCCTCTAACATCTTTGCAGACTTGCAAGAGAATTTCCGGATCAAGGTAATGGGTGGTCGCTTTTACAATTGCTTTAGCTCTTGCACTTGGATCTTCTGATTTAAATATTCCAGAACCAACAAACACAGTCTCAGCACCTAGTTGCATCATTAATGCAGCGTCGGCAGGAGTTGCGATTCCGCCTGCAGAAAATAATGGAACGTTTAATTTCCCCGCAGCCTTAATTTCGTTGACCAAACTAACAGGTACTCTCATTTGTTTTGCAGCTTCTTCAACTTGTTGCTCGTTTAAATTTTTTAAATCTTTTATTTCTTTTGCGATGCATCGCATGTG
>CAYYIQ010000113.1:0-11035 GCA_964472005.1 uncultured Bdellovibrionales bacterium | reverse complement strand
ATAATGTCGCTCCGGGAGATCTCTATCGAGTCATTCTAAATTCAGATCCAGAGAACGCAAAACTCTATACTCCTTTACGCTGTTTCGAAATCGCAAAAGATTGCGTTGACGCAATCAATAGAAATGTAAAAAATGGCGATGGCCTACGTGAGAATATAGTCAAGTCAATTGATTATTTTCGAAATGAATATGGGATAAATTCTGTTTATGAAGAGGGTTATGCTGTTGGAATGCAGATGGAGGCTAACCGCGAAATGTTTTCACATTTGCGAAGTGGTGAGGCGATTAATATCGGTGATAGATCGGAGGCTAACACCCAAAAGTTAATAAATTTACTAGAAAGTAATTGGAGCGAAACGCCTTCAGATCAACTTCAAGAGATGAAAAAACAGATTATTGAGAACTATCTCTATAAAAGCCATGTTCAACAAACAATTAATTATGGCGAATTTGCCGATGTCGGCTCTAAGCTGCATGACATGGGGTTTACGCTATTGCCTACAGAGGTTCGAGAGATCGTTGGCGAAATGTCTCTTGATAAGGCTTATCATGAAAATCGGGAGAATTTGGCAATTAGTATTGTCTCGAATATTGAGAGCAGAGGTGATCGAATCGGAATACTGGTTTATGGGAACGCGCACGATTTTAAAAATAATGTCGTTAACTGGAATAAAAGTGTTCCTACTCGGGCGATAAAGTTAGTGAAGTTAAGTTTTAAAGACGAAGTTGATTGATCGATTGATTTAATAGGACAACTTTCAAGCCTACTTGTTTTTGAAAGAAGAAGTTTTTAGCCAGATTGCAAAAGACAGAATTGAAAACAGCTTTTCGTCGTGATTCCTAATATTATTGTTGTGTTCGTCGATTAGTTTTTCGATGTAGCTGTGGTCGAATATATCAAGTTCGATCAAGCTTTGAGAGAAGATTGTTTCATGTAAATATTCTTTCAACTCCTTTCTAAACCAAACGCCAATCGGGATAGAGAAACCAGTCTTCTTTCTGTAGATTATTTCTTTAGGTAGGTATCTTTCAGCGGCTTTTTTAAGGAGGAATTTTTTTTGATGGCCTCTTATTTTTATGTGGTCTGGGAGATTTTGGAAGAATTCTAGCAATGTGTGATCGACAAATGGAACCCTCATTTCTAAGGAGTTTGCCATGCTTGTTCTGTCACTAAGTGCTAGTAAGTCGTCGGTCAGATAGGTTTCAATATCAGCTTGCAATATCTTAGAAAGAGTCGTCTTGCCCGAGGAGTTATGCCAGAGTGTTTTAAAAAGATTTGAGCTGCTATTGTTTTCTAACCGTTTATTTGTGTTTTTTGAGAATAGTAGCTTTTTATCGTCTTCGTTGAACTTGCTTATAAACGAAAAGTAGATTTCGCTTGAGTCCTTTAGTTCTGCGTATTGTGAGAAGCGTTTCAGTCGTTCGATTTTCTGAGACCCACTTTTTGTGTCCGGTAGATTTTTAATGACGGTTCTTATAATCGGGTTACTCAAAACTGCCATTGCCATTGGCATTTTTTCGGCTATCAGAACTCCTAAGTGTCGTTCGTATCCACCACAGACTTCGTCACCCCCAAGGCCGCTAAGTGCGACCGTAACGTATTTTTTCGCGTACTCTGAAAGTAAAAAGTTAGGAATAATGGATGCGTCACCAAATGGTTCGCCGATTTTTTCTATTATCTCTGGCAGTCGTCTTCTTACGTCATCTGGGGATATTAATAGTTCGCGATGATTTGTTTTGTAAAGCTCTGCGACTTGTTTTGCATACACTCTTTCATCAAAATACTCCCCGCCATGTTTGTATCCGATAGAAAATGTATTTACTGGATCTTCTAGTGCTTCGCTCATCAGAGCTACGATTAAGCTAGAGTCGACACCTCCACTTAAAAAGGCACCTAGGGGCACTTCGCTCAATAGGTGTTTTTTTATGACGGATCTCGCAAGGTTTAAAAATTCATCAACTGTTTCTTTGTCGGTGACAGATTCATTTTTGAGGGTATTAAGCTTGGGGTTATAGTACTTTTTTATAGTAATTGAGTTGTTCTGAAGAATAAGGTTGTGCCCTGGCATGAGCTTATTTATGTCGCAAAAAGGTGTATGTATTGTTGGAAAATACAAAAAACTGAAATAGTGATTAAGCCCTTCTAGTGAAAGTTTGCCGGGTGTCGATGATACTAACCCTCTTAGCTCGGAGCTAAAAACAAAACGATTGTTTTTCCATGTATAAAAGAAGGGCTTTATTCCAGCGCGATCTCTCGAGATGAACAGTTTTTGTTCCTTCGAATCCCAAATGGCGAAAGCAAACATTCCTTGCAATCTATTAGGACAGTCCTCGCCAAATTCTTCATAGCAATGGAGAATCGTTTCCGTATCGCTATTAGTTTTAAATTTATGACCCTTTTCGATCAATTCAGCTTTAAGTTCAACGTAGTTATAGATTTCACCGTTGAATACGATCCACTTGGTTTGATCTTCGTTTGAAATCGGCTGCCTGCCAAGTTCGCGGTCGAGAATGCTAAGTCTGCGCATCCCAAATCCGAAATTATTCTCGATAAAAGTTCCGCTGTCGTCCGGTCCTCTATGTTTAAGCTGTTCGACAAGACTTTCTAACTCTTCAACTTGGAAGTTGTGATTGTTGTCAAGAATTCCAGCAATTCCGCACATAGGTAAGCTTCTATTTTTAAGGACAGGGACAAGAAGTCGGAAATAAAATTTGGCCTTAAAACAGATTAACAAGACCAATCGTAGGAATGTTATGTAAATCGGGTTAAATAAAATAGCATTTAAGTTGCCGAGCTAAGTCGCTTGAATCATTAACCTTGCTTGAAAGATGAGAAAATTACCCCTTAGCGATGTAGTTTTAAGAGTTTGGAATGTAAATTTTCAGTTTATTTCTTAGTGGCGAAGCTATCTTATGTTTTCCTACAGAAATGCCTAGATAGGTGATTTCTCCCAAGGTGAGGGTAAGGAAGGCTCTGATCTGTATAATAAGTGCGATGGTGATTGTAGTCCACGTTATAAATATTCGATAACTACATTAGAAAAAAGCTTAACCTAGATGTCAATGTTATCTGCGGAAATCCAAGAGACAAAGACGATAATCTATATTCTCTAAGTGTGCAGTGCATCGATAAATAAATTGAATAGCGATTTTTTCTACACAAAAAAAATAACTCTTAACTTCGGTTACCATAGCATTAGAAGATGATAGTCTAGGTCTGATCCCACAGTTCGACAGTTGGCACAGAGAACAAGCCTTTGATTTTCTATCTGAAAAATATGATAATTTATTTGAAAAACAAACAATTTATCCTGATTGGTGTCAGAAGCTGATATATGAAGAAGACGTGGTTCTACATAATTATTAACATAGTTATCATGGCTCTATATTTAGAAAGTGCATGAATGAAAGGTCTTTAGATGATTAGTGACGAGCATAAATTTATTTTTATTCACATTAATCATTGTGGTGGAACCTCAATTGAAAACGCACTGCGTGATTTTGGAGAAATGCGACCAGCTAATATAGATCCTATCGGTCGTGAAGATCTTTTTGATGATCAGCTCCCACTAAAAGCGACTCAACATATGACAGCATTAGAATTGAAAACGTATTATGGCCAGGAGATTTGGGATACATATTTTAAATTTACTTTTGTGGCCAATCCATTTGATCGAATGGTTACTGCCTTCTTGCAACGTGGACAGCCTATTTTTAATCATGGCACTCTGTCAGAGTTTTTTTATGGCCCGTATTGTAATGTCTCAGAGCCAATAACTGAGAAGGAGTATCCAGATAGAGCATATATTGCATCTAGGGTTGAAAGGATGGTACGTTCTAGCTATTCTTGGTTGAGCGACAGAGATGGTGAACTGCTTGAAATTGATTTTATCGGTCGAAAGGAATCTTTGAATGCAGGATTTGAAGTTGTATTAGATAGATTAGGTATTAAAACAACACTTCCTCATGTTAATAAAACAAGTAACAAAAAGCATTATAGTAAATACTATAACGAAAAAACTATTCGTTGGGGTGAAGAGAGAATGGGTGAGGATTTAAAATATTTTAATTACTCATTTGAATAACGTTTAAGTATCGTAAGTCTAGAAAATAATAAGATTTCACACTGATGAAGTATTTTAGAAGCTGATATCATACTATGAATAATTTGGCTGTAATTGCCTATTTTAAGGATGAAGCTCATATTTTAAATGAGTGGATTGCACATCATCTTAGTTTTGGTATCGAGTATTTCTATTTAATTGACAATTCTTCCTCGGATGGTTTTAGAGATGTTCTGAACCAGTATAGTGGCAAGTTCACGTTGATAGATGGCCAGTGCATTACGCAGTTAGAAGCCTATAAAAAAGCCTATCACATAGCTCGGTCTAGTCATAAATGGATTGCTCTAATCGATCTAGACGAATTCTTGTATGTAACAAATGAAGATAAGAGTATTCCTGGGTTGTTAAATGCATTAGATTCTAAAGTGAAGGCGGCATGTATTTACTGGAAGATCTTTCTTCCAACTCAGATGTATCAACCACAATCTGTTATTCAAAGTTCTACTAGAATTTGTCGTGAAGACTCTGTCTCGATGCGCCCGTTTAAGTCTATTTTTAGAACTAGTTTAGACGTAGAGAACCTATCCATTCACTGTCCTCGCGGGCTTACAGAGGATGAGAAAAAAGTTTTTTTACCTACTGATAGTTCGCTGCAACTTAACCATTATCGTTTTCAAAGTTATGAATATCTTCTTGGAGTTAAGGCTCAAAGGGGAGGAGGGGTTAATAAGTCTAAATATAAAGGCGATGATAGTTTTGATCTATTAAAAAGATATTTTAGTATCGAGTCTGAATATTCGTATGAACTTTTGAATATGTCACAAGCAATTATAGAAAAAATAGAAAGGGATGAGCAAATCAGACCTAGTGTGGATGTCTATAGTTCGATTTATTGGAAGACTTTGGTTAATCGAGCTCCTGATTTCGATAATCTATCGTATCTAGAGTTGTTCAAGAAAGTTTTTGAGAATGAGAAGGGTGAATTATAGTGTCTAGAAATTCTGAATTCGTGATTAGCCCTAAAAATGGTTTATGTAATAAATTAAGAGTCGTTTTTTCCTATCTGCAGATAGCTAGAGAAGCTAATAAGAAATTAATAGTTCTATGGAATGATAAAGATGACAAGTCACGAGATATTGGAGGGGCCTGCCCAGGTTTTTTTCTAGATTATTTTGAGCCAATAAAGGACGTAGAGTTTATTGAATCAAACAGAGGGTATGAGGATTCTGATATCGATTATAAGGGATGTTGGTATCATGAGAGTTGTAATCCTCAGAAAGTATTTATCTATCAAGAGCTAAGACTTTTACCGTACCTTCGTAAAAAAGTTGAAGAGAATATAAAGTATCTAGATAATAACTATATTGCAGTTCATGTTCGAAGAACCGATTTTATGATTAGCGTGGCTCAGCATTTCAATGTTTATATGAAAGATGAAGAGTATTTTAATTTCATCGATAAGCACTTGAAGTCACGTTTTTTATACATAGCAACTGATAATCTTCAAACACAAGAATTGTTTTACGAAAAGTATTCTAATCATATTAAAGTAATTAATTTAATTACCAATCGTCCAAATCTCAAAAGACAAACTTCTTTAGAGGATGCTATCGTTGATTTGTATATGTGCATTAATTCCGAAGAATTCTTAGGAACAAAAGAATCTACTTTCAGTTGGTTCATCGATCAGCATCGAGGGGAAAGAAAGCGTTTGTTGGATACATGAAATCAATTAACCAAGAGAATTTTGTTAATATAAACGAATTTAAGATTAATTGATAATTGAACGATAGAAGGGCATTGTCGAATGAAAAGGCCAGATAGGTTTGATCTACTTTAGAATTATATGAAATTAGCATTAATTACCAGATGTAAGAACGAACAATACGTCAATGAATTCGTTAATCATTATCTTAATGAAGGTGTAGATCGAATTTATATAATTGACGATGAATCTAGAGAAGGACTGTATCAGCAGATTGTGTCATGCCCACAGGTTGAAATTGTTTATGATATCCCGTTCGGTTATGGAGATAGTAGCGAACTGAAAAAAATGTATAAAATGATCAAAGATGATTATGATTGGGTATTGATTGTAGATTTGGATGAGTACGTTACGACAAAAAAAAACAGATTAAAGACTCTAAAAGATGAATTGCTTACAACCTTTAAAGATTCTGACTGCGTAAAAATTCCATGGGTTATGATGGCTTTTAATGGCATAGAGTCTAATCCTTCATGTTTGTTGGAGGGAAACGTCTACAGATGGAACCATGATAAAAAACACGAAAATTCTTCGGGTAAACGTAAGTTTCGCTGTCGTTATAATGAAATTGAGGTGAAATGCGTATTTAAGCCAAGAGCTTTTGATAGCTGTTGGGATCATGGTCCAGTTGCAGTATCAGATGAGAATGTTTGCACAGTGGATAGTGTTTACAATCGTAGGGCAAAGATTACACACGAGAGAAACCCTTCTGACCCTTTTTATGAAGAGTTAACAGAAAAGGATATCTCGCAGGCATTTTTAGTTTGTTATCACTATCGAGCTACCTCAAAACAGCACAGTTTAGAAAAGCTAAAAGATAGTGGATTTGAAGATTATAAAAAACTTGAGGCTCGAGACTTTTTGGACTCAGATTTTGCTGAGATTGAAGATCTTACGCTTTCGCAAAAGTCTATCATTCTGCCTAATTTAATCATTCATAAGTGATAGTCTTTTATGAAGGAGTCAACTGCGCATTCTCTTCGAAAAAAGGTGATACAGAAGTACGGAAGTTTCACTTTGGATGATTGCGTAGAGCTTTGGGATTTGTATCAGAGTATGGGGGAGTCGTTTAATCGAGCAGAATACTCCTCGACTGATCAAATTCTAGGGCAGGGACTTGAAGGTCATAACTCCTGTGTCGATATGGTTGATGCGTTAGGAGTTATCGTGGAAACTAGAAAGTCTGTTGATTTAGAATTTGTCGTGACTAATTTTATTCAACAAACTAAACTACCTGTTCAGCTTTTTCATGGCCTGGGTAATAAAGAATTTATACTTTCAAGTAAGTTATCTGAATATATAACCTCGGGAGAAGTCATTCTTCACGAGCTATTTACTGATTCTTTGAAAAGGTCGGATTATAACGCAATTTTTCTTACAAAACATTTTTGGGAATTGTTAGTTAGTCGAGGTAAGATATTCGTTTTTCAAACCGATAGTATTATCTGTGAGAATTCGGAATCTTGTATTGAGGATTTTCTAAGGTTTGATTACATTGGGTCAAAATGGCAAAGAGAAAGACCAATTGGGCTAACTATTGACGGAGGTTCTGGGGGATTGAGCATCCGTGATTGGCAAAAAAGTATGGAATGCCTTGACGCTTTTCCTTCTAGGTTTTGGAAAGGTGGTGAAGATGGTTTTTTTGCTTTTCATATTGAACTAATAGGGGGGGAGGTAGGTACTGATGAAGATTGCGGAAGATTCTCAACTCAAGAATATTTTACTCATTATAGTTATGGTGCACATAAAGCTTCATTGTTGCCTGCGTCACAGCATGAGAAGTTCTTGAAGTATTGCCCCGAAGCCGAATTCATGTTTGTGAGCAAATTTTAAAGGCAGCGACTATGGAAGTCAATGAACAAAAAGTCTTGTGTATTACAGGTATGCATAGATCAGGCACTTCGCTTGTTGCTATGTGGCTTGAGTGTTGTGGGATAGGTTTTGCAACAGAGTTTCTATCTGGCCCTCGCCCTTTTAATAAAAAAGGCCACTTTGAAGACGAGCGACTTGTGGCTTTACATAGTTCCGTTATTGAAAAAGAGCTTTCGAAATCAAAAGGCTGGATCGTAACAAAGAATATCGATTTTACCTTTTGTGAGTCTGATCTAGAAAAAATAAATGAAATCTTAAAGTCGTATGAGTCAATTTCTGATATTTGGGCTTGGAAAGATCCACGTACATTATTTTTCCTGAATTCATGGAAAAAGATAATACCTAGATTGAAAATACTTATGATTTGGAGACCAGCTGACGAAGTGGTATCTTCATTAATGAGAAGAGATAAAGGGACAAAGAGTGAAACAGCCAAAATAAGTTTAGATGAAGCTATCAAAACTTGGCAGGTTTATTGCGAGAAAATAATAGAGATAAAAAAAGCTTTTCCGGAGGATTCACTTGTTGTCTCGATTGAAGATATTATAGGCCAGCAAGATAAAGTATTAACTAAAATAATTGAAAAATTTGACATCTCTCTAGAAAGAAAAAATTTAGAAATTGTTTATAGTGAGAAACTACTCTCCCGAAATGAGAAGATTGATATGGAGATGACTCCAAATATAAATAAAATTACAGATCATTTAAATTTGCTTTCCGCTTTAGCGGAAGATTAGTCTTAGGATAAGGAGCACCCCGAATGGATATAAAGTTGATGCTTTTGAAAACTAGACTATCCAGTCGCAATGTTTTGGGTAATGTCAGTTTAACGAGTTCTTTCTCTCGTTCTTGTCAGCCAGTGCATGAATTAGAGTATTCATTGAGGATGGGAGAAAAAGTATCTCATAAGCATAAGTGTATTTTTATTCATATCCCGAAAACTGCAGGAAGTAGCATACGAGAAGTGTTGTATGGATCTATCTACGGAGGCAGTCATGCAACAGCAAGAGAATTTCAAATTTTATTTCCAGAAGAATTTCAAAGTTATTACAAATTTGCAGTTGTTCGGAACCCTTGGGAACGTTTGGTATCTGCGTATGCTTACTTTTATAAAGGTGGAAATAATAGTGATTTAGATTTGGTTGTTCAAGAAAAAATGAAGTCTCTTGATGGATTTGAAGGTTGGTGTGATTATCTTTATGAGGAAAGCTTATCTAAACTAAGAAGCTTACCTATTGTTCCGCATTTTGCACCTCAAACGTCTTTTATTGCTGACGAAAATAGAGGGGTAATTGTTGACTCCATTTTAAGATTTGAAAACCTACAAGATGATTTTGAAGCAGTAAACAATGGTCTTTTTTCAGGAGTCAAGTTAGGTAGGCATAGATCCACCAAACATGATAACTATAGAAATTACTACAATACGAAAACTCGTAATCTTGTAGAGAAGATATATTTCGACGACATTGAGCTTTTAAAATATGAGTTCTAGTGAAGTTATAAAATCAAGATAGAACGAAGTTAATTTTTTATGTAATATTTTCTTCAATTCTTTAAAAAATGTTGACTTGCAAAGTGATATTCTCGTGAGTATGAAAACTCATTGAGCAAGAATTGATACTATTCTCCTAGCGGTAAAGTCACTCCTACGACAAAAAATACGGCCTAGAAAAATAATTATTTATGCTCTAGCAGAAGAGTTTCCGAATAGGATTTGATCTGACAAAGAACTTATTGTTCTTAAAAAAGTATGGTCTTGAAGTCGTATTTTTGAATCGTGACAATGGGCCTTATGATAAGTTAGTACATTCGTAAAATTTTAATGGATCATTAATGAATGTAGATAAGATTTATTTTTCACAAATAGAATTTAAAAGATCGGAAATCGTTACTATTTCAAGACAAGAGTCATTTTAGTGTGTTTTCTAGGTCTCACTAGAAAAAAGGTTTTTCAATACTCGCCTTAGGTCGAAAGTCTATAGGAAAGAATTCTAAATTTAAGATCATTATGCAATTGAAATCAAATTGATTACAAATTAGAGGAGGATGGGGATGCTCGTCAGAGGCGAACTAGAAGGGTTAAATATAATGGCATTTAAGTTGCTGACCTAAGTCGCTTGAATCATTGAACTTGGTTGAAAGACGAGAAGGTCACCCTTAGCGACGTAGTTTGAAGAGGTTGGAGGCTAAGTTTTCGGTTTATTTCCTATTGGCGAAGTCGTCTTTAGTGGATCCGTAACTATCTGTAATCTTAGTTTATAGAGTTTGGTGAATTCCCAGGGTTTAAAGTTCGACTAGCTATGAGGTTTTGATTAAGGTGAAAGTGTTGACTTAAACTGTTACGATCTTTCTAATTTTGACTCGATTTTAACCTAGAATTAAAAATATAACGATACTCGTCTAATTGGCCTATTGAAGTTGCTTGTTCTTTCGTCCATACTTAGGGATTCAGTTTCAATTGAGACTAATCTAGTGAACAATCATTAATCGTGAATAATAAATTGAACATGAGTAAACAGAAGAATATATACATTACAGAGATCGACTTAGAGCGTCTCAATACAATAATCGAAAACATGCCTTCAAATGTTACTGAAAAACTTGAAGGGGAGCTAGCTAGGGCAACAATAGTTAAGTCTGAAGAAATTCCAGCTAGTATTGTAAGTATGAATTCTGTTGTAAGATTTAAGAATCTTGAGAGTAATCAAGAGTCCGAGGTGCAGTTGGTTTATCCAGAGAACGCTAATTCCGATGAAAATAAGATTTCAATCGTTGCTCCAATTGGAACGGCGTTACTTGGCTTAAGTGAAGGCGATAGCATTAATTGGCCGACCCCGTCTGGCAATACGACCCTCGAGATTGTCAAAGTTGTATTTCAACCTGAAGCAGCTGGACGATTTGATTTATAAAATCTAAAGTATTTTAATATGGCTTGTCTTTTGGTGCCCAGTGGTTGGTAAAAAGACAAGCCATTTATTTCTGTCGATCTAATTTTCTCTTAAATAACCCCAAGTATGAAGTCTGTCCGAGTCTTCTTGCCACCTGTCGCCGATGTCTGTTCGGTAATACATGTTCGGGATCAGGATGTTTTTGATTCTTGAATAAGCTTGGTTTTGAGCTTGTTTCATCGTTGGTCCAGTCCCGCATACGATCAAAGCAACGCCTGAGTCACCCGTTATAACCCACTGATCATTAGTCATTTTAACATCTTCAATATGAACCCCTTCTCGCGAAGTTTTTTGAAATATGATCAAGGAGTCCTTTGAGTAGGTGTTAAATGTTTCAGGGTCATCGAATGGGTATGGCGGAACTAGTATTCTAACACCAACTTGAA
>CAYYIQ010000112.1:0-11041 GCA_964472005.1 uncultured Bdellovibrionales bacterium | reverse complement strand
GAAAACTCAATTATATTCTTTCCGTATTGGCGCAAACGTAAAATACTCTATTTACAAAATAATTTATGGGAAGGAATATAGCTATACGATTTTCTGCAAGTTGCTGCGCAACTGCGAAATCCTAGCCATAAGATTTTTACTTTTATAATTAATGTTCTATGATTAGTATTCGAGGATGCCTAGCAATAGTAATAGGATTAGCTTTTCTTTATCTTGCAATGAATCCGGAGTTAAGTAATTCATCAACTCCGCCACCTAATATAGTTATCGCTCTAGTCATCTTTACTGGAGTTACTCTTTTACTTCTTGGAATTTTTTCAATTATTTTTGTGTGGAAGCGGCATTGGTTAGTAAGAAGTAGCGATCCTATTAATGCTAATATATTTTTAATTGAAGAAAAGAATTGCGAGAGTGCAACTTGTATTGCCTACATAAGACATGATAGTGAGGCTTGGGCCGTCGGGGTAGATGCTAATAGGCATTGCGTAAGGTTTGCTGATGGAAAAATTCATCTCGGTCATGTTTGGATAGATTATAAAAAGGACAGAGTTATAGCTATCAAATTGGAAGGTCGTCATTTAAATACTTTGTTAGGAGGAGAGAAGATAAAAGTTGCAGATTTTGAAAAAGTTTTATCATGCCGTGATGAACAAGCTTAGATTATCTAGTTTAAGTATGTAAGCTGATTGCGATAATTTAATGATGTAATCCAATTAAAGTGCCTTATCTATCCCTCCAGAGTACAGCTACCAAATTCCTAGAACGATATAGCCACAGAGCAATCGGCTTGATACTCGTCGATTGTGAGAAATGGGAGCAATAAGAATGAGAGAAGAATTAAAAAAATCTCTTCGCATTTGGTATTCTAAGGTCGCTAGTTCAATCTCTAACTAAACAAAATCCTCTGATTGCTTCTGCCCGAAGGGCTTTGCTCTGTGTTTAATTCTAAGTAAATACCAAGTTCTAAAAAAACTTACTTCTTGAATTAGGAATGGTTGTGCAAATAATCTTAAAGAGGAACAATAAGTTCATTCTTGAACGGTTATCTTTTCACCGAACTATTGACGGCCTATTCTTTAATTTAGGTAAGTTGTCCTCTATATTTTGAAGCTTTGATTTTCAAAGTTTCATCGTAGATTTCATTGTAATCTGTCGCTAAAAGTTCTTCAGGCTGGTATTTAGAATAGAATTCGTTGTTCTTAATCTTATTGATACAATTTTCTTTTGAGATTATTCGATAGTGGTAGCAAAGGAGATAGCCATTGTGGATATCTTTCTCTCTTAGGTTTGAATGAAAAGATTGGATGTTCATTTTCTTATTAGTAACGCCATTGTATGCCTTTACTTTTTTTGTCGGGTGCAATGGAATGTGATCTCGAATACTTTCAAAGTATAAGGGTCTGAAAATGGATTTCGATTCAATGCTTTTGTAACGACATCTAAACTTCCTGTATGTTTCGTTAGGGTGTTTCAAATCATGGTTCCACCTTGTGGTGTTCGTCTCAAGAATGCTCTTAGGGGATTTTTCAATTGAGTTGCAGCTCATCATTACCCAAGGTATTTTGATACAGTCAGCTTTTTTAAAGGTGATTTCCAGTTCTTCTTTGATTGTTCGGTTGAGGTGTTTTTTTGTTGTGATAAATTCGTCAACGTCGACATAGATCATCCATTCGTAAGATAGTCTGATTTTTTTGTACAACGAATGAATAGATCCTTTGTGCATGATGTTCTTGTCAAAAAGAATACTTATCTTAGCGTTGTCTTTTATTTCTTCGTAAATCGATTTGTCGTTAGAATCGTCGTCGATTACGTAAATTGAATCAATGCCTTGGTTTAAGTAGTAGTCGCAAAATTCTTTTATGAAATATTCGTCTTTACAACGTGTAATCAAGCCGATCATTTTGATTGAACTTTTATTTTAATCTGGTTGTTCTCGAAAGATGGAGGTGATGACATTTTAATCTATTCTGAAAGCTTCGTCTATTAGAGCTTTCTAAGTTTGATATTTGGCTTTTATGAAAGTCGGTTTCGAGGATGATATTCCCAGATTCTATTAACCTTTGGACTCAGGCAATTGTATTGTGTGCGTATAGTGAGGCTTATGTGTGGAGAAAGGTGATGATTTGGAGAAATTTGTTTCGGTGGCTGTTTTTGCTTTTAGGTCTGAAGCCGCCCTCAACTTAAGTTAAGGGCGGTATTTTATTACTAATTTAATTCTTCATCGGGTTCAAGAACTATTTTAGCCGCGCGTTTACTGTTCGCCTTTTCAAGGAAATCTCCAACGACTC
Source organism: uncultured Bdellovibrionales bacterium (assembly GCA_964472005.1). Taxonomy (GTDB): domain Bacteria; phylum Bdellovibrionota_C; class UBA2361; order SZUA-149; family DAOLCO01; genus CAYYIQ01. Next base: position 8,753 of record CAYYIQ010000112.1, on the reverse strand, counting down.
TTACACCTTTGTGAATCGCACCAGATAGTGCCAAATCTAAGGTTGAAGCGTGATTTGTTGCCGCAAGAGGATCATGGTGTTCTGGTCTAATTTCTAACGAACACTTTTTGTCATTAGGTCCGCTTTTAGAACTATTCTCGTCGTGAAAGTGAACTTCAATCCTTGTTAGGTGAGATTCAAATTTTTTGAAGCCGTCCTCGATTTGTTTAATTACCTTGTTGGTGAAATCTTCGGAATTTGTAATATGATTATCTGTATTAACTAGTACTTGCATTTATTACGTCTCCATATATTTATGTTCGTGTATGATGATTATATTGGATATTCTTTCTAATACAAAATTATCGCACATAACGACTATCATGTAGGGAGCGCAAAGTCTCCCTAGTTTAACTATTCTAGTCTATGGTTTGATTCTCGTTTCCAATGTTAGATTCTTCTATATTTTTACTTTAAGATTTCTTTTATTCTACTAGGAGTCTGTGAGATTTTAAAGTTAATAATACCTAGTTTGCAGAGATTTCTGGGGGTAGGGAAAACTGAATTTTTTTATGTCGCTCGTTGATTCAGATTGAGCAATGGCATAATAAGTTGGTTATACAGTAGAGCGACAAACTTACAAATTTATAACGGTAATTTGCGGATTTAGTTATGAGAACACCAGTCGAAGTAAATGAAAGGTATCAACAATTTCTAACTGATATAGCTGCTACAAAGCTTATCTATGCTGCTATTGGAAATGACGGAAACTTCGCTGCGTGGTCGTATGATGAGAATCAAGAGCCTTTGGTTTTGTTTTGGTCGAAGCCGGAATTTGCGCAAGAGGCTATTGATAGTAAATTTAGTGGGTATGAACTTTGTGAGATAGCGTTTGAAGACTTTGTGGTTCTTTTAAATGACTTAGAAAAACAAAATTTTTTTATAGCTGTAAATTGGTATCCTGAAATGATCGGCTTAGAATTAAGTTCTAAGACGTTGTTGCAGCAGATAGTAAGTTAAATATCTATTGTAAGAACGTTGCTGATTGGTTTTAGTTATGTGGGAACTAGTTAAGTAAACTTTAATATAATTTCATTAACTTGAATTTGAGTGTTAGTCTGATGTTGTTTTATGACTTAAGCAGATTCTCTTGCGCTATCGTAGTTAAGTTTACAAATCTTTTTTACAAGGTCGTTAGATGATACAACCAACTCTATCTCAAAGGCTGATAGCGTGTCGGAACCCTGAGAATCGCCAGCATGTTATGTTTGCAGAGATGTCGTGTAATCTCCTCTCTTGGAAAAATAATTAAAAGAACGTTATGGAACAAGGCCCTCGGGAGCAACTATCTCAGCCTATGTTGCTACAATGTTTATTGGTCAGGCGGCCAAAGATCTAAGTGCGACTCCGACTCGAAAGCAGTTTTTTGAAAATTTATTTAGGACAGTAAAAATCCAAACTGATAACGGGGAATTTGCGGTAGTCGATCGGGTCGTTCAGTTTCCTCTGGTAATGCGAGAGTTCCGTGACGGAGTTGCGGGGTACCTCAATTTGAAAAATGAAGGGTAGTAGTAGTCATTTTTTGAAGTCGTAACTGTCTGGTTGAATTAGTAGACGTGATTTAGGTAACCCTGTTTTGAACTATTTTATGAAGGTAAAATAAAAATCTATCCGTTGTATTCAAGCTAAGTTATTGTGATATGCTAGGGATGCCCTTTGGAATGTTGTCTTACGAACCTGTATCTACTGCAAATTTATGAAAAAATCTTTAAGAATTTTTTTAGTATTGTTTTTGACTTCTGTTTTTGACGTTGAACCTTCCTGTGCCTTAGACCAGCCATGTTTAAAAGTGGGTGCGAATGTTCCGTTAACAGGATTTTTGGCAAACTATGGCGCTTCGATTCAAGAAGGTGTGACAATGGCATTGGACGAGAGTCCTGAGAAGGGTCGGGTTACATTTGATTGGCAGGACAATAAGAGCGAAGCGAAAGAAACGGTATCGATATTTAAAAAACAGAGTGCTGAAAATGTTGATCTGTTTGTGACAGCTGTCAAACCTCAATTTATGTCTATTGCTAAAGATTTAGAAACATTAGGGTCGCCTAATTTTGCATGGGTTTTCGATATTGATCTTCGAGCAAACGGCAATAATCATTTTCGTACTTGGGTGAATTTTAGAGCTGAGCCTAAACTGTTTGCCGAATACGCCGTTGAACGGAAGGCAACAAAAATCGCGATAATTTATGTCCAACTTCCACATACAACCGAGGTCTATGAAGAAAAATTGATCCCTTTGCTGAGATCAAAGGGGCTGAATGAAATTAAGGTCGAGCCATATCAGTTTGATTTGAAAGATTTTAAAAGTATGGTGCTCAGATTGAGAAGGTACAATCCAGATTTTTTGATTGTCAGCGGATTTAAAGAAAACTTACTTACATTGATCCCGGTTTTAAATCAGTACAAACTTATTAACGGAGCGAATACTGTATTTTCGTATGATTTGCTTGAAGCGCTACCACAACTGCCTGCCGGTATGGTTGAGGGGGTTCGGGGGATGTCACCAAGCTTTATTTTGGATCAAAGTGATGGTTCGTACCCTAGTTGGAGAAAGCGGTTCGAAGAAAGGTTCAAGAAAAAAGCTGACTATACTCATGCATATGCCTTTGATATGGCAAACATAATAATTGATGCTTCAAAGCGCATTTGCGTAGGAGAAGGTAAAAGTGAGATTCATCAGGCCATTGCAGAAACAAATATCGCAGGTGTTACTGGCCCGTTGAAATTTGATGATATGGGCGATCTGGTCTCATCTTTAAATCAAGTTGAGTTAGGGATTGTCGAAAATGGCAAGATGAACCACGTAACTAATTCAAGGAAGTAAGTCTGCGAGCATTGATTTTGCATGAACAACGGGGATTGAAAGAAGTAACCAGCTACTCTGACAAATTGCATCGTGGATATGACGATGGGTATATTTTTAACTTAGGTCGGCTCGTAAATGCACTCAAATACAAATAGAAATTTAAAATCACTACGCTATTCTGAAAAAAAGACTCTAAACTTTTGGTTCTTAGTGAATTTCTATTCATCATAAAAAATTGCTTGATATACTAATATCAAGCCGAGGGCAGCTGCTATTAAGAATAGCGTTAGTGCGAGTAAGGGGTAACCAAGTACCATTACCGAAGATTTTAAATGCATCAAAAGTGATGCTCCGATAATTAGTGCTGCTACAACTAGTCCGGCGCTAATTCTGTTCGCTATTTTTTGAATTCCGTTTAAGAGATTGTCTTCGTCGATAGAATCGACCTTCAGTCTTAGATTATTGTTCGCTACCAACTCTGAAAATTTATTTAATCTTGATGGAAGGTTTTGCGCAAGGTCCGCGGAGTCCAGCATCATCGCGAATAGTGAATGCAGGGTTAACTGTGAGCTAGCTTGCTTTTGAAACAATTCTTCAGCATGTTTTTTAAGTGAACTATGAGGGTCGAATTTTGGATCTAGGAATTCGACAGACTGGTCGAGGTTCATTAAGGTTTTTCCCAACATCGTGACTTCGATTGGTAATGCTAGGTTATGGCGACCCGCGATTCCGCGAATGTTCATTATAAGTTTGCCAGTGTTCAATTCTTCGATAGAATTATTTACGTAGCGTGCAAGTAATTGCGAGACTTCCTCTACGAATGATTGTTTTTCAAAGGATTTATCGGTCGTGCCGATTTCAATCGCTGCATCCGCAGCTTCCGCGCCGTTGTTATCACTAATTGCGAGTAGCAGTTTTAAAAGTTTTCGTTGGGAATCTTTTGGGACCTCTGTGACCATTCCAAAATCTAAGAGTGCAATTTGTCCAGTGGGAGTTAGTAATAGATTGCCAGGATGAGGGTCGGAGTGGAATATGCCATCTACTAATATTTGATGGAGATAAACATTGAAGAGTTGATCTGCTAAGTATGTCTGATCTTTTTCCAGTAGTGCGAGGCCGCTTAGGTCAGTAATTTTCGTCCCTGGCTGATATTCCATGGTGATAACTCTCTCAGAGACATATCCTTGGATTGGTTGCGGGATTACGAATGATTCGTATTTAGAAAGGTTCGTTCTTAAGGTTCTCGCATTGCTTGCTTCTGCGGTGTAATTTAGCTCTCTTACAATCGTGCTACGTAATGCTTTTACAATGTCATTTAGCCCAGCATGCCTAATCGACTCGACTTTTTCGTGAAGGTAGCCAGCTAGCTCTGTCAGTGCTTCAAGATCTTCTAAGACAATCTCTTGAGCTCCGGGTCGCTGTACCTTAACGACAACTTCCTTACCACTTCTAAGGGTTGCGCGATGTACTTGTCCGAGTGAAGCAGTTGCAATCGGCTTTTCGGTAAAAGTTAAAAATGCTTTAGAAATTTTTGTGTTAAGCTCGCTTTCAACTATCTCCTTAACTTCCTCGAATGGAAAAGGATTTACGTCGTCTTGGAGTCTACCGAGAGCTTGAAGGTATTCTAAGGGAAGAAGATCCGATCGAGTGGAGAGCAGCTGACCTAATTTTATAAAAACAGGCCCCATCTCTTCCAAGTCGGAAGCAAGCTCTTCTGGTTGCGCGGACTGAGAGTTTGAATCTTTATTCGTCTCGATTGGTGTTGAAAGCACATCGGACAATTGGGCCTTTGATACAATATCATCTCGACCATATTTTAATAAAAGGAGTGCTATCTCCACGTATCTTTTAAAATGCTTAGTTTGAAGTGAACTCATAATGTAATCTGATTCGAAGTCGGATTGATATTTCTATTATTGGTAACATAAGTGTTTTTTTAATTGAAGGCCTAGTTCGCGCTGGAGATTAAATAAAAAGCTGTTTTCATCGAAAATGGTTTTGATGTATGACGACCGTCATAAGTAGATTGGAAGGTGGGTTGAGGCAGAGTGTTTACTGTCATTCTGAAAGCGATACTTGTGAATTGGATACCGCAAAGTAAATTTTACGAAGTTTTTATAACTACAAGCAGTGAGGTCTTTCCTTAAAATTGATGTCACCTAAGATTAAAGTCGTCTTAGTTGGCAAGAAGATTTTGAATTAATTTTTTGAACCTTTTATTTTGATCGTGTGTAAGTTGACCGTAAGTTAAGTGTGGTATGTATATTCCAGCTAGTTTCCTGAGATAGTCATCGACAGGAAACGTGAAATTATTTCTGTCTAAATCTAACTTTTGTTTCGTACTTTGAAGCAAAATAGATTGTTGAACTCGGCCTGAACAATGAACTTGGGTCGCTTTTTGTCTTTGATCTCTTGCCAGTTTTCGTGCAACTCTTCAAAAACGTGCCACAGTGCGTCGGGGTAGAAATCCACGCTTAGGGTAGCTTTATCGTCACGAATGCCGCCGAGTTTGCCAAATTTAAAAATCAAGTCTCTTCCCCCCATCTCTCGATAGCGAGCGATGGCGCTGGCGGCAAAGTCGTTTCCAGGTTCTGGCCACGAAATCAAAAGAGCATTTTTTGTCGAGTTTTCTCTGTTTAGATCCATCTGAGAACCGACCTTTAGTACTCCTCGTTTTTTTAGGTGCGTCGTCCATTCGCACATACTGGCAACACCTTCTTCATTTAGAGATCCATACCTGTTTTTATCAAGTGCGGTAATATTGACTCCGTACTTCATTAGGTAGTCAGTAAGGTACCCGGATCCTGCTCCGAGTTCGATGATATTTCGATAATTCCTGGCGATATATTGAATCTCATCATTCCGAAATGCTCCAAAGCACGCGTATTGAAGAGCTCCATAACGAGACGTATCAGAAATATAAGAGCGCGCTTTAGAAATTAAGTTTAATGCGTCTTCTAGGGTATCGTGTTCCTCGGCGTCTTTAAATAACTTTTTGTAAGTTGGGAGTATCGGATAAAAACAAGTGCGAATTTTTGGCCAAAACTGTTCGGTGTAATTCCCAAGAAGATGAAAGACTCGTTGATAACGCTCGCAAAGGAGTGCAAGTGTTTGTGAACGTGTGCCGCGTTGAAGTGTCTCCCCAAGATCAAGATTACGGCGTTCTCTAAAATCTTGTTGCGCGATCTCAAAACTCACGTGCTCTAAATCGTCGAACATGTCTCCGTACGGACCAAAATCCGAATAGTCAACTTGCGAAGTGGTTGAACTTAACGTCATGATTTAACCTTTTTTAGAACCAATTTCACTGCGTGTAGTAAGTCCAGACATCGTCGGCCTTGATATACTACGCGCTAACTCGCGTCGTAATTATTGATTATGGAAAAGATCGACTATCTCGTAGAAGCAACTTTCGTTCTTCGCGAGCGTCTAACATTTGAATTGTTAGATTTCTAAAGTTACTTTAGTTTAATTCAAAGAAGTTGCTTATATAACCATTTGATAAGTTAGAGTTGTGATCATTTTCAAGATACAGATAGTCCGTTGGGGGAAGATCTGGTCCATCGTCGCTATCATCTCTTCTGTCGTCATTGCCATTATCGCCGAGAATAATATCAATAATACGAACTGTGATTAAGAAAACAATAAGCATTGAAAGCAAACTTAGACCCAGTCGGATTGGCGTCGGCCATGTTATGGTCGCAAACCAAATGTAAACAGCTATCGAAATCCCTGAAACTATCCCAAGCCCAAGTACCGTGAAGGCTAAAGAAATTTTGAACCTATAAGAAAACATCTTTCTCTCCGTTGGAGGCAACTTCGATGAATGTCGATTTCATATCAAATAAATGGAGTTTGTCAATTTAGGTAGATTGGTTTTTCGTACATTCGGATCTGAAGTTGTCGGATTTATGAGAGGTAAGACGCTGGTTAAGCTCGGTAAAATTGGATACTTCCATTTTGGCCGTTTGGCAAACTTATGTTGATATTTCTCGCTCCAAGTTTATCGATTGATGTCGGCATTATGTGAATAGATGCCAACTATTGGCTCTATAGAAGTGTTACCTGAATTCCGAATGGAAATAGCGTTTTAGTTCAATCAAAGTTATAATTCTTCATAGTGAGAACCTTCACTATAAATTCGAGTAGTTTGGAATTGGTTTTTTAAAAGGAGATGGTTATGCCATCAGTGCAGCGACCGACAGTTTCTTTTTTGGTTCAAGGAGCCGGAGAAAATCGCGAACCTGGCAAGGTTTTTTTGATTAAGTTTCGCACAAAGCGACATGGTGGATACGGTGTGCCCGGAGGCGGTAAGGAAATTGATGATAGTGTCATGGAGACTGCTGTTAAGGAGGCGCGTGAAGAACTTGGAATCGAACTGTTGCTAGATAGCTTGATTTTATTTGCGATACGAGACTATCCTTGCCGAGATGTTCTAAGGGGCAAAAAGCTCAGCAAGTATGTTAGCGATCTTCCCAGAGAAATGGATATTCAAGTAGATACCTATCACAATCTTGATTTCGTCGTCGCGACCAAAACGCTTTATGACATCGACCCTTTAGGTCTTGTTCCGGGGGATAAGGAAGAAGTTGAGCGAATTGTTTTGGTTGATGCCTTGCATCCTCCAACCCCATTGCCAATCAGTGATGATTTGGACCTGCTTCGTTTGTTTGGAGATTTTTGCAGAAGTGGTAAGTCTTTTGAAACTCACCAACCAATTTTCATGTCCTAATTTTTAGTACTAAGGGAACGTGTCAATGTGCGCAGTAGCTTGATCAAACTTTTATGAATCCAAGCTGCTCCACATAATTACAATACTTTTGTCGATTGAAGAGCAATTGATTCTTTTACTGCCTTTCAAGTCTCTGCTAGCATTTTTAGCGTTTAAGCGGCGAGTAATTAAGATTTTCCGCTATTAACTCGAAGCCTTCGATATAGAGTATCGAAGGAAATTCGTAGGTCCTTTTCGCTCATAAATAATATGAGCTCGGAAGCTGCGGATGCAATTTCTATTAAGCTAATTCCTTGTAAGTAGATGTCTTGAAATATTGAGAAGAATAGTCCTTTTGTCTCGAGGTCGGATTTTTTAAATTTGATACCAAGTGCGGATACTTCGGTATATTTTAATATTGGTTTTTCCGAAATAATTTCTTTTGCTAGTTTAAAGTAGTCGTATTCGAAAATTAAACTTACCTCTGACATTCCTTCTGTTAGAGTAATATATCCGTTCTGTTGGAGGATCTTATTGTAGAGCTTGTTAATGTCTTGCCTAACTTTATTTTTCTTCGAGCAAGAAATAATGCAAAGGTTCGTTTGCACAACTAAGTTTTCTATTTGGATTTCTTCAGTCGCATATTTTTCGGCGACTAGTTTTTTTCGTTGAAGCCTTGACAGACTCATTAGGACCGCACTTTCGCTTACTTCTTTTCCTGTCCTTACTGCGACACTGGGTAGTAGGTATCTTGATAGTTGAGTTAAGTTGAATAACTTGTTTTGAAATCCAAATTGCAGGAGTGGGGATTCATCAATTAGTGATTCAAGCGAGTCTACGATTTTTCTCATAATGTTATGTATGTAACATTATGTTATGAATTGTGCAAAATATCTCCCTGAAATTTGCCATATATGCGTTGAATCATCTAGAAGCGGATGCTTATTATGAGTAGATGTATTTAAACATTTCGGCAACTTAATTGCCGCAGTGTGGTAATGGTTTTTTGTTGGTCCCTATGGAGGTTCGTTATGAACTCTGATGCCAAAGTTCTGTTTGTCGGATGTTTCAATCTTGGTCCAGAAGCGGCGATCGCTTTTGGTGAACGTTTCCCTAATTTCGAATATGCACTTTGGAAACGAGGGGACGATGTCGGAAAGAAAGCGATTCGAGATCGAATACTCCTTGGAGAATGGGACG
>CAYYIQ010000111.1:6055-11236 GCA_964472005.1 uncultured Bdellovibrionales bacterium | reverse complement strand
AGAAATAAAGTTTAACGAATTTCTAACAGATTCAAACCTGGTCGATCCACCTTCAATGACTTCAATGGAATTCCAGGCCTGATTTTTTAATGCTTTTTCCGAAACAAGCTCTTTAACCTCTTCAAGAATATTCGCAGAGGTTGCAATAACCGCATTTTTTATGCCGGCCTGATTTAGACAATTCAAGCTTTTCTCAAGAACACTTTCACCGTCGGAGAAAGAATAAAGTACTTTTTGCGGCTGGTGCTTTCCAAGTTCCATACGGGAACTGCTACCAGCCGCAGGCACTACGGCTATGATATCATCGAAATTCAACGTCTAACTATCAAACTAGAATTGGCAAATTTGATCAAGCTCTTCTTTTATCAATTCCTCTGAAGAGGACTTAGCGATTGATAGTTCCTTAACTAACAATCCTTGAGCGGTATCCAACATCCTTCTTTCATTGAAAGATAATTCTTTTTCTACCTTCAACACTGTTAGATCACGAATAACTGACGCGATCTCCAAAACAGAACCTGTTTTAATTTTCTGTGAGTACTCTCGATATCGACGATTCCATGTTTGATTATCAATCGATACGTTTTTGTCTTTCAATATAGCGTAGACCCTATCAACAGTTGAATGATCAACTACTCTTCGTAAGCCAACAGTTTTAGCCTGACTTACTGGGACCATGATTTTCATACCAGTTTCAATAATCAAGATCATGTAAAACTTTTGTTGAGCACCACTAACCATTCGTGATTGAATAGCTTGAACTACACCTAAACCATGAGCAGGATAGACGACTTTATCTGACTTCGAAAATTCAACATCTTCATTAGAAAAAATTTCTGTTCCAGAATCTGCGGATGAAAAATTTGCAGTCTTTGGATTGAGATGTTCGCCCGTTTCAGCGCTCCAAGAGTATCTTGCAACAGGGACATCTGACCCCCCCAAAGGTATACCAAACCTTCTAATACCTCTAGCCATCAATTCGGTGTTCAACACTGCACCACCGGCGCCGTACTGTTCGTTCTTTCGAGGACGGCCTCTTTTCCTTTTGATAGCCTGTCCAAGTGGAAGACTACCTGCAGCACTACCGTCGCTTGCGCTCTTCACCACAGTGCTAGGATCGAGTCCTTGCGCAATTGCTGCGAGCTCAGCCTTACTCTTTCTTCCGCGCTTTTTAGGTCCAGCAGCCTTTGCAGCAGCGGCCTCTTGCAATGCCGCTTCGCTAACGACTTTCCTTGGTCGTCCACGTTTTCTAGGAGCTTCCGCCGGTGAAGTTTCAATACTTTCAATGACTTTACTCTTAGGTGGTCTTCCCGCTTTTCGCTTTTCCTTTACTTCCTCAGACTTTTTGAGCATCTTTTTTGCGGTTACCTTTTTGGTAGCTGTCTTAGTGCTACTAGCTGATTTAGCAGTTGACTTGGCTGTTTTAGCCTTTGTAGATTTTACAGTTACTTTAGTTTTAGTTTTAGAGGCTGAAGCTTTACTTACCGCTCTCTTTGTAACTGGCTCTTTCTTTGTTGTTTTCTTTAGTTTTTTAGAGTCTTTAGCAGTGGTTTTTGATTTTTTTAATGGCTTTTTTGGCATGAGTTTTTTGCATCCAGAATAAGTTTAGCAGGCGGGATTATATACGAAAAATCACCAATCGTCAATTCCCATTAAATAAATCAAGATATAGTGTGTTAGAAAATGCGAATTTACGTATATATAACATTCGCTACAACTAGGAATTAAACTTCACTTTTATGAGATTGAAGCTAATTAAAATAATAAGCGCCAACTGACTTATCTAGATCAAATTGAGCATATTAGTTTTTAACCAGTTATCTCATTTTGGATGATATAGCTTTTCTATAGGTGAAAAATTTATGCGATTTTTTGCCGCACATTCAGGTTGATGAAAATTACATACCATCAGTAAGGCGTCTTCTTGATTATCGGAATAGTATCTCGGTCTCACCCCATTGATTTTAAATCCTAGAGAATGATAAAGATTCTGCGCTACTAGATTACTTCTCCTAACTTCTAACAAACATTGAGTACAACCTTCTTTAAAAGATTCTTTTATTATATTTTCTAGAAGACAGGTGCCATACCCCCTACCACGATAGATCGGATCGATCCCTAAGTTGAGCAAATGTAATTCATCCTCTACTACGTAGCTAAAACTATAACCAATTAATAAATCATTTTCTAGTAACCCAAACCGCCTAGATATTGGCTTATCAAACTCCGACAAAATCAATTTCGCGGACCAACCATGAGTATAAATTTGCGGCTCTAAGCGGATAACAGCATCCGCATATTTTTTTTCCAGACTTATGAATTTAATTTGTTCCATACTTTAAATTAAAAATCTTATAAAATTTAGAAAGTTTACGCTGTTAGATATTGAGTTCTAAATATCATAGTTACATGTTTAGTAAGCTAGTTTAGCCCCATCGCTACCACATAAACAAGTATTAATGAAGATATGAGAAAAATTTTTACAGCATGGCTATTGTAAAAATAGATAAAGTCTTGAAATTATTTAAACAGATTGATCATTTTTGCGGGATGGAAATTAAAAGACTTGAAAAGACAATTCCAAGACTGTTTAAGATCTCAATGAATAACCGGCTCTTTCAACTGCAGCCATCACATCATTGCGAAGCAAATCAAGTTCGGCACTACTTAATGTCCTATCAGGGTCACCAAATACTAGCTGAAGAGAGATGCTTTTTTTACCATCCGCAATATTACTTCCAGAATAAACCGAAATAGGTTTAAGGCTAATTAAATTTGATGAATCTTTAATCTTTGAAACTATTTTACTTTTAACATCTTCGTAATAGGTATTTGCGTCAACCAAAACAGAAATTTCAAAGAAGCTATGAGGGAATTTCGGTATTTGTTTGAAAAGATTGATCTCTTTAGCAGTCGCGGCGACGGCTTGAAGATCAATTTCCGTAACTATCCAAATTGAATTCTTTTTGTCGACGATAGATGGTCTTACCTGCGCAATATGCCCACATGCCAAACCGGCGACTTTGACTGTTGCTGCACGAAATGGATGCATCCAACTCTTGCACTTCAAAAAATTAGCGGCGGAAGTTTTCGAATCGGAATTTTCAATTGCTACAATTTCAACATCTGGACTTTTGAGTAGTGTGCAAATTCTTTTTACTGTCTCGACCGCAGAATAAAATTCAAATCCACTTTCAGTCATAGAATCATTTATACTACCACTTTGCTTTGGGGAAACTGTCAATGTTGCTAACAATCTTCTTTCAAGTGGCTCTTGGACCTTGTCTCCATCTGATGAGTTATCAATTGAATGATAAGCTCTTCCGATTTCAAATACAGAAAACTTCTCAGTATTTTTTAGATTTTTCTTTCCGACTTCAAGCATTCCCGGAATTAGTGTAGTTCTAACAGCGCTTAAATTTTGATCGACCGAATTTAATAAATCGATGGTGTCATCCGTAGAATAACCAAGTTTCTCAAGGTTTTCTCGTGATGAGAAAGTGTAATTAAACACTTCGGAAAAACCCATTGCCTCTAGCGCGTTTAAAACTTGTAATTCAATTTTCAACTGAGGAGCTTTCGTGCTGCCAACAGTCGAAATTAGCGGTGCGATTTCTGGGACTCTATCATATCCAATACTTCTTCCAACTTCTTCCACAAGGTCTGCAGGAATAGATACATCTTTAGTTGCACGGAAATACGGAACCTTGACTTTATTACCTTCAATCTTAAAACTTAATTTTTTCAAGATTGAGTCAATTTCACTTTTTGTCTCCGGTACGCCCTGAAGTCTATTCTGAATTTCTTCGAAGTCGTAGTCGACATAAATTGGTTGAGGTTCCTGATACTGAGGAGCATCGTTAAAGCCGATGACTTTGGGTTCTTGGCCGACTTTCTTTAAGACATTTATGAAAGAATAAAAGGATAATATTGTCTGGATTGGTGAGAGCGATTTCTCATATCGGCTAGACGAGTCCGTTCTAACCTGATGCCTTTTACAAGTTTTCCTTATTGCAATCGCATCAAAAGTTGAGCTGACCAAAACCACTTCGGTCGTATCGGAATTCACCGAAAAATCTCTTCCTCCGATGACCCCTGCCAGATCTAACGGACCTTCTTCGTCCGCGATAACCAAATCTTCTGGTGTAAGTGTTCGCTCCACATCATCAAGGGCGATGAATTTTTCCCCTTCAATCGCTTTTCTAGCAAATAACTTGTTACCTCTAAGAAGCGTTGGGTCAAAAGCATGATTAGGCTGTCCTACATCATTCAACACATAATTGCTTACGTCGACTAAAACATTGCGAACCCCAGCACCTATTGAAAAAAGACTTCTTCTCAACCAGTGGGGAGAAATGCCATTAGCTACATTTGAAATTTCCAAAAGCGAAAATCTGGAAACCAAACCTGTTTCTAAAATTTCGTTTGTAAACCGAGATGATCCCAATTTCTGATACTCGGTAAGATTCGATTTGTTGTAATTAATTATCTCGTCATAATTAATTTTCAACTTACGATCGAATATCGCTGATATTTCTCTCGCAAACCCAAAATGTGACCAGAGATCTGGTCGATGAGTTAAAGATTTATTATCAATGTCAATTATTACATCGGCGCACCCAACGTAATCAGATAGTAGATCACCTACTTTAAACTTCGATCCCAAGTTATATTCTGTAAAATCGACGATGAGAGAATTATCAGGCCCTATTCCTAATTCCGACTCAGAACAAAACTTCCCAGAACTCTCAATATCTGAAATTACAACTTTAGAAACTTGTATTAAATTTGATTTATCAGATTCGTCTTCTGCCGTTAAGTCTGGCTTACGAACAATCTGTCCTGGAAGCAAACAGATTGTGAACATTCCAACACGAAGATTTTTTGCATTGCTAACGACATCGATTAAGCCATCTTTAGTTTGAACTTTAACTAAATTAGCATTCGACTTTCCAGGTAGTTTTTCGAAAGATATAACTTCCGCAATTCTTGCATCTTTTAAAGGGGTTCCAACCTCATAAACGCTTTCTATTTCGGCGATACGCGTCGTAATTAAATCGGCGTAATCTGTAATTGAGATTCCATCTAAATCTAAATATTGTTCTAACCAATTTTTTGAAATTTTCATTATTAGAATTGCCTTAAAAAGCGCAGATCACCACTTTGCATACGTCTAATATC
>CAYYIQ010000111.1:0-6045 GCA_964472005.1 uncultured Bdellovibrionales bacterium | reverse complement strand
TTTGGAAGCGCGTCATCACTAGACGACTCAGTCCGAGCCCAAAAGCAAATCCTTGCCACTCTTTTGGATCTAGACCCCCATGCTTCAACACCTCGGGATGCATTAATCCACAAGGCAGTAATTCTAGCCATCGATTATTAAACCAAATATCTAATTCAAACCCAGGCTCAACAAATGGAAAATATCCAGGTCTCAAACGAATCTTTGGTTCAAATCCGTAGATTTTCCGAAGTAACGTTTTCATGAAATAAATTAAATGACCAACGCTTACTTTGCGGTCAACCATCATTCCATCCATTTGATAAAAGGTATGTTCATGAGTAGCATCAAGTCTTTCATATCTAAAACATCGACCCGGAGCGACTATTCGCACTGGAGCTCCACGCTCTAACAATGTCCGAACTTGATTAGTTGAAGTGTGTGTACGCATTAAATATGGAGCTTTTGTTGTCCATATCGTATCCTGCATATCTCTAGCGGGATGTGTGCCAGGAATATTCAAAGATTCAAAGTTAAAGAATTCACTATCTACCTCTGGACCATCGACAACATCAAACCCAAGCCCAAGAAAGATATCCTCTAGCTCCTTTCTAACAATAGACACAGGATGAATCGATCCACTTCCAGATGACTGTGGTGGGATATTTAGCGGCAACGTAACATCTAGCCATTCTTTAGCTAATTGTTCGTTCTCTTCATTTTGTTTGATTGCATTAAGCTGCAGGGAAAACCTTGCTTCGAAGGTCTTCTTAGCGTCATTGACCTCTAAACCCAATTCTTTTCGTTTCTCAGGGTCGAGATTTCCGACAGACTTTAAGATGTTTGTGAAAAGTCCCTTTTTACCGAAATAGTGAACCTTCAACTCGTCCATTTCCTTTGAAGAACTTGCTTGCTCAATAGCAGTTAGCAAATCCACCAAGAGATTTTTAACGTTAGGAATTGAATTTTCTGAAGAATTACCGTCTCTCACGCGAGGCCACTAGCCTCACTAATTCTGATGTTTTCCGGCTATCTCAAATACTGCTTTAAATGCTTCTGGGTGTTCTGTTCCCAATTGAGCTAATACTTTTCTATCTAACTCAACATTTGCAGCCTTAAGGCCTTTTGTAAAATTACTGTAGTTTAAACCGAGTAATCTTGCAGCAGCATTAATCCGAGTAATCCAAAGAGCTCTAAAGTCACCTTTCTTTCTCTTACGATCTCGATACATATATCGCATTGCTTTATCAACACGACTAGATGTCTGACGAACAGTATTGCCAGATCTGCCTCTAAATCCCTTTGCGCGATCAAATAAACGATTACGACGTCTTCTCGCTTTTACACCACGTTTTACTCTCATAAAAAGCCTTTCTAATTAAATCTGTTGAATATTCTATTTATATAAAATTATTAACCGTTAGGTAACAACCTATCCTCAACTGCGCGTATGTTCGCAGAAGAAACGTAAGCTGGACCACGTAGGTGTCTTTTGTTTTTAGTAGTTTTAGAAGTTAAGATGTGTCTTCTAAATGCCTGACCGCGTTTAACTTTTCCACCACCAGTTATATTAAATCTCTTGGCGGCTGCACGATTTGTTTTCATTTTAGGCATATACTTAACCGTAAATATTGATCAATAAGTTATAATTACAAAATATTAAAATTTTATCTAAAAATAGATGCGGCTTAATAGCAGATTTATCAGATATATCAAATGATATTGAGGATATTCTATAAAAAACTCTTAGAAATGCCGCAAAAAGCTACAATTAAAGGGTTGTGATACCGTGATCACCCTTTAAAAGGCTAATATTCAAATATCTTACAACACTATTTTGATTTGTCCAAACTAGAATCCAGCAACCTGGATAGCCAATACCGTTTCTTGAAAAATGTACTTTCTACTCCCCGACTAGTGCTCTAATAATATTCAGAGCTCTACTACTCTCTTCAGAGTTTGCCTAATGGATACAAACCTCACTAGATGAAGCAGAACAAATAGCAACCTCATCGTTTTCATATCAAATAAACTCGCTTAAATTTTCCGAAATAAATCAAAAAACTTAAAAACAAATTTGCAAAATAGTTAATTTTAGATAATTACGGATCCAGAAAAAGGCGCGTAGCTCAGCGGTAGAGCATCACCTTGACGTGGTGAGGGTCTGGGGTTCGATCCCCCACGTGCCTACCAGATACTATTCAAATTTAGGTATTAGCTTAATGCTTCTACCTTCACTTGAATCTATAGTAGTATAAATTTGGCCAACCTTTCCCAAATTTTTATAGGTTAATTCAAGGTCCAATTCACCTTCTGGAACAACAAATCTCGCAGCTTCAAAAGAATTTTTATTGTTTGAATCATATTTCAACACTTCTTTTCCATCAATTTTAACATCGACCTTTCCTTTCGTGCCACTCAAAGAAAGTATTAGATCCGTAACCCCTTCTACCACTAAAACTGTTCTCCAAATAGCTTCAGATTTCTCCAAATCCAATCCGATTTTTGGTGAGTTTAACCCCCAGTACACATTTGGACCGCAGTCTGGATTAAAATTTCTAAGGTCTTCATTCACCGAACGGGGGAATGAAACCTGCCAATAAGGCGTAACGCAAGGTTTGGAAAAAAGTTTAAATAGCGGAACAACCATTGCTATCAGAAGAATTAGCAAGCATGAAATATAACTTATTTTTAAAAAGTAATTGAACATATGCTCTGGTCAAAAAGTTGTATAAATCTATCTAATATTCAGATGTAAATTCTGGGATATCACCACATGCTTAGGACAAAAACTAATACGCTTACAACAATTAAAAATTTAAGTCGATCAAATAGCTACTCCAAATTACAATACATAATGAAGTAATGTTTCAATCGGAACATGACTACAACAAATATTTTCACCTCATTGGATCTAATAAATCCAATACGCTTATAGTCCATTCATCATATACTTCTCCGATAGGCCACTCACACAAAAAATACTATCTCAAGTTATTTGATGACTAACCAGAAGTGTCACTAATACAACACAAAATCATCAAGAAACAGCTCGCTAGCAGGCAGGAAGATTATTCAACATATTGAATATTAGGACAATTTACATTTCTGTTTTAGATAATTTAATTTAAATATAATTCTAAATTTAAAATGTAATTAGCAACTATAGATTCTTTCGCCCTCGGAATGAATCAAAAATAGTTATTTTTCATGTCATCTCTGAATATTGGGAATTTTTGATTAAAATAAAATATATGAAAGTATTTAAAGAATCGTCGTCAAATATACCTGACACGAAGTTATTCAAAATATTCTTTTTAACCTTTTTCTTTGGCTTAGCAGTTCTCAGAACCATAGACGTGGGAAATGTTCCTAACGGAGTTTTTTACGATGAAGCTAGATTGGCGCTACACGCAGACTGTCTATTAGAGGATGGCAAGGATGGCCATGGAAGGAGTTACCCCTTGTTTACCCTTGGCGGTGCGTCAGGCATACATAGTCCCCTTACACTCTATTCACAAATGGTTTGGCAGTCCATTTTCGGATCAGACATTACGTCGATAAGATATTTTTCTGTGCTCATCTCATTCCTAATATCATTTTTGCTTTTCAACATTGCCAAAAATCTTTTTGGCACTAAAACTGCTGTTTTTGTACTATTCTTCGATTTAATCTCACCATGGAACTTTCATTTTTCTAGATTAGCTTGGGATCACAACCATGGTAATTTATGGAATCTTTTGTTTTTTTATTTAGCCATCAAAATGAAAAGAAGACGAGATTATGTAATATGCGGCGTAGCTTGCGGCTTAATGCTTTACACATACGCATCCAGTCAATTTCAATCTTTAGGCGCGATATTGGCAGTATTGGCAATTAGAAAAATAAGAGGCCAAGACTTTCTTACTTACAAATTCAGCTTTTTTTCAACATTTTTCTTAACTGCTGCTCCATTCTTCATTTCATTAATTAACGGTATTCAAACTTCTAGATATAGAGCACTTTCTCTGTTTTCAGATATACCTGATGACTACTTGGCACCTTTTGTAGCGATGCTAATTAATTACTTTAGAACACTGTCAGTTGAATATTTATTAATCAGTGGAGATGGTCTGGGTACTGCCTTTGGTACAACAGTTTTCGGAAACTTGAATGTCATTGAATTCCTAGGTGCTCTAACCGCAATTCTATTTATGCTCTACAAGTTAAAGTTACTAATACACCTTAGATACGGAGACGCACCACCGCTAGATGTAAAAGCCGTATTGATTCTCATTCTTTTTTGTTTAATTTTATACAGCTTAATTCCTAGTGCGATATGTCGGACGTGGGTTCCAAATTCAATGAGAACTTTATCTTCGGCCCCATTTATCCATTTAGTAGCGGGCTATGGTTTATACCTCGTATATAAAAAGAGCAGGGCTTTTTCTTTAGTCCTGGTAATCGCTGCCCTATTTCAATATTCGCTTTTTCTTAATTACTACTTTGGCACCTTTAGAACTTTATCGAAGCAAGGTTTCTTAGAATCCCACATCAAAAACTTCGTCACAGCAAAAGACAGGAAAGAATTAGAAAAAAGAATGGCGTACGACAAATCCTACCACTTACATGGTTACCTCGGTGTCACAACGAACCTCTTTAGCTGTAAAGAACTTAGAGAATTTGGCCTAAAGTATGAGGAAACGTCTGTAACGGAAAGATTAGAATTGATAGAAAAACACAATCTATATTAGTTTTTTTTACGAATCGTTTAACGAATTCGATTCAATTCTCAAATCACTTAAAGTTACAGATCGATCACCGCTGTATTCAAAAGATATCTTAACAGCTCGCCTGCCACCGCCTGGCAACACGACCGAAATATTCTTAATGCGACCACATTTAAAATATTTCATTTTGCTCTCGAATTGCTCACCAAAAGAATCAGTAAGTTTCATAATGACATTAGAGTGATCTGGAACATTGCAATGATATTGGGTTGAAACAACAAACCTTTGAGGTCCGCTTGTGGACAAAAGAAGGTCTTTCCAAGTCAGTTTATTTGTTTTTGATAAGAGAACACTGTCACTTTCAAGATCAATGTTTGCTCCCCAATTCCACCTAGAAGAGTACCCTAAGTTACTTGGAGGAAGATCCATTTTCCAAACTGGCGAAGGATAAACTGGAACAGAAATTTGTTTCGCACTATCTTTATGGGAGTCAATCAACCAAGCTTCAATTTCAGAATAGTGATCAGCCCAATTTAAATTTGAATTAGGCTGATCCTCTTTCAATTTAAAATTGTTTAACATTAAAAACGAAAATAAAAGAACCGAAAAAATCGATTTAAAATATCGGTTGAAAACAATTACGTCTATTAAAATGAAGACAACGAGAATAAGACAAACACGGGACAAGAAAAAATACCTAGGAGCATCCCAGAAGAAAGTTTCTCCAAGATTATAAAAAAACGACCACAAATCGCGTTTATAGAAAGATAAAATATAATTTAAACTGCAAACTATAAGTAGAAATGAAACTATTTTGAATTTGCGATAATCTTTTTTCGCAGTTAATAAAATGCCAACTGCGATTATGAACATAATTCCAGAAAAATAGTCTATTCCTAACTGTTCCTTCATCAAATTTTTTGAAACGTCATACCCAAAGAACATCGGCAAAGTAACATGGTGAGCAAATCCATTTCTTAAAGAAATAAGCAAAACGGAAATCTCGGGAATATATTTTTCAGTGACGTTGGGACTTGAAAATAACGCATTAACAAATATTTCTACTGCCCCACCAACTGATAATGCAACTAAAGGTAATGAATTTTTAAATCGATTGAGAATAATTTTTCCAAAGGAGAACGGCAGCAATAGACCTGACAAAGGGGTAGAAACAGCAATTATCAATAAAGCAATCACTTTAAAATAGTAAATTTTAGCTCTGCTTTTATCAATAGAAACAGGTAAAAGAAGATAATAAACAATGACTATTCCAAGAGGCCAAAAAATATTGGTTGTTGTGCCAAAAAACTCCCCCCCATCCAAAACTGTAGCAGTTAAGATCGAAAAAACTATTCTC
>CAYYIQ010000110.1:0-11307 GCA_964472005.1 uncultured Bdellovibrionales bacterium | reverse complement strand
CGAGTTGGGGAACGAAGAACTCTAAACTCAAACGCCCCCACGCCCCTCCAAACCCCTCTCCGTTTGCTCTGCTTGCTCGCTCGCCTGAGCGCGTCGAAGGCTGCGTTACAACTCCCCCCAAAAATTTAACTCAAAACAAATTATCTTTATTCTCACGCATAGCAGCTATAACATTAGAGATATGTAAGTCTAAATCCAATCCAATTTCAGAAAGTCCCAAACTAATATCCTCCCGTGAAACGCCCCTAGCAAAAGCCTTGTCTTTAAGCTTTTTCTTAACGGATTTTACTTCTAGATTATTTATATCTCTATCTGGTCTGACTAAAACACAAGCATAAACCAATCCACTCAATTCATCGCAAGCAAAAAGATACTTTGCCATTAATGAATTCCTCGGAACATTGGTGTATAGCGCGTGTCCCATAATAGCTTCGCAAATCTCAGGATCGACATTTAAATCTTTTAAAATTTTGTTTCCAGCATAAGGATGTCCGCCCTGTTCTGGATCAGGATACTTTTCATAATCAAAATCATGTAACAAACCAGTAATCGACCATTTCTCCACATCTTCATTTAACGACCTTGCGTACCAATTCATACAAGCCTCAACGGACAAGCTATGTTTAATTAAACTATCGCTATCTAAATATTCTTTCAGTAAAGTAAAAGCTTCTTCTCTATTCACAATAAACCTTTTTTATTATTCTTATTTCCATTCAAGAGGTTTACGTAAGTACTGTATGGAAATAATGCAACTGTCGAAAAATCAATCACAGATAACGCAAGATGATCGAAGCAAGCTTGAGGTGCTATTCAGCTAAAGCACTATAACTAGATAAGAAATATTCTTATGACACCTTGTCAAAATGTTGGCAGATATCTTGCAACACCTTATAAACAAGTCACGACGACAAGATGTAACTTCTAAGGATTGAATGGAACCGAAATAGCTGATGCTTTTTTGATCTTACTGCCCATAACATAGATTGAAAAGTGACTTCAGTTGATTTCAAAAAATGGTGTTCGAAAGAATATCATTCGCACAAAGACTTACTAGATCCATTTGAATTAACAATGGCTGGCGGGGTTGGAGGTGATGAGGGTTGATTGTCTCTGGATATTGAAGTCAAGGGCTTTTAGATATCACTATAGATGGGACACTACCAGTATGATGATTTCTGAAGGCAATACATCAACAGTTGTTAGAACCTTGGGGAAATACATCGTGAAACCAATCGTAATAAAAAGACTACTTCAATCAATACATGAACTTGAAACAGCAATTGCAAAAGCAAAGGTAACCTTTAGCAATCGTCCTAATGGCGAAGAGATGATCGAAAGAATCTGCCATTATGAAAAAATGCTAAACAAACAAAAATCTTTGACTGTCGCACTTTGCGCTTATGCAGTTCAACAAGATTGGAATGAAGTTAATAGACACGTAAAATTAATTAACGGATTGTCGTTAATGATCAGAGATGATGCAAGAGAACTATTAAACCCTCTTACAACACCTGCTCATTTTGAATCTAATCCAAACCATTACGTTTCGTAATAAAACCAGCGACTACAGGCATGATTCACTTTGAATCATGCCTGTAGGTCTTGCAGGCCCTCAAAAAAAAAACGACTAGTTCAGCAACCTTTCTCAATAGCAAGACTAAATCCCACTACAATCTTGTCTACCACAGCGTCTCATACGCTCACAAAATTATAATTGCTTGTTAAAGGATGTCGTGGCAATCTTTGCATCAATGAATACTAAAGATACATTTACATCAGCTGATGAAAAAGGATTTGCCCTAATTCTTGTTGTTTTTATCATTTCTCTTGCAACGATAATTGTAACGATGTTCAGTACGGAGACTTTCTCATTTCTTAAAAGAAGCCGTTCTCTAACTGACTCTATAACGGCCGATTACGCAGCTCATTCTGCTCTCGAAGTCGCTCTCAGTATTCTTGAAATTCCAGATGATCCAAGCCTGCCGCAACAACCTTGGCAAATTTTGAGCGCAATGCCTTCTCTTCCTATTTCCGGTTTTATTGGCGACGTTAGAGTTCAAGTTATAGACGAAGACGCATTAATTAACGTAAATGCAATTACAGCCTCAAGTGGTATTTCAGGTGCACCAACCGGAGGGGACAACGGCCCAGGTAATGGAACAGCAAACATCGCTGACTTTTGGAAGTTTTCTCTTGTAACCCTTTTCGATGATCTATCATACACTAGTTACCCAACAGCTAGTGGTTCAAGTTCGCAATTTTCTACAGAACAACAGATCGCTATTTTGACAGATTGGATCGACCCCGATTCGATCCCCTTCTCTAGTGAGACCTTTCCTGCAAAAGGAAATGAGTCCACAAATCAAAACTCTTTATATTTAAACAGACCTCTAAGATTGATAGACGAATTAGGGCGAGTACCAGGAATATCGATTTCATTTTTGCAAAACGCAGCCCAGTACCTTAGAACGGGCACTTCAAACGATTATAAAATTAACGTAAACACAGCCCATCCGCTCGTTCTGAAAGCCCTAGGCTTTCAAGATAGCGAGTTAAACGGCATCCTAGACAAACGACAAGTTCAACGACTAACGCCTCAAGAATTAGAAATTTTGGTCCCACCCTCCTCTTCACTAGCGAAAGTCACTACAACCAGCAGTAATAACTATAGAATTATTGTAAGATCAAAATCCGTCTCGACTATAAGATGGCTTGAAGCTGAATGCGTCGTACAAAATGGCTTTGGCAAGAGCGTCGCTACGGTTAAAAGGACAAGAATACTGTAGCAATTACTCATTAAAACTATCAACTACTAAGAAAAAGCTGAGATAAAGCATTAAATCGATGCGTCAAGACTTGCGTAATCTTCATTAAACATCTAAAAAGCTCCCACTATTTTTTTAATTATTTAAGAGGTCTCCAATGTCCAGAAGATGCCAAATTACCGGTAAAGGGCGATTTAAAGGTAACAACGTAAGTCACGCTAATAACAAATCTATCAAGATTTCACATGCGAACTTAAAAGTTAAACGAGTATTCGATAGCGCGACTGGCGCATGGGTTAAGCTTAAAATTTCGACAAGAGCCCTAAGAACTATCAGCAAAAAAGGTGTAAGCGCAACTCTACGCGACGTATAGATAGAGGAGTGTAAATAACACTTTATACCCAAGCTCTTTAGACTTATACTTAATTCATGAAATTAAAGTCTAAAGAGCTCGCTTCAATAGCAATTAAATTATCCCTTTTTTCCCTCATCGCGCTACCATCCACGTCAGCGCAGGAAACGCCAGCAACGCAAAATACAGCACGCAGTTTACTTAATAACTCCTTAGATTTTCTGAGAGAAAAAATTGAGAGTTCCAATTTTGCGTTAACAGAAGCTGACCTAAGTCAGATTGAAAGACAGGGCAATACTTTTTTAATACCCAAATATTTAAGACTTAAAGGCATTGCAAATATTCCAATCATCGAACGCCAAGTGCAGGTTGGTAGAGTTAGATTTAATGACCCACAATCCAGCAATCTAGTTACAGCTTTTAAACTGTTAAAAATCAAATCTAAATCAGCAATAGAAACCCTCGGACTACAAACAGCGGACATCATTTATAAAATCAATGGCGACCTAGTCCAAACAACAAACGACGCCACAAAAATTTTCAATGAACTTAAATCAAGAGATGAAATAGAAGTCTCTATTATTAGAAATAAATCTTTAGTTAATTATATTTTCAAATTTGTTTAATTTGGAAGATGGAAAATCTTAGATATTTTCCCAGTACCGATTGGTTTCCAGTTTTGTTTAACCTTATCGATGGTTAAACAATCGTCACAAGAAATCCCGAATGATGGATTCTTAGAAGCCGCATAGCCTTCTAGAATCTCTCCACACGCCTTGCATCTTGGTTTTCTTAACTTTTCTATTTTATCGTTTAACGCCACAACAACCCCTTGTTAAATATGTCCCTACAACCTTGTTATGGCTCAATACTCGCAAAATGGATCACAGGGCAATATGCATAGGGGAAGGTTTTAACACGCTGCTGTATCGTCCTGAAACTATAATTTAAATTCGACCCGTCAATAGACAACTCATCGTCATCCCCGAGCCCTGTCGACATCCCCTCACCTTGCCGTCATCCCCGCGCCTTGCCGTCATCCCCACGCCTTGCCGTCATTCTCGCGCCTTGCCGTCATTCTCGCGCCTTGCCGTCATTCTCGCGCCTTGCCGTCATTCCCGCGAAAGCGGGAATCCAGGAGGACTATTTCAAACAGCAAGATAACTACTTTAGCAATAATAGCGGTCGTTGAATGTGCATAACTTGTACAACTCCTGGATCCCTGCCTCCGCAGGGATGACGGCGGGTAGTGAGTGCATGGGAAATGAGAGAGCGCATAAGTCTCGTGATCTCCGCTTTCGAGACTGTCCGAGTAATATGAGAATTCAAGTAATGCGAGAACTAGCGCATGTCATGTTCTTAAATAGCTTGTAGACCTATTTCAGGACATGACACTGCTTTCGAAAACGCTTGGGCGAGCAAGCATGCAGGAGTATACGGAGATAGGTGGGGGGGGGGGCGGATTTAAGGTTATTAGAAGAGACTTAGTGGTTTAGTTTAGCTAGGACGTGTGTTAATTCTGTTGGAATTTACCCAAACAAAACTTCCCTATGGGAGTTTAATTTTTCGATCTTCTTCTAGTTCTGCTTCCTTGTATAGTATCAGATTGTTGCCAACAAAAGAGACCAAGGTTGAATTAGTTTTTTCAGCAAGTTGCTCACCTAATTCAGTTTTTTCTTCCTTGCTCTTATTAAATTTCACTTTAATAAGTTCATGAATCGCTAAAGAACGATCGATTTCAGCGATCAAAGAATCGGTAAGACCCGATTTACCGAGAAGAACTGCCGCATTCAAATTATGGGCGAGAGCCTTTAGGTGTTTTTTTTGGATTGGTGTAAGATCAAGCATAGTTTAATTCCCCTTAATATTGAGGCTTATAGAAGATATTGGAAGAAAAAGAAACACTCGACCCCATTGAAGTTCCGATGGATTCGCTTCCTAAGGAATCTTTAGAGGGAATCATCAAAGACTTCATCCTTCGAGAAGGGACCGACTACGGCGATACCGATTACTCACTCGAAGACAAGATTAAACAAGTTAAAGACGCGATAACAAACAAGAAAGCTCATATTTTTTTCGATCCCAATAGTGAAACTTGTACAATTATTAGCAAACAACACTCCTAACTCGATATCCTAAAACCAAAGTTATCATTAAACTATACAGTCGTTAATAAAATAAGACATGCGATTCACTATCTGCATTTTCAAAAGTTTGTTTTGGAAGCAGCACCTTTTTATTTTTTAGGCGACCACAGAGGCACAGAGAAACGTACCCGTTTTTTGAGGGTGTTCCTTTGCGGGGCAGAGTTTCGGTGATTTTTCTTGGGAATTTTAAGAAGGGGTTAACGCAGAGCAAGCGGAGCAAACGGAGAGTTGCTTGGAGTGACATGGGTCCGTTTGAGTTTAGAGCTCTTCTGCAAAAGGGGTTTCAATCTTCAATTATGCTATTTTTTATCTCGTTTACCGCAAGGTTTGACAGTATTGTTTTCCTTCTCCGTTTGATATGATTTAAAACGTACCAAATGGACAAAGCGCTTATATGGTGGAGAGTTAAATGCGAGGCTTGATGTCCTCTGAAAATTTTAACGTAGCCTTAAACAAACTCAGGTGAGCGAGCAAGCCGAGAAAGGATAGTAAATTCTTACCAACAATGTTCAACCAAATGCTTTAATCTAACATACAAATTGTGACTAGCAAGAGAGTTTGAGCTTAGTTTCCTTCTCGCCCCAGCGGATTTCGAGAGAATTTTTTCCAAACTCAAATTTCATAGCAAAAAATTCTCGAAGCCTCAGCCAGCCCTGAGCTTGCCGAAGGGGAGTACGGCAAGCCAAGCTTGCCGTACGAGAATGAGCAGGGGCGAGAAGGAAACTAAGCTCAAACGGACCCACGCCCTGCAAACCCACTCTCCGTTTGCTCTGCTTGCTCTGTGTTAACCCCTTCTTAAAATTCCCAAGAAAAATCAACGAAACTCTGCCCCACAAAAGAACACCCTTAAAAGACGAATGCCTTTCTCTGTGTCTCTGTGGTCGCCTAAAAAAATTGAAAATTAAGCTGAACGGTTGAAAGAACTAACAACACCTAGCGGTGACTTCTCTTCCTCAGTAGCGCTGCTGACCTTTCCATCTCGATGATAGTTATTGTTAGGTACTTGAGGCTTCGCGGTTAAAATAGAAATAGTGCTGGAGACCAATCCTAAGGACTGTCTTAGAAGTCCGCTATTTTCGGTGTTCAGTTTCTGAACCGCGGTTAATGTTTTCTTCAATTCAGAAGAAATAGAATGGTATGCATTTTTAACCTCGGAAGGAGCACCATTAAAAACCTCTTTTAAATTAGTTTTTTCTGGCTCACTTTTCTCAAGCTTTGAACCGTCTTGAGATATCAAAGACTCAACTAGTGGAACTACAATTTCATTACGATTAACTTTTGTGTCGGTAAGCTTATGGTAAAGATCTTCTTTCCCTACCCTGAGTTGATCAAGATCATCAATTTGTAGGTGAACGATCTTGTTTTTTTCGGACAACAAAAGCTCAAGCAACTTGTTTTGAAGCTTGAGCTCAACCTTTAGGTTATCAAGTAGTTTTCTAAACAAGCCCTCGCTCATATACTAGAAATTTCCTACTTTTGCCTCATCACTTAGATAAGACACAATTGAAGAAGCTACTTTATCAGATTCAACATTATATGAACCACTTTGAATTCTAGCTTTGATCCCGTCAATTTTTTCTCGACGAGCGACTGAATCCTGATCCAAAATTTTTGAAGCTTGAAAAAGTGTCCGAGACTGATTCGATACCGTTACAGTATCTTGTCCTCGATTTACAGCTTGTGAATCATCCCTCGCTGCCTGAGATTTAGCATACGGGTTATTCTTTGGCCCTCTGACATTATCAAGAGAGTTAGAATTGACATTTACTTCGTTACGATTTTTTATTTCCATAGCGTACTATTAGACTCCGATTCTAATTTTGTTAATCGATGCCCCAAAATCCTTTAAAAAGTCACTAACATTCTCTGACTCTTTCCATTATCGACACATCCTGTCGAAATCCTTAATCGTCCTGCGACCACCCCACTATTAGGCAACTTGACCTAGTTATTCCAACTATTTAACGCCTGTCTCTTTATTAGATGCAACCGTTTCATATTTGGTTAACTCTTTTTTCAAGAATTGTTTAACACCGATTCCATCCCCTGCCGAGATCTCATCTGCGATAGATTGATGGAACATATCTCTAAATATCTGGGATTCATTACTATTTTCACCAAATAGCCCCCCTGAACCCGTAGTCTTAAACATTTCCTGTAACATATTATGCAATAATAGTGCCTCAAAACCTGACGCAGCATCATCAACTTGCTTCTCACCCTTAAGCGCCTGCTTTTCCAATCTTTTTGTATCAGCTTGGTTCGCCTGATTCATGACGGAAATCGTATCTATCCCTGTCGAAATTTTAGTCATTGTTCAAATTTTCCTCAATAAGCGGAACTTCTTTCCTAGAATTTCCTATTTACATCACAACTAACTCGGCTTGAAGAGCACCTGCTTCTTTCAATGCTTGGAAGATCGCAATTAGGTCTCTTGGAGTGGCGCCAAGACTATTAATGCCTTTTACAACGTCACCTAAACTAATCCCATCATTCACAACTCGAAGTTGACCTCCTTCTTCAGAGACATCGATCTCTTCATTATTAACCACGGCCGTAGCTCCTTGACCTAAGACATTGGGCTGACTAACTTGCGTTTCCGACTTAATCGTAATGTTCAAATTGCCGTGAGCAAGCGCTACTTTTGAAACTCTAACATTTTCGCCAATTATTATCGTCCCGGTTCGCTCATTAACAACAATTTTTGCTGGAGTATCCGGTTGAACTTCTAATTGCTCTAAACGTGCAATCAAATGTATTGGAGTCTCTGCAAGTGCAGCATCTAGGGGGATCAATACACTTGCGCTATCTAATGCTTTTGCTCGCTCACTTCCAAAAAATAAGTTTATCGCTTCTTGAACACGAGTGACTGTAACAAAATCTGGTTGTCTCAAAACAATTCTCACTTGTCCGCTCGCAAACAAGTCAAATGGTATGCCTCTTTCAACTGTAGCTCCCAAAGGAATCCTTGCAACTGTAGCGTGATTTTTCTGAGCCGAATCACCTGTCGAAGAAGCTACGATAAAACCACCTAAGGAAATTCCACCTTGAGCAACCGCGTACACATTTCCATCAGCGCCTTTTAAAGGAGTCATTAATAAAACCCCTCCTTGTAAAGTTTTAGCATCTCCCATTGAAGATAGAGTAACGTCAATCTTTGATCCTGGTCTTGAAAAAGGAGGGAGCTCTGCTGTAACCATTACCGCGGCAACGTTTGCGAGATTCAAAGTTGTAGGATCAACTCGAATTCCTAGGCGCTCGAGTAAGTTTGCCATACTTTGAGGAGTAAAGTTAGCTCCACGCTTATCTCCCGTTCCTTCAAGTCCGACGACGATACCATAACCAATTAATTGGTTACCTCTAACACCTTCTACGTCTGCGAGATCTTTCAAACGAGCCGCATTAGCTGTTTCAAGAAAGGTTAAAAGTATAATAATCAATAAAAGTATTTTCTTCATAATAACTCTTTTAAGTAGCCTAAAATGGCCATACAACGTTAAATACACGAGTCGCCCAACCAGGACTTTGAGATTCGGTCAAAGTTCCATGTCCGTAAAAATCAATTCTCATGTTTGCAATTCGGTTTGAATCAACTTGGTTGTCAGCTGCAATATCTCGCTTTCGAACAAGACCGCTGATCACCATAATTTCTTCTTCATTATTTATTGCAACGATTTTACTTCCCTCAATTCTCATCACACCATTTGGCAAAATCTCCATAACGACTGCCGAAACCTGCGCTTTCAACGTCGCTTGTCTTTGAATTTGCGCCTGTCCTTTAAACTCATTATCCGTGCTTGCACTGATTAAAGCTGACGGATTCAAGGCTTCATTATTAGATGCCCAACTTTTGGTTTCTAAACCAAAAAAGTTTGTAATCCCTGCTAAAAGATCAAATTCAGTTTTAGTTTGAGTATTACCTCTCTTATTTCCTTGAGTACTGTCATCTACAACGATGGTTAAAATATCCATCGGATTAAACGCACGGTGATCGTTAAACAGGAACACTCCCTCGGTACGATCAGGCCAAAGTGAAGGATTCGCGTTCATCTGCCCTTGTAAATATGGGGCCGAACTAGCTAAGGGAGCACCGCCTGCTGACGCCATTACTAAAGGGGAGGGAGCAGAGCCGGGTCCAGCAAGCTGCCCTCTTGCGGACTCGACACCACCCCCCATCGTGACTCTATTATCGATACTGTTTCTCATGGCTGGAGCCTCTGTTTCCATCGTTTTTGGAGCAGAGTAAGATCGTTTTAAAAACATTCCTTGATCTACAAGTTTCTTCTCACCACTATATGAATCAGTCGTTCTAAATTCGTTTAGACCGCCAGTCCTACCTAGCGCGTCTTCTCGGGCCTTCGCGTGAGCCGCGGCCTTTTTAAATGAAAAATCTTCGATGTTCCCATTACTAGCTGCCCTTGCAAATTCTTCAGCTGGGACGATTGAACCAACGATCCCAGGAGGTTGACAAGCAGTTAGAAACACTGCCGTTCCAACTAAAGTAGAACGAAGAAGCACCTTTTCAAATTTATTATCTTTTATATTTTTCATCATATTAGTTACTTATTAATACCTCATCTGGAGAAATCACTTTACCCTTTACAACCTTATTCGATCTGTCGTTTCTTACTTCGATCAAATCATCAGTTTGACCACTTTGCATTGCAACGCCTGATGCGACTGCCGAAAAATTACCTGATTGAAATCTCATTTTTATGATTTTTCCTTTTTCAATTACTGGGGGGATATCAATATCCGAGCGTCGTAATGGCTCGCCATAGTTCACAGTTTTTTTAAGACGCTTCCCTGATATTTCACTAACACTTGTCGCGATATCAGGTGGAAGATCTGCTAAATTAGTCCTGATCATTTGGATATCAGATGGGTTGACCAACATACCTCTCTCCATCCTTGAATTTAAAATTGGAATTGATTTCCAATCATCAACAACTGCCGTAGCTAAAAATCTTGCGGCAACATTGTCGTCCATTAACACACTAATTCTTACTGGTAGCTTACCGCGGGTCGCACCTCCAAGTAGCTCACTATCAATACGAACTGCGCCAAGAGGAAGGACTTGATCTGATTCCCAAGTTACTTTCTTAACTTGTAAATCAAGAGAGCTATCACTACTAATTTTATTTTTTAAGCTATCAAGAACTTCTTGTTGTCCTAAAATCCGACCCGAGCGCCTAACCGTAATCTCTTTGGGAATAGAATATCCGAAAGCTTCGCGTGGAATTTCTTTCTCTTCAATTGCAGCCAAAATATCTTCACCGCGGAATTTTTTTGAAGCTAACGGTCTCGGAGCATCTCCGAGACTTACAGCCTTTAAATCTGTAATTAACTTGGAATAAACCTGATCATTCCCTCTGATAAATGAAATATCACCTAAAAGTATTTCACCGGAATTCACCTCTTTATCACTGTCGATATAGAGGCTCGGTCTTGGATCTGCCGCAAAGCAGTTAAGACCAAAACACATTATAAATGATATTAAACTAACTATTTTCATTTCTTACTATCTCTTAACGTTAATTGCGGTTGAAAGAATTTGATCTGCTGTTTGAATGACTTTTGAGTTAGCTTCGTAAGCCCGTTGCCCACTTACCATCTGAACAATTTCCTCAACGACACTCACATTGGAACTTTCCAAAAAGCCCTGCGCTAAAGTACCGACACCGTTTAATCCCGGAGTACTTTGAATCGGCGCACCAGAAGAATCAGTTTGCTCAAGCAAGTTTCTTCCTCTAGCTTTTAAACCTGCTGGATTTTGGAAACGTGCTATTTGTATTTGACCTATTTGAGATGTCTGAGTTTGCCCAGGCAACTTAACGTTAACAAAACCATCGGCTGAAATTGTAACGCTGGTCGCATTTTGTGGAATAGTTATCTGAGGATTCATTGGATAACCATCTGAGTTAACCATCACACCAGTTGCGTCGATCTTGAATGCCCCACTTCTAGTATATAAATTTTCTCCAGTTGCTGGAACTGTACTTGAAAGAAACCATCACCTTCGACTGCACCATCGCGAGGA
>CAYYIQ010000109.1:0-11352 GCA_964472005.1 uncultured Bdellovibrionales bacterium | reverse complement strand
CGTCTACAATTAAAATATCTGAGTCGACGTTCGCTTGAATTGCAAATGCAAGACGAACATACATACCACTTGAGTACGTTTTCACCGGTTGATTGATGAAGTCACCAATGTCAGCAAAATTGATGATCTTTTCAAGATTTTTGTTAATTTCTGCGGTGGTTAAACCCATTATCGCCGCGTTAAGGAAGATATTGTCATATCCACTGTATTCAGGATTAAATCCCGTACCAAGTTCGAGTAAACTGGATATTTTACCATGCGTACTTATTTCACCTTTTGTAGGTTGAATTATGTTGCAGAGTATTTGAAGTAATGTAGACTTACCGCTTCCATTTTTACCGATGATGCCAACCGTTTCTCCTTTCTCAATTGAAAAGCTTACGTCTTTTAATGCAAAAAATTCTCTGGAGTATTGTTTTCTTAAAGGATGGAGAGCTTCTTTGAGCCGATGGGCTTGTTTCTCATACAGCCTGTATGACTTAGACAAATTTTTCGCTTCAATTGCTTTCATTTGGAAAAATATTACTCGCTGTTTTCGATTGGACTAAATTTTGTTTCAAGTTCTTTTATTTTACGTTGTAAGCTTAGCCCCCATTCGCCAATTTCAACGCTCTTTCTTTGAACTTCAGAAACTTCACCACGCATGCGTCTCAATTTTGAGAGCGCAGGGAATAATGACTTGTTAATTAGAGCCGATTTAATTTGTGTGACTTTTTCCTTTAAAACTTCTTCAGAAGGGCGATCATTCGGGATAATGGTATCGATGTCGATGTCTTCGTAAGATGCGATAATTACAGAACGGTAACCTTTAGTGCCAATGTCGAAAGGGGAGAGGTCGTCGTTAAAAAAGGTTGATTCTTCTTCAATGATTTCGGAGAGGAAATCAAACTCGTTTAAAGCTAATACAACAGGTAGTAATTCCATTAACCAATTACAGTCACCTTGCCTGAAGTTGACTACATTCATGCCTTTAGATTTAAAAAAGTTTATTGTTTCTTGGCTAGATGGCAGGCCATATTCAAAATGTTCTGCTAACCAGGAGTAGTCTTCTCCGAAGTTCTTCTTGAAGAACTCATTTCCAAATACGTCAACTTCGGTTGATTCTGGAGTGTCGGAGCAAGGGAAAGCAAGAACTACCCCTTTCTTAGCTAAGCTGAAAGTCTTTTCTAAAAAATCTAGTCTAAGATTTGGTGGAATGTGTTCGAAGGTATCGATAGCAACAACGAGGTCGGATTTGTTCAAAGCAATTTGATCGAAGTCTTTAAAAATATCGAGTGCTAAGACAGTTTCGTTTTTCTTCGACTTCGGAATATTCGCAAGGAGTGGATCAACGTAGGTTATTCGAGTTGAAGGTATGAACTCTCCAAGCAATTTATATGGACCTGATCCTATGTCAGTTATTGTCGCATCTGGTGGAAGATTCGCTTGTTTTAAAAGAGTGTTGCAGGCAAGTGCGACAGCTCGGTATCTGCTGTATTGATCGAAAATCATAGTACCAAATAAATGTATTTTTAAGTTATAGAATGTATTTACTAAAGTATTGTTAGACCATTCATTCTCTATTTGTTTAGTGCGTAATATGAAGGCTGTTAAACCCCCATATCTTCGAAGCACCATTTATTTTTATTCTAGCAACTAAAGGACAGTAATTAGAACGTCTAATCTAATTGTTAGCCTTTGTTTTACATCGATTTTGGAAAAATTCCAATTTTTAAGCACATGTTCTTCAGAATTTTTAATAGAAGAATCTATGTAGGCATGGACATGATTGTAAGACTCCGTTTGTAATCGTAACGAGCCTTATTGATTAAAAATGCATGCTGCTTTGAAATAACTATAGTAGCCTCAGAGGAGATAGTAAACGATAAGGTCTGGGAGACGTTTGGGTTTGTTGAAAGATGGATATAGTTGTTGTAAAGTTACACGCTTTCATTCTTACGTTTGTTGTTCGCGCTATCTAAATTTCCTAAAGTGAATACGTATTAAGTTAACGACGTGATTGGTCGGGTTATAAAGGTTTCTGACCTAGCGAAAATTGCGTTCAGTATTAAACTTAGTTAAAAGTTGAAATCCAAAACCAGAGTATTGCTGCAATATGATTATTATTTCTAAAGCCTTTAAGTTTTTTGATACACTCTACAACCAACGTAATCTTATTTCCTCTCTGGCGAAAAGAGAAATAAGCAATCAATACCAAGGCTCTTTACTAGGATTTTTATGGGCGATCATTAATCCATTGGTTATGATCATGTTGTTTTGGTTCGTTTTTAGTGTTGGTTTTAAGGTGCAACCAGTTGCAAATAATGTTCCCTTCGTCGTTTGGCTTACCGCGGGACTTTCAATTTGGATGTTTTTTTCGGAAGTCATTTTAGGAAGTTCCGAAGTTATTGTGCAAAACGCGCAGCTTATCAAAAAAACCGTTTTTAAATCACAGATTTTGCCGATCGTTAAAATGTTATCGGCGTCGGTTACTCATCTTGTTTTTGTGATCATTTTGATGGTGCTTATGGTATACCAAAAGCAAACCTTTTCTGTGTATTTTTTTCAAGCTTTTTATTATTTCTTTTGTGCGACTGTGCTTGCAATTGGGGTTTCATGGTTGTTCTCGTCAATTTCTGTGTTTGTTCGAGACGCATCTAAGTTTTTAAGTTTGCTTATGCAAATCATTTTTTGGGTAACTCCTATATTTTGGGACTTGAATATCATGCAGGACCCAAGGGTTCGAATGGTAATGCAGTACAATCCAGTCTACTATATCACCGAAGGGTACAGAGATAGTTTTATAAATTTTGTTCCTTTTTGGGATAAGCCAACGCAAGGATTTATTTTTTGGGGTATTACATCTTTCTTTGTTGTTTTGGGTTCAAGTGTCTTTCAAAAATTGAAAGGCCACTTTCCAGATGTTCTGTAAGTTATAGAGCAGTGCGATAAGTTGAATCAGAATTCGCAGTTCTTGAGTGGATTTAACGACATCTTTTATTTGCCTTGCCCTGCAATTTGATTTTCATTGTAAGTAAAGTAATGATGAATTCGACTAGTATAACGAGGGCATGAATTTAGTCTTTTTCCTAATGTGGATTCTCAAAGTGCCATTTTAATCATTCTCGCAACAACAATAGATAATCCTATGAATCTTTCGTTATTTTCAGTTCTGGTTACCGCCCTAATGTATCTTGGTTTTGGAGTCTTGTTGTTCTTTTATCCCGTAGAGTTTTTAAAAAAGGCAAAGATTTTCTTAGACCATCCTGTCGGAATTATGGAAGCTAGATCATTTTATGGTGGACTCGAAATTGGATTAGGCTTGTTCTTAATATACTCTTATATTCAGTTTGAACCTAAAGTTTCGCTGGTAATGGGGATTTTTTTGTTGTCGTTTACATTAATTGGTCGATTGTACGGAATGTTCGTTGACTCAGCTTGGTCTAGTTATCTGCTCTATGCGTTAATAATAGAGGGAGTTGTTTTGGGCTTGAATTTGGTAAGTTATCTGCGGCTAGGAGTCAGGAATTAGGACTAATTTTGATCGAAATACTAAGTCTTAATACTCGGAACCTTTACGGTCTCAATGCTTTTTTTGTGCTAGTTAAGCTAGGTGTGATTTCTAAGTTTGAAATTTCTTCTTAGATGTAATAATTTCGCCTTTCAGTGTCGGAAGGGCATTCAATCTTTGAAGAACTAGCTATTAGCATGGAATAAAGAAGTGAATAAAATTCTAATCTTTTCTATTTTCTTATTTTACCTAAATGGATGTGCTTATAAGCACGAACCAATTGTGTTACCTACTCACTCTGAGAAAGGGATTGCTTCCTATTATGGTTCAGGTGAAATCGAAGAAGGTGCGAAGACGGCGAATGGTGAAGTTTTTGATCCATCCCAGTTAACAGCAGCCCATCCATCGCTTCCTTTTGGAAGTCTTATTAAAGTCGAAAACCTTGATAATCAAAAAGAGGTGATCGTTAGGATTAACGATCGAGGGCCATTCGTGAAAGGTCGGATTGTTGATGTTTCTTATTCTGCTGCGGAAAAACTTGATATGTTAGATTCTGGAAAAGTTCCGGTCAGGTTAACATTCCTTAAGTAGGCGTCGTTGATGCTTGTCGAGTGAAAGTTTTCTAGTATTCTATTAATCTTGGCCGCAAAGTTTTTAATTCCAACGTAATGCCTGATTCTATTATTTGCCGATAATTTTGGAAAATATGGTTGTTGTGGATCGATCTCCCATGGATGGACGTAACAAATTGGAGAGCCGTATTTGTCAGAGCCATTCTTAATATTGTAACGAACTGCTTTATCGATGATTTTAAATGGAAGCAGCCTCCAATAGGCCCCTCCTGCGATTGGTAGCGGGAATGGCATGCCCTTTAGCTTAAAAGTATTTAAGGGGAGTACCAAAAGTTTTTTGTTGTTTTTTCCGGTAATCCATTCGGGGTGCCGTGAGCGCTCAACGTTTCCGTAGCGATGATGGTGAACGGGGTTAAGGCTTGAATCGTATTTATAGCCCGCTTCTATTAAAGCATCATACGCCCAGAGATTTGATTTCACGATTGAAAAATTTGGAGCGCGATACCCAAATATCTCTTCACCTGTAATATCTTCCAAAAGTTTTTTAGATCTTTCAACGTCTCTTTTGAATTGCTTATAGTTCTGATGGTAAGCGATTTTATGAGCATATCCATGCGAAGCAATCTCATGCCCTCTGGATTTAATGAGTTTTACTAGAGAGGGAAAAGTTTTTGCGGAATAGCCCAAAATAAAGAAAGTTCCTTTAGCATCGGATTTATCGAAGATATCCAGGAGATTTTCAGTGCTTTCTTCTATTCGAGACGGGAGTCTGTTCCAAGATCGAATAGGGCACTCACTTTTAAGGTTTGCTGCGTGGAAATATTCTTCGACATCAACGGTGAGGCAAATATTTTGTTGGGGCTTTTGCATTAAATGTATTTAGCGCGGATTGTCACTTAAGTCATTAGTTAGCATTCAATTTCAATGAAAGAAATGATCCTGTTTAAAACTTTTAATTAGGACGGTTAAGGCAGAGGTGAATTGCAAAAGCCCTGCATTAAGAGATGTAAAAATCTAAGTCTTTGAACATCTCATTTAATTTACGAATCATATTTAACTAATTTAGTATTTGTTAACTCTCTCATGCCTTCTTTAGTTTTCATTCTCCCAATTCCACTTTCTTTTGTTCCGCCCCAAGGATAACCAGGTTTGCCAGGCTTATGGTTGTTGATTGAGACAATGCCAAAGTCTAGCCTTTTTGAGATCTCTTTTCCTTTCGCTAAATCTTTTGTCCAAATGGATGCGGTCAATCCATATTTTGTCGAATTTGATAATTCGATCGCGTCTTCGATGTCGTCGAAGATTTGAATCGGCAAAATCGGCCCGAATGCTTCGTCGTTCATAAGCTTCATTTTATTGTTTACGTTCGTTACGATAGTGGATGGGTAAAAATAGCCTGATCGCTCAATTCTTTCGCCACCTGTTAAAATTGTCGCGCCCATTGATTTAGCATCAGCTACAAAGTCAATAATTCTTTTTAATTGAGTCTCGCTAACGATCGGACCCATTTGAACATCGTCGGTTGGGTTGCCGCACGTTACATTCTCCGAAAGATTTTTAATCTTATTAATGAAATCTATCGCGATTTCTTTTTGAACGAAGACTCTCTTTATCGAGTTGCAAACTTGTCCAGAATTTAAAATGTTTGCTGCGAGAATGTCTTGCGCAGTTTTATCAAGGTCGGCATCTTTTAGTACAATTGCTGGATCGAGTCCTCCCAATTCTAATGTCATTTTCTTTAAGTTGTTCGCACATTCTTTTGCAATATGTTTGCCCACTGCGGTTGAACCGGTAAATGAGACAGCATGAATTTTTCCCTGAACGATCGTGCTTCCATGCTCTTTTCCACCAATTACGAGCTTTAGGCACTTTGAGAGAGTGCCGTTACATCGATAGAACAGGTCTGTTAAAGCCTTACCACATTTCGGTGTTAGCTCTGATGGTTTAAACACGACCGCATTGCCAGCAAGTAACGCGGGAAGTATGCCACGTAGAGGTAGCATAAAGGGGAAGTTCCAAGGTGAAATTACAGCTACTGTTCCTAAGCCCTGGAATTCTATATATCCGTTGTCTTCGTCGAGTGGCTCGTTTTTTAGAAACTCTTCAGCATGGTCTAAGTAAAATATGGACTCTTCAATTGTTCTCTGGATTTCGATTCTACCAATAGCTACTGGCTTTCCCATCTCTTGAGCTGCGAGATGTATTAAATTTTCTTCCTCATTCTCTATTAAAGTTGGGAGAGCTCGCAAAATGTTAACTCTCTCTGCAATGTTTAAGTATTTCCATTCAAAGGACCGACTATTCAGGTCGTCCAAAAGGTTAGATATGTCGTTTATTGGAAACGTTTCGATTGAAGTAGTTTGTTCGTTTGTGGGATTTATATGTTTCATTGTGGTTTACGACTTAAGTTAGATAGCATCTTTGGGATTAATATATGGGGTTACGTTTTAGTTGTAACTACGATAGTTAGATACTCTCAGGCAGATTAATAGGAGCAAAGTGGTGTGTCAAGACGCGTATAGTTCTGGATGTAGGATTCTCTTTCTGTTTAGAGTTCTTTTTTATTATGACCACTATAGTAAATTTACCAACTAGAATAAATTGTAAATATCCTCGAATTAAATTTAGTTAGATAACTTTGTTAAACTTGCTTTTATTGAACCGCTCATATTTTATAGATCTAATTTAACTTAGACATTTTAACCTGAAAGAGAATGGTAATACCTAGAATGAGATTTTTCCGCGCATTGCCTCCTGCAGGCGGTTTTATCGGTTTTCAGCAAATTATTAAAACTCTTGTTAATTTTAGTGAGACTCGGGAGCTATCTTTAAGATTTCCTAATCACCATGTATATCTAGTTAATTCTGGTAAGGCCGCCCTATATCTCTACTTTTTCGCGTCTTATAAAAAATCTAAGTTAAAAGAAATTGCAATCGCCGGCTATACTTGTCCAGATGTTGCAACTGCGGCTATTGCCGCTGGATTTAAATTAAAGCTCCTAGATCTAAATTCTGAGAGTTCTAGATTAGATTTAGATTCTGATCGGCTTAAGGATATAGAAACAGTTGTCCTATCAAATTTGTATGGTCAAGTTGACGAAGTCGAAGATGGCGCCAATGTAGTTGTAATAGACGATGCCTGTCAGGCTGCACTAAGTTTTCGAGATGATACTCCGATTGGATTAGCTGGAAATAAAATTGGAGTTTATAGTTTCGGTCGAGGAAAAGCTCATTCGGCATCAGGGGGAGGGTTGTTACTAATTCCGCGTACTATGGCTGCTATTAATTCTGAAGCGAGTGAAATATACTCTAGCTGGGAGAAAGAAGGGTCTTTAGTTTCTGCCGTTAAATTAGTTAAGTGTGCGATTTATTCAATTTTAGAAATACCATTTTTTTACAGGCTTATTGTTTCACTTCCTTTCCTTGGAATTGGTGAGACAAGGGTAGAATTAAAATTTTCAAAACTTCGCGGCGGGTTTGGGACAAAGATTTTATTTTTTGCTGGAGAATTATTGAAAATAAATAAGTCGAAAACAGCGACGCAGCTAAAAGCTATTTATCAAAGCAGAATCGAGTTAAATAGTATCCCCTGTCTTGATAGGAAAAAAAACGTAGAAAATTTAATTCGTTTTCCACTCAATGTAACCGAGAAAGTTAAAGCTAAAATTTATAAGGATTCCAAGGTTAAAAAACGAGCTCAAGAGTTAGGGATTTCATATTCCTATCCTCTTACGATAGCTGATTATTTTGATAGTGAATGTGTGTCTTCATCATCGGAAGTCATTCCAAATGCAATTAGGCATGCGAAAACCCTGATAACTTTACCTATCGGTCCATATGTGACTAAAAAAGATATCGATGAAATTTTTGAATTTCTTAAAAAGATTGAAAACGAAGAAATAGTATGAGGATGATATGAGTATAGTTAGTGAGTTTAAAAAGTTTGCGATGAGAGGAAATGTCGTAGATTTGGCTGTCGGTGTAATTATTGGTGGTGCATTTGGTAAAATAGTTTCATCCTTGGTTGCTGATGTTATCATGCCTTTTATTGGTATTTTGAGTGGTGGGATTGATTTCAAATCAAGTAAATTGATTCTAAAAGATGCGATTCCCGATGTTTCGCCCGCGGTTACTTTAAATTACGGAATGTTTATTCAATCTGTTGTTGATTTTTTAATAGTTGCGATTGCAATTTTTGCAATGATTAAATTGCTAAATTCTTTTAATAAAGAAGAGCCTGAAGTTCCAGCAGGTCCACCAGAGTTAACAGGTGAAGAAAAACTACTTGTTGAAATTCGTGATTTGCTAAAACAAAAGTAGTCACACTAAGATTTTAAAAAAAAGCCCTAGAATCGGAAAGTTCTAGGGCTTTTTTTGTTAGTGATCGAACGAGTCTAAAGTATTCCTTGCCTCATCGCGAGTTGTGCCAGTTCGGCATTTGTTCCTAGTTCAAGTTTTTTTAGAATGTTAAGTCTGTGCGTATCTATCGTTCTAATTGATACAAAAAGCATTTTAGCGATTTCTTTATTTTTTCTCCCTTCTGCGAGCAGTTTAAAAACTTCTCTTTCTCTTGAGCTTAATACAGAGAGCGGGCCTTCGCCATTTCTGTTGTTTACTAAAAATTCTGCGATTTGCGGGCTAACGTATTTTTGTCCTGAAGTTATCGCGCGTATAGCTTGCTTAAATTCTTCTGGTTTTGAGTCTTTTGGAATATAGCCTGATGCCCCTGCTGAAAAAGCTTCCGAGACAAAGACACTCGAATCTGCAGCAGAGACTACAAGGACAGATGGTGCCGAGTCGTTCTTTGCTAGTCTTTGTAGGACTTCTATTCCACCAAGGTTTGGCATTTGAATATCTAAAATTAAAAGGTCTGGTGAGTGCTCTTCTACTGCCTTAACTGTATCAAGGCCATTTTGAGCTTCGCCAACGACTTCAAAATTAGTCATGCTCTCAAGCATGAGCTTTAGTCCAGCTCTTACGAGTTCGTGATCATCTGCAAGGACTACTTTAAATTGTTTTGTTGATTCGTTCATTATTTTCCTTTGAGGATTACAATTAAACTCATCGGTAGAGAATCGAAAAAACTTTTGTCAAAAATTAGACTTCCTTGAAAAGAGCTGTGTTCACTGGAGTTGGCCTGAAGCTTGCACATATTTAACAGTGATTAGTGATGAAAAAAGCTAAGGCGGCGAAATAGCGTAGCTTTCTAGAACACTAATAGTGGAAATGTCATCTAAACAAGAGGTTAATAGCGTCAAGGGAATGACATCGTAGGTGATAAATTGGCAACCATGAGAGATTTTAGACAGGGTTTTTATGAATATATCTGATTTAATGAATTCAGGTTTAGAGCAATACGCAGATTTAGGCTTCGCCCTATTGGTTGGAGGTATCTGCATTAGAACTCTTTTGTTCGATCGCGATACAAATGTAAAGCAACGTGCAATTTGGAAGCACGAGCTTACTGAATTAGAAAAAAGTCTGAGACAGCTAATTGATGAAGCAACAGAAGCATCTCGAAGCTTCGATCATCAGCTGAATCAAAGACAATCCACGCTTGATAAACTCGTCGTGAAAGCTGAAGGCCTTCTTAAGTCGAGTATTTCGAATGCGAGTAGGAATATGCCTGCAACGACTAAGGCTGTTTCACAAAAGAATGAGACTACTCCTTATAATAGGTACGAAAAAAACGTGGCTACGACTAAGGACGACTCTCGAAGTTGGGTTCATGGAGACGATTTGCCCGATCATCTTTTGACTACTTTAGATGAGGTAGAGGACAAATCAAGTATTCAAAGTAAGAGTCTCTCATCAAAAGTTGAGACCGTTCTGTCTAATACAGAAAATGCTCTTGATATAACTCAAGCACCGTCGAATGAATTGTCAGACGATGAGATTTTTCAACAAACTAGTATCGTTGATCCTGCAGCGTTTGTTATTGCTAAAAGACTTCTTTTAGAGGGTAAGGAGTTACACATAATTGCTAGAAAGTTAGATATGCCGGTTTCCGAAATTCGTCATTTGGAAATGTTAATCAGAGAACAAGCGCAGATTCAAGCAGCCGAACTGCCTGCAACGTTTACTCAAAGAGAAATAGATAGCGTGAAAAAGGTAATTAGAGATCCAGCGACAAAAAAGAAAAATCAAAAATCTCTAATGAGTCAAATC
This sequence comes from uncultured Bdellovibrionales bacterium, assembly GCA_964472005.1. GTDB lineage: Bacteria > Bdellovibrionota_C > UBA2361 > SZUA-149 > DAOLCO01 > CAYYIQ01. The sequence goes on along the minus strand of CAYYIQ010000109.1, from coordinate 1,122 downwards.
GAGAAACTTCCGCACAATATGCAACAAGGATTGAAAGATGCTTATGAATTGACGTTTGAGGATGATGCGGAAGATTTAATAGCGACAGATAGCTAAAAGGAGAGTGTAACTTGGAACGAGGAATATATTCAGCAACATCAGGTGGTATTCTTGAGTCACGACGTTTAGAAGTTGTCGCGAATAACTTGGCAAACGTTAATACCGTCGGGTTTAAGGCTAGTCGACTCGTGGCTAGAGAACAAGAATTTTCAGATACTCTTGCAAGTACGCTTGAGGGCATTCCAAGTAGGGCGGCATCAGATCAACAAAATACACCAGGTGTTGTTAACGTAGATGTTTTCACAGATTTCACGCCAGGTCCTGTGAGAAATACCGAGGCTCCACTAGATGCAGCACTCGTAAAAGAAAACCAATTTTTCGTTGTTCAGACGCAAGGCGGAGAAAGACTGACAAGAGCTGGAAATTTCACAATGGATTCTCAAGGCTTTTTAACAACGCAAGATGGAAAAGCAGTTCTTGGAGAAGGAGGACCAATCGCAATAACAGGCCCGTCCCCCAAAATAACTAGTAACGGTAGCATTATTGCCGGAGGAGAACTCGTTGGGAAGCTGAGAGTAGTTGAAGTGGATGATTTGCAGTCTTTAGAAAGAGAGGAGGGCGTGCGGTTTAAAGTAAACGGTGGCGGCCAGCGGCCAGTTGTTTCTGCAAACGTGATTCCACAGTCGTTGGAAATGCCAAATGTTTCTGTCATCGGTTCTATGGTTGAAATGATATCTACTCAGAGGGCATTTGAAGGATATTCAAAGACAGTTCAAACGATACAAGAACTGAATGATACGAATTTAAGAACAGTAAGGTAGAACCCTTAATATTTAACAGGTAATTTATGATTAGATCACTTTATACCGCGGCGACAGGCATGATTGCTCAACAACTTAACCTTGATGTTGTAGCGAACAACATTGCAAACGTGAATACTGCTGGTTTTAAGAAGAACCGAGCAGATTTTCAAGATCTGATGTATCAGACAATCGAGGAACCGGGAACATCTGCGCAGCAAACAGGAACTAGCCCATCTGGTATTCAGATTGGTCTCGGTGTTCGTCCTGCTGCGGTTGGCAA
>CAYYIQ010000108.1:0-11440 GCA_964472005.1 uncultured Bdellovibrionales bacterium | reverse complement strand
AATGCAAACAAATATGCCGTTTAACAATGGCAATGAGAGTGTTCCGGCAAGCAAGCGTGGTACCATTAAGTGGTGGATTGGGTTTACGCCCATCGCGCGCAACGCGTCGATTTGTTCGCTGATTTTCATGATCCCTAATTCGGCAGTCATCGCAGAGCCGGCTCGTCCGTTAACCATAAGTGCTGTTAATACGGGTCCTAGTTCTCGAATTAAACTTAGGGCGATTGCAGAGCCCGTAAATGCTTCTGCGCCAAATTGTGAAAGAGTGTATTCGCCTTGCACTGCTAATACTGCGCCAGTGAAGCCTCCAACTAGTGCGACAACAAGGATTGATTGAGCTCCGATTGAATACATTTGCTTTAGAAACAAATTGAATTCGTATGGTGTTTTGACAGACTCTACTAAGATTCTGAAAAGAAAGATCCATGCGTCACCAATCCTTGATAGGGAGTGGATCGCGGTTTTTCCAAGATTTGAGATGGAGACAGTGGCAGTTGACATTCTTTTCAGTATTTAAATTTTTGGTTTAAACCCTTTACCTATTACATATAGTTCATTAGAGCTAGTTCTTGTAGATTTTAATGTTGTTTTCTGGAACGACGTCCAGTTTTTCTTATGCTCCTTAAAAGTTGTTTCCATGTCCTGACTTGGGAAGATTTTTGAAATAAAACTTCCGTTGTCCTTTAAATACAAATCACAATATCTTAACGCAAGAATAAATAACTCGACTGACTCAGCTTGGTCCTTGTCTTTAATTCCAGATAGAGACGGGCTCATGTCTGAAATAATCACATCAAATTTTTCACTGTAGTAATCATTTATCGCAGAGCGGGCTAAATCTTCATGATAGAGATCACATTCTATTACCTTTACGATCTCTGATTCTGCCTCTGAAAATGCTTCTAATGGTTTTAAATCGATTCCGATGACCAATCCGTTCTTTTTAACCGTTTGAGCCGCGACTTGTAGCCAACCCCCAGGGAAACAGCCTAGATCTAAAACTTTAGCGTTTGGCTTTATGATTTTATGCTTGGTTTGCAGTTCGTCTAGCTTGTATGCCGCTCTGGATCGATATCCTTCGGACTTAGCTTTGTGATAGAAGTGATCTTTTCGATTGTATTGTCGTTTCATTAAGTTGCTGTAAATGTTGGAGAATAAAAATAAATCTTGTCGAGTTTCTAGTTTTGTTCTATATGCTAAAAAGAATCAAAAAACAGGATGAATATGGATTTTAACTTAATACTTGAATCATTACAAAATGACATTATTTTTGAGCTTGAATTGGCGCTCATGTTCTTAAGTCTATCTTACTTAGTTGTAATGCTTTTACCAAGAAATATAAAAGTCGCGGTTCGTACGTCGCTTAATTCTATGATGAATAAGTTGGGTAATACGATGGGAATTAAATTAAACAACTCTCCGTCGTTAAATAGTACTAAATTTTTAAAACAGATTTCACGGGTTAAAGCTTGTGGTTTATTTACTGTCGACGCCGATGAGCGCGGTGGGAAAGAAACGCTTCCGGGATGTGAGAATTGGATCAGCAATTTAACAGCGAAATTTTTCAATGACCATGAAGGTCGGTTATCCGGGTCACCAGTTAGTGGTAAAAAACTCAGGCATCTGAAATTAATCGAAAACAAATTCTCATCATCAAGCATTTATAAAGGTATAAAAGCTAAGCCGGATTACGTCTTAAGTAATTTTCACTTAATGAATAAGCATCTAAGAGTTGGAGCTAGTATTCCAGCAAAACGATCGGCTTAATTACGATTCTTTGATGATTTGAAAACTTTTTATTCTTGGTGGGGAAGGATTTGCGTTAGCAGGATCTGATTTAAGCTGATTCACTTCAAAATCATCCGAAAATCCATCTCCATCAGAATCCTTTGAATTAGGATTCGAGCCATAGGTAAAAACTTCCACGCCATCTGGAAGTCCATCTCCGTCGGAATCGGCGGAGGTGGTCGATGTGTGATAGATATATAGTTCTGCAAAGTCGTAAATCCCATCATTGTCTTGATCAATCGGCTTATTCCGCAGCGACGCCTGCTTAAGGTTGTTTGATGCGACGTATGCCATGGATAAATAGCCATCAGCATTTGGATGTAGGTTGTCACCACCGATTATGTTTTTTCCAAGTGAATAGAAATCAATTGAAACGTTTGCGGCGATTGTTTTATTTACCCCGATAACCCAAGGTGCCTGTGAGCTACGTTTTATTGCGGTCAGATTTGCAAGAAATGACTGGTGCCCAGTTCGCTTTGCGATATTTACAATATTTAATAAGTTGTCTTTTGTTGAATTGTAACTTTTTGATTTAACGAAATAGTCGTTAACTCCTTCAAGGACAATTGTGTAATCTGCTTCGGGTATATATGGCAGGGTCCTTGATGCGCGTGAATTTCCAGAAAATGAAGATTCTCCAGGATCACCGAGATTTACAATCTCAATGTTTGGGTGGAGTAATTTTAATCGTCCAAGATAGCCACCAATTTGTAGAGAGTCTCCAACCCCAAAGGTGATCGAGTCTCCAAAACCAATAACTACTAACCTTCTATCGCAATTTCTGTCAGTCAGGCCATCAATGTCAGGACATGCTGAAGCACTACCCATTAGTAGTAATGCTATTGAGAGAAAAATAGTCGAGACAGATTTTAAATCAGTTGTCATGGGAGGGTTAATTGGTTGTGTATTCGATTAAAATACTAGAGTATTTTTCTAAGGTCAAATTTATCATCTGGTCTTCCAATTTAAGTAAAAAGGTGTCGCTTTAAGGTAGGTAAAAGTACGGAACTAGGCATATTCCCTATTAATGTTCTGTAAAAAGGGGGCTTGCCTAAATCAAAGTAAGCTTCACGGCTCATTTTATACCCGCCTATAGTACAGGTCGGCGAGCTCTCGAAAAAATTTGAGAATAAATCACAAACTTTTTGAAGTTATTGAGCAAGTTTGTCGAGTAAATTAGTGTGTTTGGGTAGGTTTTTAACGCAGAGCAAGGAGAGTAAACAGAGGGTGTTAAAAAGAGGTGTTGGCAACAAGTTGTCAATTGTGTGTACTACATAATTTCCACTAGCTCCCCTGTATCATATCCTCTGTTTGCTCTCCTTGCTCTGCGTTAAAACTTACCCCAAAAAATATCTGAGATGCCGTGATTTAAGCTGTTATGAATGATTAATGTAGAATAAGAACGAATAGTGTTTAAATATCCAAAATCATCCTTATTTATTTTGCTGTTGTCGGCGAACTTGCTTGTTCCTTTTCATTCGGATTTTATTTTCGGGAGTCTTGGTTCGGACTATGGTTTGTTTGAGACTTTTGTGAATGCTTTAAATCCACTTTCCTTTGCCCTTGAAAAAATCTTTCTGTTGTTTGGTGAAACCGGGTTAGGGGTTGTGCAGGTGTTGGTTTTCTTCTTACTGGCATTGTTTACGTTCTATGTTTTTAATCTTGAGAAAAGTTTTCCCTTAAGTCTTATTCTGACGTTGTTATGCGTTGGTACATTTCAATATGCGCAAGACCTTCATCCAGCTCAAATATTCTATTTACTGCTTTTGACCTTGATCTTTGTCTCTAAGATCGAGTTATCTCCCGCGAGTGAAAAGGTGTTTTGGTATTTAGTTTTTCCAATCTCCGTGTTCGTTTTTACTTTAATTGATTGGAGGAATATCTATTGGCTTTTAGCGGGTCTTTCACTGATAGAGTCGGAAAAGCGAGCTCGTTTTGTGAGAAAGATAATTCCAGCTCTATGTCTTCTTACTCTAGTTTTGCTGACTTCTTCTACATTTCAGAGCTATTTAATTGACTCTGCGCAAAGAGATCTTCTTGAGGTTTATCAATATAGAATTAATGGCCTTGTTTACGGTTCGCTAGGGCAGGGGATGAATTTTGATTTTGCCTTTCTTGGCATCTTGATCGGACTTTTTGTAATTTTTTATCATAATGCTTCGAATTTTCTGTTTTGCAGTCTCGTAGCTTTAGGACTACTTTGCGTAAGTTTGTACTCGTACCAATTCAAGGTATTCCTAGCTTTGTGGCTCGCTGTGATAATTCTTCGAGAAGACCAAGGGAGTCAGTCTAATGCGCAAGTTCAAAGTTTAAAAATCGCTTTTGGTAAGTTTGAGCACTTTGTAGGTCGTTTGTCCGCGGATGGCGTGGTTTTTTTGTTTTTGTCGGTTCTGTTCGTTTCGCTTGTTTCCTTTATTAAGCTACCGATCACGGAGGCGATGTTTCCGGTTTTAAAGATTGATAAGTTAGTTGAAGAGAATGAATGTCCAAGAGTTTATAATCGCCAATTAACAGGATATCTGAAATTTCGATTTAAACATCTTGAAGATTGTCGATTTGAATTGACTGCGTCTTCGTTAGAGGAAAGGGAGCAAGAAAATTTCGATTTAAGTATCCCTAATTATGACAAATTCCCAGATCGCTGGAGATAGCAATATGTTCTTAGATCATTTGATTTCAAGGGGGTTTATTTATATAGTACCGGCATGCGGAGCCTTACTATTACCCACGAATTAGTAATGTTGAATTGGTAGTTACCTGTTGTTGTCCCGGTGGAAGTGGGAACCAACAGTTTTATTATATTAGGGATGCCTGCTTTTAGAGAGGTGCTAGGATCTGCGAGGGTGATTTGAGAGTTAAATCATGTTTCTTAAGAAAACCTTAAGGTGTCCTTCGATATAAGAGAAAGAATAAGTTTACTTTTTAGAGCAAGGAAGGCAAAGGTTCCTTCAAAACCGCTAAACGATAATTAACATTGGAACAATAATAAATTCAGATTCGAATTATGTTTGCAAATATATTTCAAAATAACGAAAATTTCTATGTAGCTGTGTTTAACTCTGCGCCGACGGAGGCTGACCTTGAAAAACTTTCGTGGTTGTTAGATGCAAAGCATTTAAACGAAGACGTTTGTGCCGGAAGTTTTGTCGGACCAAGAAATGAATTCGTTTCTCCGTTTTCAACAAACGCGACAGAGATCTGTAAACGTTCAGGTATCGAGAGCATCCTTAGAGTTGAGTCGTTTAAAAAATTTTCTGACAACCTCGCGGCGTATGATCGTATGGTTGAAGATTTATATTCGCCACTAGAAGGCAAGTCCTTTTTCTTAACCAAACTCGAAGTCGAAGTTGAGCTAATTAAAGACATTAAGGGCTTCAGTTCCGAAAAAGGTTTGGCTCTATCAGAGCAAGAGGTCGAGTATTTAAATAATGAAGCCGAAAAACTTGGCCGAAATTTAACTGATGCTGAAATTTATGCATTCGCACAAATTAATTCGGAACATTGTCGACATAAGATTTTTAACGGTGAGTTTGTCATCGACGGTATCGCGCAAGAGTCGTCGTTGTTTCAACTTATTAAGTCGACGACGAAAGCGTCACCAGAAAATGTTGTTTCTGCTTATACGGATAACGTCGCATTTTATCGCGGGCCATCTATTAAGAGATTCGTTTCGCGAGAAAATTCTAAAAATGAATTTGAATACTCGCTCGTCGATCAAGATGTTGTTCTTTCGTTAAAAGCTGAGACACATAATTTTCCAACTACAGTTGAACCATTTAACGGGGCTGCGACAGGTAGTGGTGGAGAAATTAGAGATCGAATGGCTGGTGGTAAGGCTGGAATTCCACTTGCTGGAACGGCTGTGTACATGACAGCTTTCCCGCGGTTAGATAGATCGAAATTGAAACGTTGTGAAAGTGGGATCAAGGAAAGACCTTGGAAATACCAAACTCCTGCACAAATTTTAATTAAAGCTTCAAACGGTGCTTCTGACTTTGGTAATAAGTTTGGCCAACCATTAATCAACGGTTCATTGCTGACTCTTGAAATTAAAAAAGGAAATTCACTTTTTGCCTATGACAGAGTTATCATGATGGCAGGTGGTGTTGGGTATGCTGCAAAAAATGATGCGCTAAAAGAGAAAACATCTGTTGGCGACCTGCTAGTACTTTTAGGTGGGGATAACTATCGAATCGGAATGGCTGGAGGTTCTGTTAGTTCGGTTGATTCAGGGATTCTTTCTTCAAAGTTAGAGTTAAGCGCGATTCAACGTGCCAATCCTGAAATGCAAAAAAGGGCTTGTAACGTTATTCGTTTATTGTCCGAGTCGGATGTTAATCCAATTAAGTTAATTCATGACCATGGTTCTGGGGGGCATATTAATTGTCTAACTGAACTTTTAGAAGAGCAAGGCGGTGAAATCTGGTTGGACGAATTGCCACTTGGTGATGAAACTCTTTCTCCACTTGAAATTCTTTGTAATGAATCTCAAGAAAGAATGGGTCTTGTTATCTCGGAAAAAGATTTTCCAAAGGTTAAGCAATTAGCTGAGCGTGAAGGTGCTCCGTGTTTTGTTGTTGGAAAGGTTACTGGTTCTGAGAGAATCACTGTTACTTCTAAGAAGTATCCTTTGGTATTTGACCTTCCGGTTACGACGTTAATCGGAAACTCTCCAAAGTTAGTCCTTGAGGACGAAAAGATTGAGGACGATTTAAAGGAATTTAATTTTACGCTGTCGGACGAGAAAAAGTTGAGTGAAGTTGTTCACGAAATTTTAGCGTTAGAAGCAGTCGCATGTAAAGATTGGCTTACAAATAAGGTCGATCGCAGTGTGACAGGTCTCGTTGCTCAGCAGCAATGTGCTGGACCATTGCACTTGCCTTTAAATGATTGTGGTGTTGTTTCACTTGACTATAGCGGTAAGAGCGGGATTGCAACATCTATTGGACATGCTCCAGCAGTTGGGCTTATTTCTCCGGAATCCGGTGCGATACTTAGTGTAACAGAGTCATTAATGAATTTGTTAGGTGCCCCTCTCGCAAAGGGATTAAGTGGAGTGGTGTTAAGTGCGAATTGGATGTGGCCGGCAAATCATGCGGGTGAAAACGAAAGATTATATAGCGCTGTAAAAGCTCTGAGCGACTTTTGTAAAGAGTTGGGGATTCCGGTTCCTACCGGTAAAGATTCAATGTCCATGACAATGCGTTATGGTGAAGATTACAACAACGAGTTGGTTAAATCTCCGGGAACAGTTGTAGTTTCAGCTTCTTCGGAAACATTAAATGTTGAAAAGTTAGTTGGATCAGATCTAAAGAGCGTTGAGGGCAGTCTTTTAATAAATGTCGATTTTGGTGCATTTGGTGGAGACTATCTAGCTGGTGGTGCACTCTCACAATTGTACCAAAACCTTGGTAATGAAAAAGATAATTCGATTGATACTGATAAGTTCAAACGGGCTTATGAGTTTATTCAGGAATTATTGATTGATGAAAAGCTATTAGCTATTCACGACGTTTCTACAGGGGGCTTACTTGTATCTGCGATTGAGATGGCCATAGTTGGTAATATTGGTTTGATATTTAATTTAGCAAACTTAACAAAACCGGAATTATGCTTCAGTGAAAAGCCAACTGCTTTAATTCAAGTAAGACAAAAAGATCTTGCAAAGATCCAAGATCTGGCAGAGCAAACACGAGTGAAGATTGAAATTATTGGTGAAGTTGGTGGTAGAAGTGTTCGTGGAAAAGTCGGAACATTGAATTTTAATTCAACAATTGAAAGTTTAAGATCGGCTTGGTTTGAAACTTCTTATCAATTTGATCGTCTGCAAACAGAAAAAAATGATGCTCGAACTAAGTTTATTAAATTAGGTGAAAATACACTTAAGTATTCTGATAATATTTCGGTTCCGTTTGATGTCGTTAATAGTCGCGAAATCACTAAGGTAAATACAGCAGCCGTTCTGCGAGAGAAGGGGTCTAATGGAGATCGTGAACTTGCATATTGTTTGAAGGTCGCTGGTTTTGATGTTCAAGATGTAACGGTAGAGGACCTTCTTTCAGAAAGAGTTTCGTTATCGCAAATTGATTTCTTGGCTTTCCCAGGTGGTTTCAGCAACAGTGACGTTTTAGGCGCTGGTAAGGGTTGGGCAGCTGGTTTCATCTACCATGATGCTTTAAGAAAACAGATTGAAGAATTCTATGCAAGACCAGATACGCTTTCGTTAGGTGTTTGTAATGGATGTCAGTTCATGACCGCCCTTGGATTGATTGATCGTGAAAATCCAAGTGGAATTAGCATGAATCACAATCATTCTGGAAAGTTCGAGAGTGCCTTTGTTAGTTTGAAGATGTTAAATTCATCATCGGTGATGTTAGAGCCTTTGGTTGGTATGGAGTTAGGTGTTTGGGTCGCGCATGGCGAAGGTCGGTTTAGTTTAGATTCTAAAAAGTCTAAATTCGAAATAGCAGCCGCGTATTCGTCAAATGAATATCCATGGAATCCGAATGGTTCCGATAGTGCTGCTGCTGCAATATGTTCAGTTGATGGTCGACACCTTGCAATTATGCCGCACGTTGAGAGAAGTTTTGTATTGTGGCAATGGCCATATTTACCTAATGGTGTTTCTAAGAATCAGTATAGTCCTTGGATCAATACTTTCGTAGCTGCTAAAAAGTGGCTTGAGTCAAAAAAGTAAAAGTTTAACTAATTTAATTCTATGTTTAGTTTTGTTCGGAAAATTTTAGGTTATTTGATTGGATCGGCTCTGGTTTCCGGACTTCTTGTTGGGTTGGCTATCTTTTTTTTACAAAACTGGTCGAAGGCTTCTTTTGGAATCTCGGATGCGGAGATAGAGTTGAATGTGCCGAAAGGGGTTTCCTTAAGCGTGTTATCGCAAACTTTGGAAAACTCTAAGTTGGTGTCGTCAAAGCAGGCTTTCCGGGTTTGGACGAAGATCTTTTCAGACTTTTCAACATTTAAGGCGGGGATTTACAAGTTAAATAGTCCGATTACACCTAGAGAGCTGGCTGCTAAATTCATCGAAGGTAGTTCTTATCAAGAGGTTAAGCATGAAGTCACAATTCCGGAAGGCTTTTCACTTAATAGCGTTATTGAGCGATTGGTTAATTTAGGCCTGGGTAATAGAGCTACTTATAATAGACTTGCTCACGATAGGACTTTTCTATCGACTTTGGGCATTGGTGCAAACTCTATTGAGGGCTTCCTTTATCCTGCTACCTATCGATTTGTTGAGACTCCGACCGAAGATCAAGTTTTTAAGGAAATGGTCGAGACTTTTTGGAAGAAGCTCCCTGTTGGGTACGAGAGTATTACTGCGAGTCGTGGTGTTACGATGTATGAGGCGATTATTATTTCTTCGTTGATAGAGGCGGAAACAAAATACGATGAGGAACGGAATTTAATTGCTGAGGTTATTTGGAATAGATTGAAGCAGGGGATTCCTTTGGGGATTGATGCTTCTACTATTTATGGGGTGCGAAACTTCAATGGTAACCTAACTAAGGCGCACCTTTTGGATTCTGCTAATCCTTATAACTTAAGAGTTCACCGTGGGCTTCCTCCAACTCCGATTAATTCTCCTACTATTTCTTCTTTGAAGGCTATTCTTACTCCTTCTGAAGAGGGCTATCTGTATTATGTTTTGAGTCCTGATTCGGGCGATAGGCATACTTTTACTAAGTCGCTTGGGGAGCATAATCAGGCGGTTGCTCGGTTTTTGAATAGTCAGAAGTAGTTTTTTAGGCGACCTCAGAGGCGCAGAGACACGGCGAAGGGCTTTTGTTTGCGAGGGTGTTCTATTGCGGGCCAGCGTTCCTTAATTTTTCTTTGGGAATCTTAAGAAGGAAGCTAAACTCAAACTCTCTTGCTAGAGGTCGTCTGTAAGTTTAAATCTTTTCTCCGTTTGCTCTGCTTGCTCTGTGTTAAAACTTCCCCAAAATATTTTTTGTATTTTATTTTCATAGATGTGGTGTTGTTCGCTTTTTATAAATTTTTAGGGGACCACAGATAGGGATGAGAGTCTAAAAAACAATAAGCGATATTTAATTCTGGGCTGCCTCCTCCGTTCGCTGCGTGGTTTTCCGATAAAAGAGTGAGAGATGGTTTAATTGTTTAAAGTTAGATCGGTAATTTGTTGATTTTGTTTGATTTTCTTCTTTGGGGGAAGGGGATCGGTTTCAGCGATATTCTGATGTATAACGGGGGTGAATTAATTTTTGAAGTGTGCTAATCAAAGTTGCATTAACTTGAACTTCGAAATTCAAATCTGTGTAGATGTTACTTTCTCAAGTTTTATGAGTGTGTATCCATTTAAGTAAGTTGGCTTGTTCTTTAGCTTTTTGGTTTTTATTTCTTCTGAATCTGATTAGAGAAATTTTCTTAGTGGCTTTCTCGATATTGAGTGGGAGAGGTTGTTGTTTAATGTCCCTTTATCTTTTCCACGTTTAAAAATATTAACTTTTAGAATCACTTAGTCGCCCCAGGGTGGAGACAGTAAGTTAGATTTTATGTGATTATTGTTAATAGTGTCCATTCCTAAGCGAACTCGCCCAGCTTTGTTCTAAGAATTTTTATATTTTTTTAAGTCGCTTGATTTACTTTCCAATACATAATTAGTTGAAGCTAAATACATGTTAGTTAACCCTATCCGCACATTGATAGTGCGTAAACGGTTTGTCGTTTAGCCGGGAATTTTAAAAATGGATTTTATACACTGATAAAAACTTGAGGCTGGAAATTTAAAGGTTTCTTCTTCAAGTAGGTTTTTTTTTATCCGTGTTACTCGTTCAAGGAATGAAAAGATGAATAAGTTGTTTGGTGGTCTCTTAACGATAATTGTTTCAGTCGCATTTGCATCGAATGCAAATGCCGGATTGGTGTTTGGAGATGGTTCAGCGCAGATTGGGTATGGGCAACAGTATGTGAACAGTCTTGGTGCTGTTTTGGGGGACGACTCTTCGAACGTTAATTTCTTTCGACAAAGCACGGTCTTTTTCGATCCTCATTGGGCGATTGCCACGGGTCATGGTTTGAGAGAGATTGATTCGGATCCGGGTTCACTTTATTCAAATCTATCCGTTACACTAGGGCAAAATTTCTTTACGAATCCCGGTGAAACGCGGTCGGTGACGGAAGCTTTTATTCATCCCTTGTATGATGGTACCGATAATGGCTATGATCTGGCTTTGCTCTACTTCGAAAACCCTTTTGCAACGGTAAATCCGGTTTCTTTTTATACTGGAGATATTCAGGTGGGAATGGAGTCGGATATCGCGGGATATGGACGTCTGCAATTTGAAGACAGTTTCAGTCAGACTTTAACTGGTGATCTTCGAGCTGGAAACAATGTGATCAGTGACGTACCATATAATTATTTTGGCACGCCAAATTATGTTGCGACGCGTTTGGAGCCAAGCTCGTTCCCTAATTATCGACCACTAGGTATGGGTGGAACCAACGGTGATTCCGGTGGAGGGCTTTTTATTAATGGACAGTTAGCGGGTGTGACGGCGTTTCAAGTTGGAAATCCTTTTTTTGGTGCACATACCGCTTATAATGTCTTCAATCCAGAGGTAGCAACATGGGTGTCAAATACCAGAGGTTCTACCGCTGTGCCGGAACCAAGTAGCGT
>CAYYIQ010000107.1:0-11551 GCA_964472005.1 uncultured Bdellovibrionales bacterium | reverse complement strand
AATTCCCTATTTTTGCATGACCGCGACAGACGAAAAAATTTACTCTTCAAATTCATTCCCAGAAGCAGCATGCTTGGTTGTAATTTTTACTAGCAATCATTGCCCATACGCCAAACTATACGAAGAAAGAATTGTTTCGACTTCAAGAGAATTTGCTGAGAAAGGTGTTCAATTCCTTGCAATATGCAGTAACGATGGACAAGCATTCCCAGAAGACTGTTTTGAAAATATGAAATTGAAGAAGTATCCATTCCCCTATCTTCACGACGAGACTCAACAAGTTGCAAAATCATTTGATGCGCAAGCAACCCCCGAAGCATTTGTATTCGATTCAAATCTAGCTTTAAAATACCACGGAGCAATCGATGACAGTCCAGAGACCAAATCACTGATTAAAAAGAATTTTCTTACTGATGCAATTGTATCAGTCCTAAAAGGTGAGATGCTACAGACAACCGAAGCGCCACTTATCGGATGTTCTATTAAATGGAAAATTAGATAACCATCACTACGACCGAGGGTCGTGGGATTTAAAACTAAACACTAAGCACGAGTCCGATATCTAACAGAAATTTCATTTTTCGATGCTCTCACTCTCCAAACGCAATAAAATTGCTGCGTGAAATTTATTTTCACCATATAGTCGTGAAGAATATGGGAAAAAAGTCGAATGGATTTATATAGATTCTTTCATCCACATCACAATCCGCGCTTACGCCAAAAACCTTTACGGCAACAGGAAATAAGCGAACTAGAGCTAGCGGCAAAAGAATTGCTCTTAGCCCTTAAACGCGCATCCCTCAGAATTAATGCATCTAACAACAAAAACTATTTAGACCTACTAGATCCCGCGATTAACGCCACGGAGCTTGCAAGCGAATTCTTAGGAAACCTCGCGGAATTGTATCCAGAAGATGAAAAAGAAGATTTTATCGACCTTCTCAAGGAGCGAAAGAATGCACCTGGTTGGGAAGCATGGACGAGATTGCTATATGAGCGGTTACATATAATATATAAGGGCAACATAAATAATGATTGCAGCCCTTTAAAAACAAATAAAGAAGATCTTTCCGTGGATCCTGACATCAAAATTAAGATAAACGGGTAATCTCTCCAAAAGAAAGCATGACAAAAAACATCAAGAAAGTACGAAAAAACCATCTAACTGAACGACTAAGTGTTCTAAGAGATCGGGTAAGAATCCTAGAACTAGAGTTAGCGGAACACACTTCAGACTTTTATCGAGTGTGTATCTTCGGTAGCGCTAGGATCCGACCTGAAGATGCTATCTACGATAGCACAGAGGAACTTGGAAGAATGCTTGGCGAACTAGGCATCGACGTACTTACGGGAGGTGGTCCCGGTCTTATGGAAGCAGCCAATAAAGGTGTCCTAGACGGTAAAAAAAGATCTGGCTCTAAGAGTAAATCTTTTGGGATTACAATCGAATTAAACAAATTCGAAGAAGAAGCTAGTGAGCATCTTGACGTAAAACACCATCACCGACAGTTCTCCTCTCGCCTAGATGAATTTATGCGCTTATCAAACGCAGTAGTAGTGATGCGCGGTGGCATAGGAACAATTTTAGAGTTGTTTTTCACGTGGCAACTAATTCAAGTTGGACACATGGCTCCTCGCCCATTTATTTTAATCGATCGAAAATTCTGGTCTGGGATGATGGAATGGCTTAGAGAATCGGTTGTCAGTTCAAAGTTAGTTAGTCCGGGCGACCTTGATTACGTCATTTTAGTAGATACTCCAGAAGAAGCCTCGGAAATCATTGAGAAAGACTACGAGATTTTTCTAAAAGAAAAGAAAGAGCTCTTAGAAAAGGAGAAGGTCTAGGTTAGTTCCATTAGATCTTCTCGCATAACCTTGAACCCTAACTAAGACCGAATTAAGCTAGATAGCTCGCTATAGCCAAAAAGCGTCTCAACCAGTACATATAAGAACTACTTAACTTACTTAATTAGCTACAATGTCTGAATTTAAACTATACAACACCTTATCGAAATCCGTAGAACCATTTACTCCAATTAAAAAAGGAGAGGTTTCACTCTATTGTTGCGGACCAACTGTTTATAATTTTGCCCATATTGGAAATCTGAGAACGTACATATTTGAAGATATTCTTGTACGCTCATTGAAATTTTTTGGTTACAAAGTAAATCATGTAATGAACGTAACAGATGTAGGTCATCTTGTTTCAGATGCTGATGAAGGTGAAGACAAGATGCTTCTCGCGACTCAAAGAGAAGGAAAAAAATCACAGGACATTGCGGAGTTCTATACCGAAGCTTTTTTCAAAGACTGCAAAGAACTAAATATTTCTACTCCTTCGATTGTTTGCAAAGCGACGGAACACATTCAAGAGATGATCGATCTCATTCAAAAGTTAATCGACAATGGTTTCGCTTACCAAAGTAACGGCAACGTTTATTTTGACGTTGAAAAGAATCAAGATTACGGAAAACTCGCAGGCCTTAGCTTAGAGTCGTTAAAATCTGGCGCACGCATTGAAATTGACGGATCAAAAAGGAATCCGCAAGACTTTGCACTTTGGTTTACAAAGTCTAAATTTGAAAATCAGGACCTCCAATGGAATTCTCCATGGGGACGCGGTTATCCAGGCTGGCATATTGAATGTAGTGCGATGTCTATAAAATATCTTGGTGAAACTTTTGATATCCATTGCGGTGGAATCGATCATATCCCAGTTCACCACACTAACGAAATTGCCCAAAGCGAATGCGCAACCGGTAAGAAGTTCGCCAACTTTTGGCTCCATGGAGGTTTCCTCGTTGAAGCAAGTCACCAAAAAATGTCAAAATCAAAAGGCGACTTTCTAACATTAGAAAGAGTTAAAAAAGAAGGTTTTGAACCTCTTGCTTATCGCTACCTCTGCTTAACAGCACATTACAAAGGTGAATTAACCTGGAGCTGGGATGCTCTCAAAGGCTCTGAAAACGCGTTGAGAAACTTAGTGCAAAAGATCACGGTGATATTAGGAGAAGTAGATTCTAAATCAGTTTCGTCCTCTGCAAAATATAATGACTGGCTAAACAACTTTAAAGCTAAGATTGGATCAGACCTAAATGCCCCTCAGGCACTTGCGACTCTTCATGAGATGTTGTCTGCAAAAGATTTGGTTAACAATGAAAAAATCAAACTTGTTGAAAGATACGACGAAGTACTCGGGTTAAAGTTAATCGAGCAAGCGAATAACGAAATTGCAAAAAAACACGAAAAAGAAAACGTTGAAATTCCAAGTGAAATAAAAATACTTGCTCAAAACCGTGAAACGGCTCGATCAAATCGAAACTTTCCTGAAGCTGATGCGTTAAGAAAAGAGATAGAATCTAAAGGATATATTCTGAAAGACACTCCGAGTGGACCAGAATTGAAAAGGAAGTAATAATGAATTCGAACGAAAACGTCGTTGTTTTTGGTGGTGCTGGATACATTGGTTGCCCCCTTGTCGAAATGCTACTCGAAGATAACTACAACGTTAAAATCTTTGATAATTTCTGCTTCGGTAGAGAAAGCATAAATAGCTTCAAAGATCATCCGAACTTATCGATTATCGATGCCTCAATTTGTGACTGCAACGAAGTTTCCGCAGCTGTAAAAGGAGCCGATGCCGTCATTCTACTTGCAGCCACTGTAGGACATCGGATTAGAGAAGTTCCGGCTTCGACCATGAGAACGGTAAATTTTCTTGCATCTACCGTCGTCCTTGACGCTTCCATTGAACATGGAGTTCCTCGGTTTATCTTTGCTTCAACCAACAGTGTTTATGGAAGTGAGCCAGGGCTCTTTTATGAAACAACAATTCCAAGTCCCGTTAGCTTATATGCTCGACTTAAATTAAGAATGGAAGAAAGGGTCATCAGCGAAAAGAAAAAAGGAGTATTCCATCCAACCGCTTTAAGAATTGGCACTTGTCACGGCTATTCGGAAAGGATGAGGTTCGACCTCGTAGTTAATAGTCTCGTAAGAGAAGCTGTCTGCAAGGGCAAGGTAAGTATCTCAAGCGGCGAACAAATGCGCGCATTCATACACGTTCGTGATGCTGCAAAAGCATTTATCACTTGTTTAAAAGCCCACGAAAATTCAATTAGTGGTGAAGTTTTTAATGTTTCTGCTAATGATCAAAATTTGCAAATCAACCAACTTGCCAACACATTAAAAAGCATTCTCCCAGAAACCGAAGTTGAAATTTTAGCTGGCGAACCAGATCTCACAAGCTTTAGATTAAGTTGTAAGAAAATCGAGAAACTTCTCGACTTCAAATGTACCTGGTCAATGGAAGACAGCATGAAAGAAATGATAGACGCATTCAAGAAAAATCTCTATAAAGACCCTTATTCACTAAGATATCAAAATTCGTAAGCAGATGATCGCCAAAAAACAAGATAAATTCTTCTTCATCGCTCTATGCGTGTTTTCATCAATTTTACTATCTGGTTGCAACAGCCTATTCCTCAATGGTGACTCATCCGACAACAAACCGATAAAGACTAAATACGACAATATTACAGTTGAAGAGTGGCAGGACAGGAGCAAAAGCTCAAAAATCAAAGGCTGGAATTACATCGCCGAGAAATTAATTCAAGCAAAAATCCCTAAAGAAAAAGTTATTGAAGTATTTGCAAGCTCTGAAATGCCAGCTTGGACACCAATTACATTTAAAGTTAGACCGAAAGAATCGAGTGTACCCTACTCAAAACTAAACACTAAAGCGAACAGACAAAACGCCCTGAACTTCTATCACGAAAACGAAGCTTTTTTTAATACTGCCGAAAAGAAATACAAAGTACCAGCCCAATACATTTTAGCGATTCTGCAAATTGAAACGCAGTGCGGAAATAACACTGGGAACGATTCAATTTTTTATTGGCTCGCTCGTTTGGTAAGCACAGGTTTTCCACCAAATCTAAATTACAATTTCGAAGAATCAAAAGAGACTCCAAAACCGACACTTAAAGAATTTCAAGAAAGAGCGGAATGGCTTGAAGAAGAATTTCTACCTCATCTGTTAGCTTTATTTGAACTCTCATCGCAAATTGGGATATCACCAATGGAGGTCAAAGGGTCCAAGGGGGGAGCATTAGGATATCCTCAGTTCCTACCAGGGAACATTTCAAAATTTGGTGCCGATGGCGACTTAAATGGATCAGTTAATCTATTTACAGCTGGTGACGCAATTCATTCAGTTGCTAAATTTCTAGTAAGTCATGGCTGGAGGAATAACTCAGGCAAGAAAACAATTATCAACACAATTCTAGAATATAATAGGTCTACAGCGTACGCGGAAACTGTTTACGAAATGGCGAACGACTTAAAAAAGGCGATTTAGAATCATCGAGTTAAGCCGAAAGCATTTGATTTTCTTGGACTATTGCTTCGATGAACGACGTCACTCCATTTATCATTAATAGCTGCCTTTTTATCAAGACAATATGAACTTTTCCTATTTTCTTTTTTAGCGCAAAATAGGTCCGAGCTACGAGACGTATGAGAACTTCCCATCATGTCACTGATTTTCCAAAACATCGCACGAGTTTCAATATGGCTCACATACCCGATAAAAATCCCAATGACGATGATCGCTAAAGCAAAAGCTCGTCGATCAATTGTATTCAAATATCTTAAGAAACCCATATAATAAGTATCGACCAAGTAAGTGAAAATAGTTAATGCGAGCTCCTCGCTCTTTCCACGAAACACTAGCATTACAACAAAACCCTCTAAAATCAAGCTAAATCGGGGTTGGTACCTTACTAGAACAAACATTCTGTAGCCGCGAGTCCAAGGTCGAGATGTAATTCAAACAAGATTGCCATCCGCTGAACAAAACGAACCTCTACAATACAAGAATAATGATTCCACCAAAGTATTTTTTTTGCTAAATCATAACTTCGAAAATTACTTTAAATATTTAACCCCTTATTTGGCTACGAATGTGCAAAATATCGAATTTAGATCGATAACCCAACCACTCGAATTGTGGGAAATATTCTTCGATGAATGTTCCGGCCACATCACTGTTTTCCGAGACCTCGCAACCGATCAGGATAAAATCCAATCAGTTGAAGGTGAAAGAAAGTTGAGCCATAGGCTCCATCGGCTAAAAGGAAGTTTGGGCTTCATCGGATTCACTGTTTTTTCTGAGAAGATAAAACAATGTGAAAATCTGGTAAATGAAAAGAAGATTTCTCCCTTCCCAACTTTAATCGAAATAACAAACGAATTAGAAGAGCTACATTCCGAACTGAAAAAGTTAATACACAAATAGCAGTGAAAACATTTATTGATATATTTTTTACCTCACTATTAACAGTCTTTTTCTTTGCGCTTTCTCTCCTACCAGAGAAGCAAAGGATCTGGCTATGCAACCAGTTAATTGCTCTCATCCTCTTATTTCTACCTCGGAGCAAATACGTAACCTTTCGAAATCTAAGTTTATGCTTTCCCGACATGGTAAAAAATGAAAAGCAAAAAATTTGGAAAGGATTACAGCACACTCTTGCGCTGAACATCGCGGGATTTGCAAAAGGCCCTACAATCACTAAAGAACAAGCGATTGAAGACCTCGACATATCGCAATGCAAAGACATCCTAGAAGAAATTATGCACAATCAGGACAAAGGACATCTTCTCTTAATTCCACACTTCGGGTCATTCGAACTTTTAGCACAATATTGGTGTGTCTACGATAAACCTTTCGCGATTCTTGCTAGAGGATTTGGACTACCTAGGCTTGATAAGCTATGGAATTCCAAAAGAGAAAAAAATGGAGTCACCCTCTTCGGTAGAAAGGGTGGTTTTAAAGAAATCCTAAAATTCATAGATCAAGGTAAAAACGTAGCGATTTTGTTTGACCAAAACGTTAAACGATCTCACTCAATATTCGTAGATTTTTTCGGGATTCCAGCATCAACGACAAAGACAATAGGACTAGCGTCACAAAAAACGAAGTGTAAAATATTCTTTGCGACGATGATTCCAATCGCCAACGGAAAATATCGCTTAATTGCTCACAAGATAAAATCGCCGCTTGAAAGAGAAGGAACACACGAGCAACAAATCCATGACAC
Organism: uncultured Bdellovibrionales bacterium; assembly: GCA_964472005.1. Taxonomy (GTDB): domain Bacteria; phylum Bdellovibrionota_C; class UBA2361; order SZUA-149; family DAOLCO01; genus CAYYIQ01. The sequence continues at coordinate 4,451 of CAYYIQ010000107.1, read as the reverse complement.
TATTTTAGAATCCCATAAGTATCTTGAATACTATGTAGCAAAATATCCTGAACAATGGTTTTGGTTACACCGTAGATTTAAAACAAGGCCCTCTGGCGAAATTGAAAATTTCTATGATCAAAAACTTTTTCCGGAAGACGTTTAAATTTTATTTTCATTAATCCGCGTGAAAGACCCTCTCCCGGTACAGCACAGCAAGGCAAATCGTACGCAAGCAGGCATCCAGCAGGCCGACATTCATTCAGCAATACTAATCTAGTAATAAATAGTACGCATGACTATCCTAATATTCCAGATCTAAAAATTAGACGCAGATAATCCTCAATAGAATCTATCTTAAAACGTAAATTCTGCCTTGATACAAATAGAATCCTAAACATAAAATTAAGATGTCCGGATAGACGTAAAAGTAATCCGGAACCAAATTTACACAACGATTCGGAGAATGTTAACGGCTTGAGATCAACTCATTAAATGACGGTGCAAACACAAGCCTTCCTTCATCGCTTTCAAGCAGGACATCCCAAATCTCTTCAGTCGATTGAGATCCGAGAATTTGCGATCGAAAAGCTGAATCAGCACTGCGCCTAGAAATATTTTCAAGGCATCGTAGGTGATCACCGGGTCGATCAGGGGGCGACAATAGCAGGAACAAAATCTTGATTGCGGACTTGTCAACTGAAGACGATTTGATTCCATCTCGACAGATCGCAACACAGCCAACACTTTGCTTAACCATGGGCGACTTAGCATGAGGAATCATTCGTGATTTACCGATCGCAGTAGATCCAAGTTTTTCGCGTTTTAGCACGACTTCCAAAACACTGTCATAATCGTCAGCCTCGAAAGCACCAGCCTCACACAAGGAAGCAAGCATTGCGTCGATAGCCTCTCTTACACAAGTAGCTTTAAGATCAGGGATGATCGCGTCTTTAACAACAAAATTCGAAAACAGCATCATTCTCTCCGAGAAAACCTTTGCCGAAATAGAAAGTACGGTAACTACCTACATTGGTAATTTAAAAACATAACCGCACATACTCGACACAAAACCGTGATATACGCCTATCCGGTAAGAATAAAGTAACGAACTTACTTCACTCGTACCAAATCCGCTTTACATAAATATACGTTTTAGTTGGTGCGTTCTACTCCTACACACACTCAAAGGCAAGACTAGGCTTATTACAAATAAGTGTCTCTAAACATAAGTCTCAATAAACATGAGTTTTTTAATTCAATAATTTTTAAAGAACTAAAACTGCCCAATATCTTTTCGATACTGCATGCCATCGAATTTAATTTTATCAATGGCAGAATAGACAAGACTTCTCACCGACTGGCTATCTGGCGCCAATGAACTAATGCCTAACACCCTGCCCCCTTTAGAGAAAACCTCATCCTCAACACGCTTCGTCCCAGCACAAAAGATTTGTATCTCAGAATGCTTTTCAATTTCAGTCCCTATGATTTTTTTATTATCTTCAACGACTGCTCCTGGATACCCTTTTGAAGACAAGACGACAGTAAGTGCTGTTCGATCATCTAATGAAACTATTTCAGGTAACGAGCTTGGATCTAATATTGCATCCTCAATCAACTCATAGAAATCATCTTTAATTCTAAGTAAGATCGACTGTGTCTCAGGATCGCCAAGTCGACAATTAAACTCTAGGACTTTAAAACTACCGTCACTCGACACCATTAAACCAGCGTACAGAAAACCTTGGTAATCAACGCCTTCTTTTTTTAACTGGTCGACAACAGGTTTAAAAACTGTTTTACAGGCTTCGGCTAAACGATCTTCTGAAAAGACAGGAGTTGGGCTAATTGCTCCCATTCCTCCCGTATTAGGACCAAGATTTTGATCAAGAGCACGTTTATAATCGGAACTAACTGGAAGCATGCAAATATGTCCCTGGCTAATAATCGCCATCACAGAAGCTTCTTTTCCATCAAGATAGTCTTCAATTAAAACTCTCGAACCTGCACTTCCAAATAAATTACCGCTGAAACAATCCACGACAGCACTTCTTGCAGTCTCCATATCAAGAGCTACGGTCACTCCTTTTCCAGCAGCTAGACCATCGGCTTTTATAACTATTGGAATTTCCCGTGTCGCTAAATAGTCCAAGGCTTCTTTTTCATTTGAAAAATACTGAGAACCCGCGGTTGGAACACCTGCCAAGTTCATAACCTCTTTAGCATAGGTTTTTGATGATTCCAGTTTTGCAGCAGCCTTTGTCGGACCAAAGCAGGTAATTGATTCTTTGTTTAAAGAATCAATCAAGCCATCAGCCAGTGGAGCCTCAGGGCCAACGATGCAATAATGGACGTGATTAGCTTTTATAAAATCTATCACCGCTTGATGATTCTTAGGATCTAATAAAACTATTTCTAAACCATCTTCCTTAGCAGCATTACCAGGTGCAAAATATACATTTGAAACTTTAGAGCTTTTTAATAACTTTCTCGCAATCGCATGCTCCCGACCGCCTGAACCAATCACTAAAATTTTTTTTCTATCCATAAATGTATTTAACTATTCGTTATTACTATTTCCATCAGAGGTGTTTCAACAGACAAATCAACCTACCTTCTTAGTTTCTAATCAAATTAATGTCGAAAGTGCCTCTTACCCGTAAAGACCATGTTGATACCCTTTGCTTTAGCAACTTCGATCACTTCGTTATCCCGTATTGACCCACCTGGTTGAACAACTAACGATATTCCTGCTTCCGAAAAAGTATCGATATTATCGCTAAACGGTAGAAACGCGTCACTTGCAACCACTGATCCCGCCACATCGAAATCATGATTCCTTGCACGGGTAATTGCAATCCTTGAAGAATCTACTCTATTCATTTGCCCAGCGCCTATTCCCATCGCCGATCCATTTTTAGCAAGCACTATTGCGTTCGACTTAACATGCTTACTGACGATATTGGCAAGTAACGCATCTTGTTTTTGGACATCAGATTCGAAGCTCGTACCGACTACCCATTTCAACTCAGAAAACTCTGGAAGCAAATTATCGTGACTTTGAATTAACGAACCCTCAATGACAGTCTTAAATTGTAGATTACTATTTCTCTCGACTCTTAACTTTGAATAATCAATCTTTATCACCCTAAGATTCTTCTTACTTGTTAGGATTTCTAGTGCCTTTTCTTCAAAACTTGGAGCAATAATAACTTCATAAAAAGACTTTACTAACTCAGACGCAGTTTGGTGATTTAGAGCCCCACTAAAAGCGATAATACCACCAAAAGCACTAACTGGATCACAAGCCAGTGCTGAACTAAATGCTGTTTGAACAGTTTCCGCAACGGCTACTCCGCAAGGATTTGCGTGTTTAATAATCACAACAGATTGTTTCCCCTCGAAGCCATGGCTTACGTCTAGCATCAAGTCTGCTGCCGCATAGATATCATTTAAATTATTGTAAGAAAGTTCTTTTCCCTGAATCTGTCTAAGCGAAGAAGATTCCTGATCCATTCGATCTAGTGGAGTATACCACCCAGCGACCTGATCTGGATTTTCGCCGTAGCGTAACCCTTGGATTTTTTCTGAGACAGTTCCAACATACTTAGGCAAGCTCACAGAATCGTCCTCTTCAGAAAAATCCTGCGACAAGTAACTTGCGATCCTTAAATCGTAGGCCGCGATATGTGCAAATACTTTTGCTGACAACGTACGACGAAAATTTAAGTCATCATCATTTGATTTTAGTTTTTCAATTAGGGTTTGATAATCTTTCGGTTCAATTACCGAGTAAACATATTTAAAATTTTTGGCGGCGGCTCTCAATAAAGTCGGTCCACCTATATCGATATACTCAACCATTTCCTCTTCTGTCTTTTCAAGACCTTCGTTAAGAACCTTAACAAATGGATATAGATTGACGGCAACAATATCGATAGTTCCACCGTCTAATTCAGCGAGCTCACTTAGGTCGCTTTGTACTTCACGTCGAGCAAGCACTCCACCATGAATTTTAGGATGTAAGGTTTTAACTCGACCATCCATTATTTCTTTTTGCCCAGTGAAGCTTGAGACCGCAGTGTACGATACGCCATTCTCCTTAAGCACAGCTGCGGTTCCACCCGTCGATAGAACTTCGTAACCTAAGGAGATTAACTCGCTAGCAAATTCCACAACTCCGGCTTTATCCGTAACGCTCAACAATGCATATTTTTTCATTTTAAATCATAACTCCAAAGATTTTTTCTGTTCTAAGTATACTTTTCTCAAATACCTTTTAGACTCAATTTCAGTCGGCAGGTTCTTTTCTAATTCACTATATTTTTTTAAAAACTCTCTTTTTTCGGCTGCTGTTTGACTAAACAAATCACCTCTTCTTTCAGTTGACAATGGAGAGTATGCTTCTGCGAATCCTATCGCTCGCTGAATTCTTGCTCTTTCGATATTTAAAAGTTTTTTAGTAAAAA
>CAYYIQ010000106.1:0-11561 GCA_964472005.1 uncultured Bdellovibrionales bacterium | reverse complement strand
TTATCGCGATTTTAATTAACGACATGCCGCTGCACGCAACATTAGCTTTTCTACCAGTCGTTGTTATCCTACAGACTCTTTTTATGACGGGACTGTCTTTAGGACTTTCATCTTTAAATGTGTACTACAGAGATATTCAGCACATCTTAGCAAACATGATGACACTGCTTTTCTTCCTTTGCCCGATCATCTACCCAGAAAGCTCGATCCCAGATCGTTTTAAGTTTTCATTATTCTTAAACCCGATGGCAACGTTAGTTGACTCATATCACAAAGTCATTTTGGAAGGCGTACTACCTCCCCTACACTCTCTCGCATTTCTAACGGTTTTAAGTTTTGTTTGTTGTTATATTGGGTCCATGATTTTTAATAGATATCGTGACCAGTTTGCAGAGGCTATCTAATCTATATGTCCAGAAAGCTCAAAATAGACCAATTCGTCCACACACTACAGTATGGTGATGCGATTTCGGGTGAGGCTCTCTCGATAAAAAGGATCCTAGAAGATCTAGGACATGACAGCGAAATATACTCTCTGAACACTCACCAAAAACTTCTAGGTATCCCTAGAAAAATGGAAGATTTCAAAATTGAGGAAAAACGAGACGCGATAATTCTTCATTACTCAATCGGCTCTTCGCAAAACAAGATATACGCGGAGATTTCGAACGCAAAAAAATTCATAATCTACCACAACCTTACTCCCGAAAAATGGTTTAGCTCCTACAACTTCAAAGTCACATCGGACCTAAGTCAAGGGAAGTATGAATTGCCTTCTCTTTTGCAATTGTCTGACTACTGCTTGGCCGATTCAAATTTTAATGCTGACGAACTAAAATCATTTGGCGTTGAGACACCTTTAGTTTTACCATTGCTAATTGATCCAAAACGCTGGGAAGCCCCTGCAAATCAAGGAATCGTTTCCGCGCTAAAAGCCACTCGGACTAGCACTCAAGGAGCAAACATTTTACACGTTGGTCGAATCGCTCCGAACAAGTGCATCGACGACATAATTAAAAGTTTCTATTTTTACCACCATAAATTCGATCAAACTTCCAGATTATGGTTGGTTGGACATGATATCGATACTGAAATTTACTCCTTCGAACTCAGACAATTAGTAGAAGAGCTGCGATTGAAAGGGTTTGTAAATTTCGTTGGCAGTGTTTCAGATGATGAACTTCAAGGTTTCTATGAGGCCTCTGATATATATCTATGCATGAGCGAGCACGAAGGCTTTTGCGTTCCTCTTATCGAGGCCTTGCATCATGGACTACCGGTCATTGCATTTTCAAGCTCAGCGATACCTGAAACCTTAGGTTCGGGCGGAATCTTACTGGACGAAAAAGATCCGTTAAAGACGGCGCTAATAATTAAAAATTTGCTTTCCGACACAGCTCTAAGATCAAGTCTAAAAGAAATCGGTCAGAAACAGATCGAAAAGTTCTCTGTCGAGATCTTCACAAATAACCTCAAGACCCAGATTCTCGACAAGCTATAGTCCTATTATTTCCTTAATATAATTTTAGTAGTATTAAACCACAAAGATCCTCCTTTACCTTTTTGGTTTAAAGTGTCGAAATGTAGTAATTGACTTAGTTCTAAGTTGTCCGCATTGGATATTTTAACCACAAAGACACAAAGGGGAATATTTATTCCACCTTTCAACCCTAGTGATGTCAAAAAATCATTTGAAAATTGGTTTGGACCTTCGCGGTCTGGATCCCGACTTTAAAGCACATTCTCAACGTGGGACAGGTCGCTATATCCGCGAAGTAACAGATCGGTTGCTAAAAAACGACTTTTACGACGAAGATTTAAGTTTTATTCCCTTAACCAGAGAAAATATTGGATTAAACTCTTGGCAACGCGGGCTACTTAATCGATTGCCACGAGGTCGTGTCACCTTTGAAAGTCAAATTTGTCTTAGAAACAACATTAACAACACTGGTTGCGATGTCGCCCATTTTTTCTCACACGGTGACGCCCCCGCCTATCCATTACTTCCGCAAATCGCAACGATACTGGACCTTATTCCTTTAAGATTTCCGCACCTCTATCAAAGTGGTCCCCTAAATCTAAGATTCGAATTAGCCAGATTCTTAGAAAATCGAGCCGCCATCGCAGCAAAGGGCATAATTACAATTAGTGAAGCTTCAAAAAGAGATATTGTTGATATCCTTGGAATCCCAGCGGACCGCATTGCGATAACCTACTTGGGTGTAGACAATTTGTTCTTTTCTACTCCAGACGATGAATCCGCACTGTCTAAAGAGATCTTGGACAAGTTGGACAAAAACAATGCTGAAAACAAGAAACTTAAACTCGCATTGTACGTGGGAGGGCTTGATGCTCGCAAGAACATCAACTTTCTTCTTGAATTAATAGAAGAACTAAACAAGAACCATACCTCGATCGATAATTGTGATGAACTTCGATTAGCTTTAGTAGGAAATTTCAAGAACGAAAAGAACTTTCCGGAAATATTGAAAAAAATTCAAGCACTTGGCCTCGAAGAGAAGATAATCTTCCTCGGCTTTGTCAACAACTCTGACCTAATCAAGCTCTATAAATATAGCGATATCTTCATATTCCCAAGTTTATACGAAGGATTTGGACTGCCTATCTTAGAAGCCATGGCTTCAGAATCTTTAATTGTTGCCGGTAACAACTCCTGCATGAAAGAAGTCCTTGGTGATGATGATTTCCTTTTTCAAGATAATGATCTAAAAGAATGGTGCAACGGCATAATCGCTCTTTTAAACTCTAAGGACGCTAAAAACGACATCCTTTTGGAGAAGTTGAAAGCAAATAGAGACAGAGCCAAATCCTTTAATTGGGAAAATACCGTTAAACAAACGATCGAAGCATATAAATTGCTTTTATACTGATTAGGACTTGCCGTTAACGCTCCGATTCATACTGCTGGTATAGTTTAAAATCCACTAGTATATAGGCAATGGGGAATATTCAAACTGCGAACAGTATATTACAAAATCTAAACTGTTCGACTAAAATCAACTATTCTTAGATGAAACCAAATAATTTTAGCTTAAAAAACTTTCTTGAACTTATATTTTTCTGTCTTCTAGGACTAATTCCTCGTCTCGTCCTCTTAAATCATAACCAAGCAGGTATCGAGTCTGACGAAGCGATCATTGGGTTAATGGGCAAACATATCTTAGAAGACGGCGAATTTCCCATTTTCTACTATGGGCAGGCCTATATGGGATCACTCGAAGCTATTCTAACTTCATTGAGCTTTAAGTTATTTGGAATATCCAACTTCAGTTTAAAATTAGTCCCTCTAAGCTTCTCAATTTTACTAATTGCGATTAACTATATCTTTGGGCTTGTACTTCTCAATGCCTCAGCCGCAAGAGTTTCAGGCCTACTTACAGCACTCGCACCAAGTCCGTTAATCGTATGGAGTTTAAAAGCGAGAGGCGGATTCATTGAAACTGTCGTTATTGGAAGTGTCTGTCTCCTATTTACTCATTTCGTAATCCGAGAACTTAAAAGTCTTCAAGTAAAAAGTATAAACAGAAATATCACGTTCATAGGACTATTCGCTGGGTTAGGTTGGTGGACAAATAATCAAATTATTTATTACTACCCGTCAATAGCGTTAGGGGTGCTTAGTGTCATTTGCAGGCTGCCATCTAGGAAGATCGCGACCTCTGTCTCTATCGGAATTGTTAGTTTTCTAATCGGAGGCGCTCCGTTTTGGTACCACAATATTTTTGAAAAACCTATGTGGTCGACATTTGAAGTCCTTTTTGGAAAGACTGCTGGATCCGACTCTTCTGCTTTTTTTCTCGGATATTGGAATACGGCCCTCCCAATAATTTTAGGTGCCAGAAAATTTTGGTCTGCGAGTGATATATTTGCTGGAGCAAATATATATGCATATTCAACCTACTCACTCGTATTATTTTGTGGTTTTTTTATATTCAAGGCTCATGGCAGAAGATACCCGGAAACTGACAAGTCCGTTATAAAACTTTCAATAGCGACTCAAGTACTCTTTCTAGGAATAGTCCCGCTTATTTTTTCTTTGAGCAGTTTCGGCTGGCTATCTCAAGCTCCGCGATACCTACTCCCTCTTTATTCAGTAATTCCCCTCCTAACAGCATATTGCTTAGGTAAAGGCTTTAGCAGTGATCCGAAATCAAGGTCGCTTTCTGCTGTCTTACTGTCAGCAATACTTACTCTAAATCTTGCCTCCAACTATAGCAGTGGCATTGCTGACGAAGGGCAACCGATGCTTTATCGAGGAGAACGCGTAGCCACAGATCACTCTGAGCTATACAGATGGTTAACTCAGCATAACTATCACCATGTATATACAAATTACTGGATTGGTTATCGAATGGCGTTCGAAACCAACGAAGCAATCACTTTCAGCGTATTTGGCAACCCAAGAACAGTTCGAATCCCAAGCTATGAAACAAACGCTGGTGCTTCACTAAAGAAAGCAAGTTCTCGACAAGATAGCCTACAAAACAAAGTCTTTGTTCTTTCTCCTCTCGAAGCCAATGAAGTATACAATTTTCTAAAATCGACTGGCTACTGCGCAAGGATGCATACCGTCGGGAAATACAAGGTAATAGATTCCGTCATCGAAAAATACCCATTAGGTAAAAAGATAGATCTAGATTCGAAACAATTTCGGTCTTTTATTCCACCTAACAACTCGAATCCAGCGAAATCCGCGACAGAATTTGGAAACATGCTCGACAACGATCTTGGTACGAGATGGGGAAGTGGGCACGCTCAGACTCTCGGAATGGCAATTGAAATTGACTTTCCAGTCCCAGAGAACATCCATCGAGTTGTTTTAAAATTAGGAGACTATCTATTTGATGCACCACGATTCCTTAACATTAGTAGTATTAGAGCCGAAAATGGCGAGAGAATAGACAACTTTTCAAGTTTGCGAACCAGAGTTGCAAACGGTGGTGACTTCTTCGAAATACTTCCAAACTGGGATATTCGATTCGAGCCTAACGAAATCTCAATGCTGAGATTGGAACTAATTCAAAGCTCTCCTGTCTTTGATTGGTCTATTGCAGAAATTGAGATATTCTCGGCACCAAAAATACCAGATACATCGATCCAGATGTGTAACTATTAGCACAGATAAACAACACAATATTAATATTAAATTAAACTTCAGAAAAGTAAGGACGTTATGGCAATAAATTGCGGAATTGTAGGACTACCAAATGTCGGGAAATCGACCATTTTCAATGCACTAACATCAACTCAATCAGCCGAAGCTGCAAACTATCCGTTCTGCACAATCGAACCTAATACTGGAGTTGTTGCAGTTCCCGATGAACGATTGGCAACACTCTGCAAGATCAACAAATCAGTAAAAACTATTCCGACTTCAGTTGAATTTGTAGATATCGCTGGTCTCGTAAAAGGTGCTTCTGAAGGTGAAGGGTTAGGGAACAAATTTCTCGGTCATATTCGAGCAGTGGATGCAATCATTCATATCGTTAGATGTTTTGAAGATGAAAACGTCACCCACGTTGAAGGCTCAGTTGACCCCAAGCGAGACATCGAACTAATCGAAACGGAACTATTACTCTCAGACCTCGAAAGCGCCGAAAAAAGGCTTGAGAAGGTCTCAAAAGGTCTCAGATCTGGCGACAAGGCGATAAAGGAAGAACACGAATTCCTAACTCTAGCAAAAAAAACATTATCAGACGGTCATCTTTTATCTACCTTAGATCCTGAATCAGTCGTTGCATTGCAAAAATTAGGATTTCTTACTGCAAAGCCAGTTCTCTTTGTCGGGAACGTCTCCGAGTCTGATCTTGGGGTAAATTGTCCACATTGGGAAAACCTTTTAGCAATTGCGACCGAAAGAGGCTCTCTGTGTGTCCAGCTTTCGGGGAAAGTTGAATCAGAAATATCGATGCTTGAAGGTGAAGAAAGAATTGAGTTCTTAGAAGCGCTGGGCCTTACAGAATCAGGCTTAGAAAGGCTTGCTAAGGCTAGTTATACCCTACTCGGATTACTAACTTTCTTCACTTCTGGACCGACGGAAACGCGAGCTTGGACAGTTCATAAAGGTGGAACTGCTGTCGATGCGGCTGGGGAAATCCATTCGGACTTTGCACGTGGCTTTATTCGAGCCGAAGTTATTTCTTACGATGACTTTGTTCAGTTCGGTGGCGAAAGCGGCGCAAAAGAAAAAGGTAAACTTCGTTCCGAAGGAAAAACTTATTTGATGGAAGACGGTGACGTCGTGCACTTCCGATTCAACGTATAAAATTTTACACACCCCCACTCCCGACCCTCTGACACATCTACTCAGAGGGTCCCGCCAACGCGAATTTGCCTTTCAAAAACAACAAGTTAGCCAAACATTAAGTTTTCCAACTCGCGCGTTCAAGCTTCACAAAAAGTTCAAATGCGACGACGCATGAATCGAAACTTAGTATCAAGGATAGTTGCAAATCGTCCGACAAACTTTTTGTGGAATAAGAAATTTGCAAACTTTTAAACATGATTGCGAAACAATTTTGGATCTATTTTGAAAGTTGAACATCAAAGAGTGTGATGATTTTAGTTTTGTAAAAAAGTTTTACGAAAAAAAAATTATCAAAAACGAAAAGAAGTACTTGGGAAGATGCGAAGAGTATGATAGATTGAGCATAGATCTGCCGTGAAATTCGCAGCAGTCTGAAGTGAATCAGTGATGTTGTACTCTGAGAAATGAACTTAGTAAGGAGTTGTACTTCAGAGATCGAAAATAATAAAACGTTATTTTTCCCTGATAAAATCTAGGTAAAAGTACGCATCGAACATAAACAAACATTAGGAAACTAACTATGGCAACAAAGAAGAAAGCGGCTCCAAAGAAAACAGCTGCAAAAAAAGTAACTAAGAAAGCAGCACCGAAGAAAGCAGCTGCTAAGAAAACTACTGCTAAGAAAAAAGCTCCAGCTAAGAAAAAAGTAGTTGCTAAGAAAGCTCCAGCTAAGAAAGCTGTTGCTAAAAAGGCTCCTGCTAAGAAAAAGGCAGTTGCTAAGAAGACTACTGCAAAGAAAGCTACTGCAAAGAAGTCTGTTGCAAAGAAGTCTGTTGCAAAGAAAGCTGTTGCTAAAAAAGCTCCTGCTAAGAAAGCTGTTGCTAAGAAAGCTCCTGCTAAGAAAAAAGCTGTTGCTAAGAAAAAGCCTGCTGCGAAGAAAACTTCTGCAAAAAAAGCTCCTGCTAGAAAGGCAGCTGCAGTAAGAAAGAAGCCAGCACGTCCAGCTGCTAGAAAAGCAAAAAAGACTACTGCTAAGAAATCAAAGAGAGCATAACTCTCTGAATTGCTTAGTTTTTTAAGCTAAAAGCCACCTTCGGGTGGCTTTTTTTATGTCCGCCACAAAGTCAAAAAGCAATCTAAAAAAACGTGGACTTAAACTAATAAAAGCAATAAAGCATGGGTAGACAATCAACAAACCACTTTAACTAACCGATACTCAATCTGTGAAAATCACCTCATTCAAAACAAATTCTAAGATTGCTCGTCGAGAACTTGGCAGAGCACTCACCGCCGTAGAGAATGATCTCGACAATTCTGATGTAGTAATTAACGAAACATTCAATTCTGCTACCAAAAGTAAAATATTTGGAATTACCGGTGCACCAGGAGTTGGAAAGTCGACTTTGATCGACCAGTTAATAAAAACGTTCCTGGACGGCGGCTTAACTGTCGCTGTTTTAGCAATTGACCCATCAAGCCCTTTTACAGGAGGTGCGCTTCTGGGTGACAGAACTCGAATGTACTCTTCGGGGTTACATAACAACCTCTTCATCCGATCATCCTCATCTCGCGGTCATCTTGGCGGAATTTCGTCAAAAACTCCCGAAATGATCAAGGTAATCGAGGCCTTTGATTTCGATATTATTATCGTAGAAACGGTTGGAGTAGGACAAGCCGAATTAGATATTATGAAATGTGCGCATTTCACATCCGTCGTTCTCAGTCCCAACATGGGTGATTCTCTCCAAGCTCTAAAGGCTGGGCTAATCGAGATCGCTGACCTTTTCGTTCTAAACAAGGCCGATATTGCAGGGATAAACCAACTAGAGAAAGATATACTTTTTGCATTATCACTTGGGCAATCCACTCTTAAAAAACCAAAGATTCTAAAAACATCTAGCACTAATCAAACCGGAGTACTCGAACTTAAAAAGGTACTTTTAGAAGAGTACGAAGTCTTAAATGCTTCTGGTGAAATGGATCGAAGGATTAAAGATTCTCTCAACTTCCAACTTGAACTCGGACTACGTGAAAATCTTAAAAGAATTTTTAACAAGTTCGATTCCCTAAGCAAAAAAAGATCTTCCATCGAAGAAGAAATGTATAAATACAAACTCTCCCCCCGTGCCGCCGCAAACAAGCTGTTCAAAGACCTAGAAAAAAATCTTTAAACAGCTTTTACAAATGCAACCTTCGTCCCTTACATATTTTATTGGGGAGGGTTTAAGCAAAGCTTGAGACTGTCAAAGACTACGTTAAAACCCTCTCCAAAAAAACAAAAGAACCCCGAAGTTATAATATGTTTAAAAAGTTGGGGGGCAAAAGCTGTACTCGAATATTTAAATAGTGTTAAACTACTCAACATAAAACACTAAATTAGAGAGTTTTATGTCACTGTCGAGGCATATTTGCGCTCAAAGCTTAATCTGGGCTCTCGACTATTTCACTATTGCTAGCCTTAAAGGAAAAATGGGACGAATTTTTGAAAAAAGAAAAGCTCGAATGTTTGCGCGTTGGTCTAAAACGTCAAAAGCCTTTACTAAAGTCGGAAAAGAAATCGCGATTGCTGTTCGCTTAGGCGGGCCAGAGCTGGGTGGGAATCCGCGACTACGGATGGCTATCCAAACAGCAAAGTCATTGAATATGCCGAAAGATCGGATCGAGAATGCGATCACGAGAGCATCTTCAAAGGATGCAGAAGGCATTGAAGAAATCACATACGAAGGATATGGGCCGCACGGAGTCGCGCTTTTCATTGAAGCTGCAACAAACAACAATACTAGGACAGTGGCTAACGTAAGAAACTTCATTACGAAAAATGGTGGTAATCTAGGAACAGATGGCTCACTCGCATTTCTTTTCAACCGTGTCGGAACCTTCACTATAAATCCCCCGGAAATGGACTTAGAAGAGTTTGAACTAGAATTGATCGATCACGGCCTAGAAGAAATTTTCGAAGCAGAAGACAATCAGCTGACTATCCAAGTCGCCTTCGACAGCTTTGGCAGCATGCAAAAGTTTCTCGAACAAAAAAATATCGAAGTTCTAAGTGCAGCAGCGGAACGACTTCCGTTGACAACAGTTACTTTAACCCCAGAAGAAGAAGCCGACGTGTTAAAGGTAATTCACCTGCTCGAAGAAGATGAGGACGTTCAACACGTCTATCACAACATGGTTTTAAGTGAAGAGGAAACTGAAAGCTAAGACGTCTTTTCAGCTTTGTGCCTAAACAAAAAACGCTCTCTACCTGTTATATTAATAGCAGGCAGGGAGCGTTTTTTGTTTAGGCACAAAGCTGAAAATTATCCAGGTCGAGATTTTTTGTCCATGGAAAAATCTTAGATTAAAACCAAGGTCTTCACAGCGAAGCCGCAAAATTCAATCTTCAAAAATGAACTCTCTGTAAGGACGAAATACTTATAATCCAAAATCACTAAACTTGTCTGGAGCTTCCTCTAAATCAAGCAATGCAACGTATTCAGCTTCTATAAATCGCGCGATGAACATCCGCACGGGAACCAACAACGCAACAAACAAAGGAAACAAAATACTTATCGGACTTTCTTTCACTAGCCACAAAGTAGTCAAGCAAGCCAACTGCACACCAGTAAAGATATGAATTGTCTTCAAAGGAACCGCACGAAGGTGATGAACAGGTTCAAATAAACTTGGATCGACGAACCACAACCTTAAGCGTTCAATAAACTGGTTGCCGACTAAAGATCCAACACCCATAAATAAGAAAATACCAAATAGTACTGCCATTGGCATATATTGTAGCAACGGAAGTAAAAACAGAGCCAACCCAATCAACAAGTGAACTCCTAGATTAGACAGACGTGTTTCAATTGTTCTGATAATTTTGTGATTTTGAGTCACCACCAAACTTCGAACATGGTTAATTGATGGGACGGTCGTGCCAATCACCCATGGTAATCCAAAGAGACTAGAGACACCCACAAGTGCTCCAACGACTAAGATATTCCAATGAAAAGCACTCTTTTTTTCCAAATGGTGCTCAGGGTTACTTACTAACCTTGATGTAATATTATGATTGATCCAAATAAGAATCGTTAGCAAAACAGCTGGAATTGCTGAAAATAACCAAACCCAATAAGGAACCGAAAAAGGACTTAAAATCCATGGTCGCATAGAAGTTGTTTGAAAATTCGCGGGAACATTAAGAGTATCGATCTTAATCGTAGAAAAGTTAAAAGCGACAACGGTCATAATACCCAGCGCAATGGTTGGGCCAAAATCACTTAAAAACTCTCTAAAGAACTCTCTAAGATAAGGAGTCCTGCGAAATCTTGAAAGCGAATAAGCTATCGCAAACGTTCCGAACGCCAATAGAAGTGAAAGTAAAGAGCTTTCAACTGGAACCGTCGGATCATTAAACAAGCGTAACAAATCCTTAACAGCTTCGTTTATAAAGATTAATGAAATCAGACTGACAAAAATTTCGTCTGTAAACCGAGTGAAGAAACGTATTAAAGTGCATAAGTTAAAAATTGCTATAAGAAACAAGAACAACATCGTCCATAACCCCACGCACAGAAAAGTCCCAAAAAAGTCTATCTTCAAATAGTCGCAGAGTTGATACAAGATACCAATGAAAATAATATTTGGACCCGTCGCGCCAAGAATAACAAGAGGTTGCCCCCCTAAGAATGACCATAGGACCCCGCAGATGGCGGTACCAAGAATCGTCTCAATGACCCCCAGTTGACCGTTTGTTAAAGTATCTACTAACGCACCGAAAGCCACGGCAGGTGCCGCGCAGGCAAAGAACATAAACAGAATGGAGGCTAAAACCTTTACATTAAAACCGCATTTGAAATCATCGAACCAAAAAGGAACTCTACTTTTTAAATCTGAAACAATCCCCGTAAAAGGCCCCTTCGGAGCAGTAAGCTCGGTCGAGCCTAACTTAAAGTTCAAAGTTCGATCCAGGCCATCAACATATAAATTTATTATTCCCTCTTTAGTATTTGCAACTAAGGCGCGTTGTCTAAACCAGCCATAAGTCATTAATGTGAAAAATTCTGCGACACTCGAAATAAATGGATGAGTTTTAGTTTGCGAGAGAAGTATCCAAACAAATCGTGTGCTTGTCCCATCTCCCAGATCTTTTGATAAGTGATTCTTAAAAGTTACTAGAATTTGAATTGGAGTAGTTAGTTCACTAATCTGTTCATGAATCAACATAACTCCAGATTCAACAACTGACGGTCCGTTCTGAATTCCCCGTGTTAAACCTTTTAAAATCTCAGACTTTTCCTTCTCGGTATAT
>CAYYIQ010000105.1:0-11701 GCA_964472005.1 uncultured Bdellovibrionales bacterium | reverse complement strand
ACCATCGAAATGATCCCCAATCAATTTCTAGTCTTAAGTCCGATTCTTGAACGACTGTTAAACCTCTAATTGAAGAACCATCAAAGGTTAAATTGTCATAAGAATTTAAAAGAAACTTTTTATCGTAATCGAGGGTATGAAATCTTCCTTCTAGGTCGGAGAATCCAACGGTGACAGCCTTTAGCTGTTTTTCCTGCTCAAGATACTTAAGGTAAAATTCTTTTAACTCTTCAGGGCCGGTAAATTTTGCTACCTTTTCCTTAGCTTTTAAATTGAGTTCCTCTAGCTCATCATAAGAAATTTGTAGAAAATTCTTGATCTGTATGGACATATTTCTCCTAGTTAGTTTTTACTAAGGTATCTTGGTTAATATGAGCAACACCGTAACACACTTTAAACTGAGGAGTGAAGCCAAAGCATACATTTAATTCAGGAGTATCAATAGTAACTATTTAAATTTTAAATCTAGAGACCTGAGCTAGCAAGTTTCTTCTTTCATAAGGGAATAGGGGCTCGCATTGTAACTCGTCAGTTTGATGCTAATAACTTTATTCGGTATCCACTGCCTCCCTAACCTGTTGAGAACTCCTTAACTTGCCGGAGGCTATTCGAAAAGCCGTCGTCTCTCTTCGGCCCGTCGTCTTCTCTACGAATGCAGGGATCTAGGAGGATGAAACTGTCCTCATAGATTCTTGCCTACTCAGGAACTACGGCGACTGAGCAAGTGAAATAAAACAAGGAGGGATACCAACTCTAATCCCACACATTACAAGCTAGCAAGGAAGAACTCACTATAATTTCCTTTTCTCGACTAAAATCCGAAACCACCAATACCCATCGAATAACATCACGGATGTATAAGAAGGTTTAACGGCATATTCATATAGATTTGGTTCACCTCTGGCGAACAAATGCATCTTAGTATAAATTCACCTTACGTAACCTCACAATAAGATTGGCAAAACTAAATAACTTGAAATCTAAAACCATTTCTAAAATTGCTTTCACGCTCCTATCAATCGCGATTGTATTTATCTTCTTAAGCCAACTAAACTACTCGCAAATTAAAAGCTCGCTCGCTCAATTATTGAACGTCGAAAATATCACTCTATATGTGTCTCTATCTGTAATCGCTCTTATCGCTAGATCTGAAAGATTCTTCCTCATTCACGCCCTAAATTCATCTTCTAATAGATTTATTTTGAGAACGCTTATCCTTGCAGGAACCTCACTACGCAACGTTAGTATGAATTTCATCCCTCTCAGGCTGGGGGAGCTGACCGTTCCAACATTATTGAAATTCTTAAAAACCAAAGAAAAAATATCCTCGACTATTCAACCTATTTGGATTTCAATAATTTTCGATATCGTTGCCTTACTATTTCTAATAGTCGTGACACTCCTCGGAGCATTATTTTTTGAAAACGACTTAACGATAAACCAGATCTCTAAGTTTTCCCCGCAAGAGAATTTTTGGATACTCGTGGTTGTCGTATTAGTTCTAGTAACTTTGAGCGTTATTTTAATCTACCTTACAAGTATCTCTAAAAAATTCTTACAGAACTCCATTATTAATAAACTTTCTTTTGAAACAAAAAAGTTTTCCTTCGAGCCTAGTAAAATTGCAGACAACATCCCGAACCTAACTCTGGGATTCACATCTCGCATACTAACCCTTTCACTTATAATTAGAATTTCCAAGTACCTCGCATTGGCGAGCTTATTTTTTTCTTTGTCCGGATCCTCAGAACCGAGCTATCGAAATATTTTAATAATACTAATTGGCTTCATTAGCGCGGAATTTTTCTCTAGTCTGCCCGGCAGTGGCATAATGGGATTTGGAGGCTACGAATTAACCTTTCAATTTATTCTAAGTACGTTAAATCCCAACTTAATATGTCCTCTTAGTTACATCACCTCTATCCACTTAATGGGTCTAAGTGTCGAATTAATCCTCGCAACCATCGTAGTCCCAAGCTGCCTAATAAGCGCCAAACTAACCAAGCAGACCTAAGCCCCTAAGAACACACATATTTTCCTTTAAATTCTTCTGAGCAATTATTACCTTTAAAAGCATCTAAAGTTCTAAGGAAAAAATTTATGTTACCATCTAAAAATCAATCAAATCCATTAAGCTCCGCTTTAGCAGAAGCTCAGGCGATGGTTGACGCTGCCGAAGAAAAGGCTAAAAAAATAATAGATGAAGCAATTCTATCAGGCAAAGAAATTAAAGAAGCCGGCTACAGAGAAGGCTTACGAATAGGTAAAGAAACTGCGACCAAAAATGCGATTAGCATAATCAAAGAACATGATAGTTTGCGCAGCAATCTCGAAAAAGAAGCTGCAAACCTAACAGCTAAAATTTTAGAACATGTATTTCTACTAAAGAATACCGATATTATTGATCCAATTGCGGAACTAGCTAAAAAACTTCTACAATCTATTCCAATCGGTGGAAACATTGATTTAGTTTTCAACCCAAGTAATGCTTCATCTATTGAGGCAATA
The DNA here is from genome assembly GCA_964472005.1 of uncultured Bdellovibrionales bacterium. Classification (GTDB taxonomy): domain Bacteria; phylum Bdellovibrionota_C; class UBA2361; order SZUA-149; family DAOLCO01; genus CAYYIQ01. The sequence continues at coordinate 9,193 of CAYYIQ010000105.1, read as the reverse complement.
AAAGAAGAATTACAAGGCTTTTCTAAGAATACAATTTTCCACTTCATTCAGTCTGAAGATTGTGACGCAAGTACCTTAATTTTAAAAACAGATTTTGGTGAAATTAAAGTAAGTTTAAGAGATTTCTTTTCGGAAATCGCAAAGCAGATGAAATTAACTACATCGCAATAATTATGAGGTCAGTCTTTAATCTAACAAATAGTTTAGATTATATTTGAACGAAAAAATGCTTACGATTGAACAATTAAAATTCTTACCTAACTTTGACTTAAAAAGTTACCATAGAAGAATTCAAAATTTAGAGCCTTTAAAGACTACTCGAACAGGAATCGTTAAAACTATTCTCACGCCAATGCTTGTTGAAATCCAACTTCCGGACTCAACAATTGGTGAATTGTGTTTCATCCAGAACAAAGATAAGACCAAAATTCCATGCCAAATAGTCGGCTTTAATAACGAAAATGTATTTGCAACTCCATTCTCACCAATAAATGGCGTAGGTCCAAGCTCCAAGGTAATTACGTATGGAGAGCACTTAAGTGTTCCAGTTGGTTCAAATCTCCTTGGCAACATACTAAATTGCTTTGGACAAAATATTGATGGTGATCCAATTGAAACATTTCAACACTATCCATTAAGATCTAAAACAATAAACCCGCTTCATCGAAAAAGAATCAAAAGCCAACTAGAAGTAGGCGTAAAAGCAATCGATGTCTGTGTCCCAGTTGGAGAAGGACAAAGACTTGGAATTTTCTCTACGGCGGGCCAAGGTAAATCCTCACTAATGGGAATGCTTTCACAATTTTCAAACGCTGACGTGAACGTAATCGCAATGATCGGTGAAAGAGGTCGAGAGGTATTAGATTTCATCGAAGAAAATCTTGGACCAGAAGGTTTAAAAAAATCTGTAGTTATTGTTGCAACAAGCGATGAAATGCCAATGCGCCGCATCATCGCTGCCTATACTGCCAGCGCGATCGCAGAGTATTTTAGAGACCAGGGTAAAAAAGTTCTTTTTATGATGGACTCGATTACAAGGTTTGCACGCGCGCTAAGAGAAATAGCTCTATCACTAGGCGAACCGCCCGCTCGCCAAGGGTATCCACCTTCTGTTTTTTCCACGATTCCCGAACTATTAGAAAGAGCAGGGCGCACTGAAAAGGGTAGCATCACTGCGTTTTATTCGATTTTACTCTCTTCCGAAAAACTAGAAGATCCTCTCGCAGAAGAAGTAAGAGCTATCCTGGATGGACATATTTACTTAAGTTCAAAGCTTTCTCAACAAAACCACTTTCCTGCTATAGACATATTACAAAGTAACAGTCGACTGCAAAATACGATTTGTCCAGAAGACCATCTAAAAATATCTTCGAAAATAAAGAGACTTCTTGCAATTCACGATGAAAATTACGATCTGATTAACCTCGGTGCCTACCGAAAAGGCAGCGACAAACTCATTGATGAATCCCTAGATAAAAGAAGTGCCATTCTAGAATTTCTTGCACAAAAATCCAACGAAAACTTCTCAATAGAAGAATCGCTAAACCTTGCTAGCAAAATTTTCAGCGACGTCTAAGTTTAAAAAAAAACCCCTCATCCCTACAAAAAACGTAGTCCTCACGAAGAGCATCAACTTTAAGTAGAAAGTGGTACTCGCAAAGACCATAACTTCTCCATACATCGTCCTATTAAAGAACATCATCTCTGCGAAGGAGTCTGTCCGATTAATTCGAGAATTCGCATAGCGCCGTCATTCTTGGGAGCCCCACCATCATCTCAGCGTCACCTAGATTCCCGCGCAGGAGACTGACTGCCCGAGTAATATTGAATGTTTACATCTCTACCGTCAGCCCTGCGCCCCGACGTCATTCCTGCGTCCCGACGTCATCCCTGCGTCCCGCCGTCATTCCTGCCTCCCGACGTCATCCCTGCGTCCCGCCGTCATTCCTGCCTTCCACCGTCATCCCTGCGAAAGCAGGGATCCAGGAGAATTAATGTTTGCAGCCATCCGGATCCCCGCGTTCGCGAGGACGGCGGAGAAAAAATTCAAATTGTATTACTCAGGAAACCTCGCAGGCGAGAATCCAGGAGGACTATTTCAATTACCAGGACGACTGCTTTAGCGAAAATGGTGGTCGTTGTTGCGCGTGTAGAACTCGTACAACTCCTGGATCCCTGCCTCCGCAGGGATGACGGATGTTGTACATGCAAGATGAAATGTAAGGACGTATTAGTCCTGTGATTACCGCTTTCGAGTCTGCGCTAGTAATACAACAATTCAGTAGTACGATAGTTAACGTAAAACGATAATTTACATTCAGCCAGTCAATCAATGCCTCACCGTCAGCCCTGCGCCCCGCCGTCATTCCTGCCTCCCGACGTCATCCCTGCGTCCCGACGTCATATCCCTGCGTCCCGACGTCATCCCTGCGTCCCGACGTCATCCCTGCGTCCCGACGTCATCCCTGCTTCCCGACGTCATCCCTGCCTTCCACCGTCATCCCTGCGAAAGCAGGGATCCAGGAGAATTAATGTTTGCAGCCATCCGGATCCCCGCGTTCGCGAGGACGGCGGAGAAAAAATTCAAATTGTATTACTCAGGAAACCTCGCAGGCGAGAATCCAGGAGGACTATTTCAATTACCAGGACGACTGCTTTAGCGAAAATGGTGGTCGTTGTTGCGCGTGTAGAACTCGTACAACTCCTGGATCCCTGCCTCCGCAGGGATGACGGATGTTGTACATGCAAGATGAAATGTAAGGACGTATTAGTCCTGTGATTACCGCTTTCGAGTCTGCGCTAGTAATACAACAATTCAGTAGTACGATAGTTAACGTAAAACGATAATTTACATTCAGCCAGTCAACCAATGCCCCGCCGTCAGCCCTGCGCCTCACCGTCAGCCCTGCGCCCCGACGTCATCCCTGCCTCCCGACGTCATCCCTGCGCCTCACCGTCAGCCCTGCGCCCCGACGTCATTCCCTCCCTGGAATGGCGGTTGATATGGAAACATTCAGCGATAAACTAATTGTTGCTCTGGGCAGAATGATGCTAGATTTCGAAAAGCTAATTAAACCGCATAAATGAATGTATAAAAAATTTTCCATCGTCATACTCACGATTACATTGATCGTTATCGTATTTAACTTCTTTGCTAATAGTAAAGCGAATTCCCTTGTCTTAGAAGATGGAATTTGGATTGAAACTGAAAGAGACTTAAATCAGCTAAAAGTCTCGCAAGATAAGTTCATTATTGAAAAGATACCTGGTAAAAATCTCCTCTTCTTCACTCAGGTCGCTGCACATAGGAAGAATTTCTTTTTCCCATTAACGGAAATTAACAATAGCAAGCCTTCTCAATACCAGCCGCTAAAGCTCGCCCCACTCCTCCCTTGCGCTCTAACAACAAGAATTAAGAACTCTAAATTACACGCCGAGCTTATTTGCGATGACAAGTCTCAAGGAACTCTAATCTTTACAAAAAATAACAATTCATTATTCATAGACCCACAATTGACATCAAACCTTGCGGAAAAAGAAACTAACTATTTAAAAAATGTTGCAGAAATTGAATTTTCTAATAGAAAAATCGAATCTCTTAAATCAAATATTGATGAGCTTTCTAAGCTTACTCCAGAAGACAACCTGCAATCGACAATAAAAAAATTTGAAGAAAAGATAAGGGACTCGATGGGGGAAGAAAAAAGCATTGACGACTTAGAAAAAGAACTGACTACAACACGAGATCAAATTGAATCTGCCAAAAAGGAACGGCGCAATTTAATCAGAAGCTCAAATTATGGCGCCGAAGTAGAATTAGCATCGCGTATCAACAGCGTAGAATGGCAAATTAGTCTTAATAGATGGAACAACCTGATTCCGCTTGAAACATATTCAAACGAAACTATTAATGAAGTTCCTACTATCCTGGATAACGACATTACAACAACGGGTCAACCAACTATTGCTGAAGGTGGAAAAGGCAATTCATGGTGGAAAGAATTTTAATGAAAAAAATATTCATATTAACTTACATTTTCCTAAACATCTCATCCGCATCTGCCGCAGAAGAATTTTACTTGGTTGATAGAAGAGGATTTCGTTCAAGTCCAACAAGTGCCTGCGCCCACATATTCAAGGAATCCCACTACCTAACTAGCAGTTGCCAAAGCGTAGGTTTCCAGAATCGAACCGCTTCTCGAATGGGCTTGAATGACTACCAAGACTTTGTCTACTTCTTCAAAATAGATCAAGAACATTTAAAAGACAAAAATGAAATGCTATTTATAACTAGCTATAAATCGAGCAATAAGTCTCTGTCACTTGGAGCATTTCAAGATCTAAATGATCGAAGCGTTATCGCACTTGACGCGAGCCAGCTAACAAAACTCGTTGATCAAAAGCTAAAGCTAGAAAGTGAAACCGATAGCCTAAAAGAATCAAGAGATGAGCTACGGTCTAAGTTCGAATCGAATTTATTCACAAAAACTGCCGAAACGGCAGAGGAAGCCAAACTAAGCAAGTTGATTGAGATTACTCACAAGCTTCATAAAATTAATTTTTTAAACGAAGAATTGAAAAATTTAAAACTGAAAAATCAGTCGATTAACAACTTCCCTATACAAAACCAAAGTAACCTTAACAGCAACAAGGCAAAGCTCTCAAATGTACTAAAGACAACAATCGAAAGCTCACTTGGTTCTAATTAGTTTTCTTTTCAAGCTTACTTCTTTTAGCGTTTTCAGCTAAAAACTTTTCCATGCGGTAAGGCAAGGGAGACTCGAAGTGGAGTACCTTTTTAGCGTAAGGATGATAAAACCCTAACGAAGTTGCATGCAACGCAAGACCACTTTCGACCCAATCAGGATGCTTGGCGTGCTTCCTTTCATAACGAGTATCACCAATTACAGGGTGTTTTTTTTCAGAAAAATGGACGCGAATCTGATTTCTCCGACCAGTTTCTAACTTAACCTTCACCCACGTTGCATCGACAAGTGTTCGATGCACTTGATAATGAGTAATTGCTAACTTTCCTAAAGTTTCATCTTCAACGGAATATTGATTTAAATCTTCATCCATCGCTAAAAAACTCTGAAAAGTACCTGCTAAAGTTTCTAACTCTCCTTTTACAAAAGCATGGTATACTCTTTCAGGCTTTCGTTTTTGAAATTGCTCCTTAATTCGCATACCTGCGCCCTTACTCTTGGCAAACACGAGTAATCCGGACGTATCTCTGTCCAAGCGATGAACGACATGAGGCTCAATTCCACGGGGAACGAAATACCTTAGCCTATCTATTAGAGTATCTGGGTCGCCCATAAGGGTAGGGACTGTTAATAAGCCTGCTTCTTTATCGACAACAATTACGTGACCATCCTCGTAAACTACCTTGAATCCACGAGTAGGAGGGGCCTTGCCTTTCTCTTTATACTTCTTTTCTGCTTCAAACTTCAGTTCAATTTGATTTCCCGGATAAACAGCAGTTCCGGGATTTAAACAGTTTCGACCATTTAACAACACGCATTTATTATCGAACAAAGCTCGTAATTTTGAACGAGGAATGTCCTCTCCATATAATTCCTTAATAACAGCATCGATTTTCTTATGTCCGTCTGCCGTAACTAGGTATTTTTTTGTGATGTTATTTGCCATTTAAAAATCATCTCACAAAATTGAGATTTAGAACATAACGAGGCGCTAATTTTGAAAGAAAACAAATGAATTTACTCTAAATAGCAGCGTGTTACGTCTTTCCTATAAAAATTAGCGATAAGCATTCGCAGTAAATAGAATCACCCCCAAGCTGTAAGTTGCCAGAGTTTCGCGCACCACCTCAGATTGCACACTAAAAAACCGCCATGAAGGCGGTTTTCGAGTCTCACTGAAGCGGCGAATTCGGAGCGCAAAAATTAACATAATTTTTTGCTCAAACGAATTTTCAAGACCTCGAGCTATTTAATAAAACTATCCAGCTGAAAAAATATTATCTCCTAAAATAACCCACAACAAAATCAGTAATCCCACCGGAGCTCCCAAAAGATACATTATAAAATACCCGATTCTTCCACTTTCGTTACTTACTATTTCTTTAATTTTCATAACTTCTTCCTTCTCTAATTATTTTTTTTAATTTGCGGCATCCACAGTTCCACTCACACCTCTATTGATAGCCCTTCCCGTACCCGTCACTGCATGAGAAACACCATCCCCGACACCTTCTACAACCTCTCCCGTTCCCTCCCCTACCTCTTGAACTACTTCACCAGTTGATCGAAATAATGCACATGACGACAAACAAGCCATCGAAACAATCAGAACTAACTTCAAAATACTTTTCATCGAAACCCCAACTTTTATTTTTATACTAAAATTAATACGCCAGAAATCACGATATTACAGACCGTCAACACCCCAATCACTAACTCTTCTTTTCCAACACTTTTAAATTCGAGGAACCTGTTTTTTAGGTTTGGTAGATGTCTCCATTTAGCCAACATTGCACAGAAGAGTCTGTTTTGGCTTTTAAGTGAACTGATCAAATCTATTCTTGTCGGATTATAAATACTTCTAGCCGATTGACTTAGGCCGTCATAACAAGCGTGGCTTAGATCACCAACTGGCATAGAGTTTTTATAATTTCTATTTATCTCACCGATATAGTTTCTCATGACTTATCCAAATTGAATTATTTATATTCTATATTAATAAGACAGTTAACTTAGAATAAACATGACAATTGTCAGGTACTCGACAACCAGAGAAATGCTAAGTCACACACACTCAGACTAAACACGTTAATAGTATCAAACGACAGAAGACAGAGTCTGCAATCGTAAACACTAATCAATTATCTAAACTTGAAAAAAGTATAAATTAAGAAGTTAAACCGAACTTAATAGTAATCAATATTAACGCTTCAACAGCTTAACTTTTGCAACCTTATGAACTCAGGATTCGAAATTGAACAGAGAATTTAAAGCCTAGTTTTCGATGTGACACAACGCAAAAACATCCACCAATTCACGGCAATCGTCTAAATGGCGTATCAATGAAAACAATTTTAAAACATCTTCGGTTGCAATAGATTGAACTAAACATTTGCTAGCTGCAGTCCTTGCATCAAAAATACATAATTTAAGGATTGGTAATGAGGAATGTATATTTTTTATAGAATAGCTTCCAGCACTTCGCCGAGAAACTTTGGGAAATTCAAAATTATCTTTTTGAGTTAAAAATACTAAGTCTGTATCGATCTTGGCAGATTTCAGGTACAAATTCTTAATAAGATCCAAGAAATCTTGCGATTCATCAAACCAATTTTCTAGATATGACAGTAGAAATGAAAGATCACCGAGTCGCTCATTAAGCTCAACAAAAGGCAGACTCATATCAGAGTGTAATGATCTTGAAGTGTCACTTTGATTAGATATGTAGAAACTATTGCCATCAGTTAACTTATCTTGAAAAAAGTTACTTTCTGTTAAAGATGTATTTAAAAACATTAATTGTGATTTCAATAGAGACATAAAGGCACCTCATAAAAAAAAGTGAGACAATGAAATTGCCTCACTAATGCGTTGATTTTTAGCTATACGTTAGACTTAAATTTCGGAATAATTAATGAAAGTACAAACAACACTAAAAACAAGACGAATAATATCTTTGCTACTGATGTCGCACTTGCAGCAATTCCACCAAAACCAAAAACAGCGGCGATAATAGCAACAACGAAAAAAGTTAATGACCAATTCAACATAAATCCTCCTGAAATATTTTTATTATAAAAAGATAATATACTTCGTTGTCTTAACCGGCCATGAGATCGCTCATGCATTCGAAAGCCAAATACAAGAGAGTGGAAATAACACTGAATACAGGGAGGATTGCTACCCAGTCATTTTAAATAGCTCTTACACGATTCTATCTCGAAATAGTTCAATTAGTTTAAATAAAAAAAAAGAGTTGTCACTGAAAAAGTGACAACTCTCAATAAAACAAAGTTTTAACTATTGTTAAAGAACTTTCATGTCATTAACAACTGTTTTGACACCTTTAATATCTTTCGCAATTTCAGAGGCTAACTCCTTATCAGCAGAAGTTTCAGCATGACCCGACAGTGTCACGACACCATCTTTAGTATCGACATTCAAACTGTCCACTGACAAACTGCGTGTGAAGTTAAGGCTAGTTGAAACCTTACCAGTCACCCAAGCATCACTCAATGTTTCTCCGACCCCCTCAATTGCTTCACCAGCATTGTTTTCAACTTTCTTTAAATCGATATTGCCAACCTTATTGCCTTTACCAAGGCTAGTAACGTTAATTTCGTTTTTCACTCTGCTAACACCTCTAGTGTTCGCTGCAAGCTTACCCGCGAGTTCTTTTTGAGCTGGTTGAGGCACTTCACCTTTCAAAGTAACAACGCTTCGCAATGTATCAACATTAATGCTTAATGCTGGAATACCAGAACTCCACAAAAACCTTGACTTAACTTTTGCGGTGGTTGTTGCATCCGACAACTTCTGGCCGATAGAAATGTCGCTACTTCGTTCCTTACGAATATACTTTTTATCGACTTCAATTTCATTTTTTACGGTACTGATACCATCGACATTGTCTGCGATCTCACCTGCTAATTCTTTTTCAACATCACTTGAAACGACTCCTTTCAGGGTAGCCACATCGTCAGCAACAAGAACCTTCAAATCGTAACTATCTAGAAGATCATTTAAAGTATAGTGAGTTGCAATCGTTGCTTCTTTCCACTCATTAGACAATTTATCACTTGCGTAAACACCTGTAACCGACTGGGTCGCAAGTAAGCCTGTGATAGCGAATTTTAATAATAAACTGTTATTTCTCATAAGATTCTCCGTTAAATTAGTGCGATGTTTTGTCGTCAATATTGTCGCCCGCATCTTCAACCGCGTCACCTGCATCTTCGACAGCCTCATCTACTGACTCACCGGCTTTCTCCATTGGACCTTTTTCATTGCATGCTGCTAAAAAAATGACCAAAGAAGATGATAGAATTAAAGCCGCTAAAGTTTTTCCAATCTTACCGAACTTTTCTTGCGCTTTATTACTTAAATTTAACATAATTATTTTCCATTGATTAATTTATAACTAATTAAAATCGAGCCTTACTATTTTCAGCACTCGTTTATTAATGTGCATTTATTACTGCCTGAAC
>CAYYIQ010000104.1:0-11785 GCA_964472005.1 uncultured Bdellovibrionales bacterium | reverse complement strand
ACACAAAGACGATCCCATCAAGCAGACTCTTGAGCAATTTAAAACGACTCTTTCAGAATCTCGACATCCAGACTGCTGCAAATAGTTACGAATATTAATTAGATGCATTGCTATTTTGTCTGTTGAGATGTGGCAGATATGTTCGCCTCTGGCGCGCTGACTTAACTTAGTATAAATCTTCAAGAAGATACTCTCTTTAAGATCGGCATAAAAACTTTTATCATTGTTAAATGATGTTGAAATTACAAAAAGCATTTAGGTATTTATCGAAACGATCATTGCCCTTTGTATTTTTGCTTTTTACAATTGTGTATACGTCAGATTGTTTTTCATCGCCTAGTAGCGATGCTCTTTTGGGGGCTCCGGTTTTTTCTAAAAACCAGTCTATTTTTAGTTATAACCGTCTTTCAGTTGGAAATGACTTTCTCGATAGGAATTCAAAAAAGCTAGTTGTCATGCCGGAGTGTGTTGGCTCAAACACTATTACTAAACTCAAAAATATCGATGTTGATTATGAAAGTTATAATTGTAATCTGTATTTCGAACAAAGTATTTGGGACATGCGCGTCAGTTTTAATGGAGGTCTCGTTACGACGGGGGGTGGGGTTTTTGATTCGTTAATTGAGAGTTATCACGAAGGGTTAGGACTGCCCAATGGAGAGCGTGGCGGAACTCCTGAAAATCGATTTTCTGCAGAAGGAATTGCTCCTAATGGTGCGAGATACAGTATATCTGAAAGCGATCTTATATTGCTAGATCCGCAGGTTTCACTAACAATTCCTTTAAATGTGAATGATTTCTTTAAAAAGAAGCTTTTCTTAGATGTTTCAGCGACCATACCATTCGGTTTCGGACAATTTGGAATTAATAAACCAGAAATGAAATCTAGTTTGGTCTATCAAAATAAGTACGGCAAAAGACTGTCGTATTTGGGAGGGCTCTCAGGTGTTATCCATTTAGATGATATGCAATTTGGTGCGCGATACGATCGTTATTCCTATGGACTATTTGGATCTGTACAATATCTAATGTTTGAAAACTTTGCCATATTTTTGCAAAATGTTGTGAGTAGCAATTTTGAAAGTAAGTTCACTGATTTAGAGAATCATTTTTGGTATCTCGATGCAGGCTTGAGATTCCCAGTTTCTGATCAAGATGTAGTTGAATTTGCTGTGAGAGAAAATCCTAGTCCTAGTGCGGGAACCGTGGATGTTAGTGTTATCGTGAGGTATATAATTTCAAATTTTTGATTTTATCGCACCGTTCGCCCTCTATCCTAAAAAGCGTTTAGCACGTTATTAATTTGATCGTTTTTGAGTGTGTCAATTCTTAATTAATGATTATTTGAAACTGTCGAAGTCGAATTTAGACTTGTTTGAGTTCCTCGCAAAATTCAGCGTCCCAAGTTTAGTTGTAATCTGAGTTACTACTTTCTCCTTTTTATATAGTTTAAACAGCTTTTATTGGTTCTGTCCTAAATAAGACGAATATTATTTGAGTTTTTTCGGCTCTTTGTCAGATGTATAGTTGACGGGTCTAAGACTTTTGCTATAACTTACTTGAAGTAAGTTTCAATCAAATGATTTACGAATAACAGATTTAATTCTTGGAGTAGGTAGTGACAGATAATTTTATTGGCGATTCCTCAAGTAGTAACTCGACATCTTTTACGAACCCTACGAACTCTCTTGGTCCAGATGGGTTTGGTAGTGATGATTCCGCCGAAGTCAGTACCGTAGTTAGCGCTCGAGGTACTGAGGATGGATTGATCTTGAGAATTGATGGTAAATCAGACTGGAACTTAATCGTATCTGAACTTGATGCGTTCCTCGGTGGTAAAAAAAGATTTTTCGAAGGTGGGGAAGTTTCAGTTGAATGGCTTGAGCGATTACCAACAAAAGAACAAAGTTCAGAGTTGGAAGCATATCTCAAAAATAACTTTGGCATCTCGATAACCCAAAGAAAACGAAAGTTAGCCCGTTTATTAAAGGCTGCGACTACTTATTCGAATACAATGGCAGAAATGAATTCTAGTCAAACAAACAAAGGCACTTCGCCGAGTTTGTTTGATGATATAGATCGAGCTGCAACTGCAATCTCTACTGGAAACCCTGCGGCGGAAACTCTCTTAGAAAGAGTTGAAAGATTGGCTGCTGGTGAGGATGGGTTTAAAGACAACTATGAAAATTTCAATAAAGATGTGATCTCTGAAGATGGTCCAATTGAGTTCGCAATGGGTGCTGATGCTAATTCTAGAAATGTTTACACAGAGAGAGTTTCGAACTTTTTCGGATCTGAGTTACTAATGGACGAAGAAGCGAACGCTAGAGTCGTCTACGGTACTTTAAGATCAGGACAAAGAGTCGAAACACCTTTTACATTAATTGTTGTCGGTGACGTTAACCCAGGTGCCGATCTGATCGCAGGTGGCGATGTCATTGTGATCGGAAGTTTACGAGGTACTGCGCATGCTGCTGCCTATGAAGATGACATGGTTGATCGAGCAATTATAGCTCTGCAAATGCAACCGATGCAGTTGAGAATAGGTTCCGTGGTGTCGCGTGGTGGTAGTGAAGCCGGTAAAGTACCAGAAATGGCTCGTATTGATAATCGTTCAATTTGTGTTGAACCTTATTCATCGAGAATTCTTGCGAGTCGAAAGCAAAAGTAAAACTCGTATATTTTAAGGTTTTTAGAAGTATTTTCTTAAGTTTAGTTTACTTTATCGTTAAGCTACGATTAAAGTAAATCGTTAATAAATTTTTAAGCCAATTTCATAAATTAAAGGGGCGCTCTAATGACAGGAAAAGCAATTGTTATTACATCAGGCAAAGGCGGTGTTGGTAAAACTACAACTACTGCAAATCTAGGTGCGGCTCTTGCACTCAAAGGTAAGCGAGTCATCGTGATCGACGCAGATATTGGTTTGCGCAACCTCGATGTTATTATGGGATTGGAAAATCGAATCGTCTTTAATGTTGTTGATGTCGTGAAAGGTGTTTGTAAGCCTCAACAAGGCTATATTAAATCTAAGCGATCTAATAATCTTTTCCTATTGCCAGCTTCGCAAACTGACGATAAAGACGCTGTAACGCCTGCTGAAATGGCTGAATTAATAAATAAGCTAAAAGCAGAATTTCATTTTGTACTTATTGATTCGCCTGCGGGAATTGAGCAAGGTTTTAGGAATGCTTGTGCGGGCGCTGATATGGCGATTGTCGTTACAACTCCAGAAGTTTCAGCAATTCGTGATGCAGACAGAGTTGTCGGTCTATTATCATCACAAGGAATTGAGCCTCAGTTGATTATCAATAGAGTTGATAGAGATATGGTCAAAAGAGGGGATATGTTGTCACCTCAGGACGTGATCGACATTATTGGAATCGAACAAGTCGGATTGGTTCTTAGAGATAATGATATTGTTGTCTCTGCGAACACAGGTGAACCGGTAGTGTACAATCCAAAATCAAAAGCTGGAAAGTCTTTTATCGAGATTGCTGAGAGATTGATGGGTTCTGATTTGCCAATTGAAAATCCTGACATTTCATCTAGTTTGTGGGCTAAATTTAGCCGCAAGTTGAGAGCCGCGTAGGTTATTTTGAGATTGATTATTAATGTAAGATGCCGAGTGTTAAAACTAACAACTTTTTTAAGAAGGGGTGACTGCCGTGTTTAAAAGTCTAACAGATCTTGTATTTAGAAAAAATAATTCTAAAGTGCCTGCAAAAAATAGGCTTCAGATGGTGCTCGTCCAAGATCGAAGTGGGTTAACTTCGACTGAAATGGAACTTTTTAAGAAAGATCTAATGGATGTGATTGGTAAGTATTTTACAATCGAAAATACTAGTCTTGACGTTGAATGGAAGAGGACCGATTCAGAAACAGCTCTTGTGATTAATACACCAATCGTTGGGAAACTAAGAGTCCTTCAAAAAGAAGCTGCTTCAGTTTAATAAAAGAAGTTTTCTCTCTCCTGAATAGTGAATCTATAGATTTGTGTAGCCGTATAGAGCTAGGTTGTTTGTAGATTCTAAGAACATCTCTTCTTAACGAAAATTTCAACATTCTTCCTCATTCTTGAGTGATAAATCGCGATAGTACGCCGATTTTGCAGTTGAAATGACCTTCACCACTTCATTTTTTTAAACCTTTAGAAAAAAATCGAATAAAATTCTTATCACCTTTGCATTATTTATGAATTTTATGCAGAATGCGCTGAAGGTTTTTTTGTAGTGCCCCATGCAAAGGAGATACTGTAATGGCGGTAGGAATTGAAGGCATCCGATTTTTCAATGAGTTGGAAGCAACTCTTGAAAACTGTAAATTTCGTGGAATTGCAAAGCTTGTAAAAAGCTGGATTCCAGGCTTGCGGCTTCTAATGGCGGAAGTTGAAAAAGTTTACTCGGATGGAGACGCAAGTAGAAGTTCGAGCCGGCTACTTTCTCTAAGGAAATGTTGTACAGAGTTTATTGATCAGCTTGAAAAAGTTCCAGAAGATGTGGACGACAGCAAGTTATTCATGCCGATCAACGCTTGGTATGATTGCCATGGTGATGAATTTTGGAATGCAGGCTTTGTCGAAGTTCCCGAAACGCTATTACGGCCGAGCCGAGAAGTGTTGGAAGCGTTTTGTTTAGTAGTTGACTCTCTTGGACCGACTGGGAGCCCCAAACATTACTATCAAAATTTGCGAAACTTTACACGATCGCTTGAAGTTTTGCTAACAGCAATTGATGGCCCAAAGTATGAAAATGCTGAGGCTCTCGATCAAAGTTTGGCCACAGGTTAGTTTAACCTAAGGTTCACTTGGCTGCAGAGGAAATTTTCTTCTGCAGCTTTAACTTTTCGAATTAAAGTTAAAGCTCTAATGCTTAATATACGAATTAACTTGATAGGTCGCAGTGCCGTAGGAAGTACCTCATCTCTAAAAGATTATCCTTCAAAATCTCGATGGAAGGCGATTTCTCTTTAGGGAGGCAGATAGAAAAATCACAATTTAGATTTTGTTTATCAATTTTCCACCGACTACAAGATTGTCGATATTTAATTTGTTAAACAGATTTTTTGCATCTTCCGGTGATTCAACGATAGGCTCATTATTATCATTAAGGCTTGTGTTTAAAAGAACTGGAACTCCAGTGATATTTTCAAATTCAACTAGCAGTTTATGAAATTTCGGATTGTCCATCTTATTGACCGACTGCACTCGAGCAGAATCGTCTATGTGTGCGACGGCTGGAATTAAGTCGGGTTGTTTAATTTGTGTAATAAACAGCATTAACTTACTTTCAAATGGGATATCAAACCAATCTTCTGTTTTTTCTGAGAGAACAGCCGGAGCAAATGGACGATAGCTCTCTCGATGTTTAATCTCGGTGTTTATATGATCTTTCATCTTTGGTGATCTTGGGTCTGCTAAAAATGAACGATTACCTAATGCTCTTGGTCCAAATTCTGATCTTCCCTGAAACCATGCTATAATCTTCCCCTCAGCAAGTAATTGCGCGACCTCTTGATAATTTGGTTCTTCTTTCTCAGAGAAGTATTCTCGACCAAGATACATAAAATCTTTGGCTTCGTAGTTGAATCGTGGTTGATTCATTATCATGTGAGCTGTGTAGAGTGCTGCTCCTACGGCTGTTCCATCGTCCCCACAGGCCGGGAATAAATGGATATTTGAAAATCCAGCTTCGCGAAATATTTTCATGTTTGCATCAGAGTTCAGAAACGACCCCCCACAAAGAATCAGATTCCCACCATTGAAATTTTTCGTTTCTAAGAATAGTTTTTTGGCATATTTTACTAGTATCTTTTCAAATGCATATTGTAGTCCTGCCGCATGATCCTTTACTATTTGGGATGGAGGGATTTCATTTTCAAATTTTACTGATGGCGAAAGTCCAGTCCACTTAGTCCAAAGGTAATTTGTGTGAATTGCGTCACTATTTTGAAATTTTCGTGAATACCAGTCATCGAAGTCCGTTTCCCAGTTCTTCGAATATGGAGGCGCTGTGCCAAAGGCAGCAAGTGCCATCGTTGTACCAGCTTTGGTTAATCCTGGTCCAATCCCTAATCTTTCTGTGAAAACCGAATAGACATTTCCGGCCATAATTCCCGGACAGTATAGGTAGTGTAATTTGTTGCCTTCGCCATGCGCAAAAAGCGAGCAAAATTCAGGATGGACGCCACTCGCGTCACACGAAAAGCAAGCTGCCTGATTATATGGGCTGGTATAGTAGGCACTGGCGGCATGAGCGAGGTGGTGTTGAATAAGAATCGCTGGTTTTTTGATGCCATCAATTTCGATAACAAATTCTTGGGCACAATTTCCCCCAATCAAATGGACTAAATTTTTTCTCACGGGTTGGCCAGATAGATCGAAAAACTTTATGTATGAATTTGGATCTTCATGCTCGTTCCTATAGAAATAGCTTGAAAATGATACAACCGAAATGTCGGTAAGACTAATGCCAGCAGCATTTAAAAGATAGTCGATTGTGGCCTTGTTGACTCCACTGTCTTTTTTGATTCTAGTAATTCGTTCTTTGGCGATTGCGTGAGCGAGTTTGCCGTTGATAACTAAAGCAGCGGCTCCATCATGACCAAAATTTATTCCTAAAATTGCACTCAAAGTTATTCTTTTTTGGGTTTTAATTTTTTCTGACCTGCCTCCACAATATTTGCAAGACATTTGGAGGTTTGTTCAAAGGTAAGCGTTAGATTCTCCTTTAAATTTGCAAAGATTGCTTGCAAATCATCTTCTTCCAGGAATTTTGCAAAAGTTTCATTTTGATTCAATTCTCTTAAGCAATTTGTAACTAATACTTCACGTCGATTACGTTTTGCCAAAGCCAGCACCGAAAGGGTGACTTGAAAATCGGCGAGAAGTTTGTCGTTCTTCCATTCGAAAAAGGGAAACAAGTGGTGGGGGGGGAGATTTCGTAAAATTAGTTCACAAACTCTACCATTCGTGTCAAAGAAGTTGTCGTCTTCTTTGTCAAGTGCGGCATTATTTTCATGTGATCTGTAGAGATAGATGTCACTGTCTAGGTATTTGAAGTTGATTTTCGATAGAGCAGCTCTAGCCCAAAACTGATAGTCTGTCGCAGTCGAAAATGATGTGTCATAAAGACCTATTTTTTCAAAGACAGTTCTTTTAATACACGTTCCTCCATTTGGAATTATGCTGCCTAGCAGAAGAGAAGAAGGTAGTAAAACTTTTGGGACATCGCGATATTTGTATTTCGCTGTAGGTTTGAAATTTAAATCTGTTCGTATCAAATTTCCATAAAGGACTTCGCAGTTTTCTACTTCTTCGATGCCTTTAGCGTATATTGCCAATGTTTCATCTAACAGACGATCATCATCGTCTAGCCACACTATGTAAGGCATTGTGCTGTTAATTATGATTTGATTTCGCATAGCTGCTTCGCCTTGCTTGCCGATTGGGGCTGGTTCAGCTTCACTTGCAGATTCATTTTTAGGCACGACTAATCTTAATCTCGTGTTCCTAGAGGCAAAGTGTTTTGCAAATGCTCGCAAAACTTCCTTGGGATCAAACGTAGTTGAGCTATCGTCAGAGACGACGATTTCGATTGGACCTGTATAGCTCTGAACAAGCACGCTTTCGAGTGCCTGTGCGAGATACTCTCTTCTATCTGATGAACAAATTCCTACTGTAAACATAATAATTTGATTCACTTATCTAGATTAAGGATTCAAAACGGAGTATAGTTCGACTAGACTATGTTTCTGAATGTTTGAAACACGATGAATTTTAGATACAGCTAAATCCCGGTAAATTTATGAGGGATGTGTTGTAGTGATCTTCGTAAATGATTAACTATTTGAAATTACTCATTATAAATCCGCTTTTTTAGTCGAGTTTATGCAGCTATAGCGCAGACAAAATTAAGCCGATAATGAAAGTGATGGAATCGAATAAAACTAGACATAGGAATTGGATGCAAAAGCATCAGACATTTATAGCTTCGTTTTGGGCTGTTTTAATAGTTTTGTTGATCCTCTGTCCAAGTGGTCTCTATCAAAACGATATAAATAACTACGATTTACTTTCTATCTCAGGCGGGGCTCCAAGTTCGAGTGGGGCTGATTCTAGTCATTTTATCCTGCGAAATTCAAATGGCGACACAGAATTTTTACGTTTTAATAATTCTGTAAGCAAAAGGATAGAAGTTTCTACAGTTGATAGAAGTGAAGTATCTAAAACCTATTTTAGATATGCGCTTACAAATAACCATGCGGTCTTGAATGGTGGGCTTTTGGCTGTTTCGGCTAATTCCGGACAAATTTTCGAGAGTCTCGATGGTTCGAAATTTCGGAAGCAGAATAAAGATAGAAATGACTCCTCGTTTAACTTCCTAAATGACTCACAAGCACCTCCTCAATCAGCGCTGCTTCCCGGTAAGATAAATCTTAATGAAATTTCACGAACAGCTAGTAATCTTAAGTCTAGTCGAGATATGCAAACATCAAGTGATATTTCTGCTTTAGTCTACAGTTCGGGATTGAGAGAAATCGAATTTTATGCCGTGTTACCTGAAGATTTTTCGGAAGGGTACTCTGAAGAAGAATTACTTGCACAGGTATTGAGAGTTACTTTCAATGCTAACCAATATCTAAAAGATATAAATCTTGTTTTGGTTCCAGTCGGTGTTAAAATATATCGAGGTAGTTCAAGATTTACCCAAGCTTTGCAAGCCAGGGATCCGTATGAGATGTTGGGTGCGGGAGTTGACGAACGTCGTGAAATGGGAGTTGCAAATAGTGACCTCTTAACTGTCTTTTCTAAAACTTATTTTTCAAGAGCAACTGGTTTAGCTTACCAAACAACTGCCTGTGAGAATCCAATGTACTCGGTGCTTTTTGCGTCCGGTGGCGCGTTGAACGCGGCGTATGAATTAACTCTATCCGCAGTCCTCGCTCACGAAACGGGACATTATCTAGGTATCTCACATGACGACAGTCATTATAGTAGCGGATTTTCCTTAATGTCATCTCGCCAAGTCTCTATGCCGTTCGGTTTCTCAGTAAGGTCTAAGGAAGAGCAAAACGGGTATAGCGGTCTCGGGCAAGTCGGTGGTTCTTGCCTCTCGAGCAGGAGCAATGAACTGGATAGTGATTTTGATGGTGTACCCAACGCAGATGAAATTGTTCATGGAACTGACCCAAATGATAGCGGAAGTTTTTACAATAAGCAGTCAGGCAAGTTTTTCATCGGTTGGAATAGGTTCGCTTCTCAAGAGATGGTCGGTGAAATTGCTAATTCTGCAGATAGGATAAATCTATTAAGTCTGAAATTCCACGATCCAAGTGGGCAGGAAATTTCATCTATGTCACTAACGTTAAATCCAAAAGTCGAATTTGATCTTTTGTTTTCAGATATTCTAAAAGACCATAAAAATTCATATGGCCTTGTTGAAATAAATTCTCTTGAACCAATTCATGGTAGGGGTAGTATTTATTCTTTCGAAAAAAACTTTGAAAATTTTAATTTCGTAAACCAACAAGCTATTTTTCGGGGAGTAAAAGGTAAGCCTTTATTTATTCCATTCAATAGTATTGTTCCTAATACTTTGCCTCAGGGTTCAAGTGTCGCTAATTGGTTAAGCGTTGTTAATACTGGAAACGTGGGTTCAACAATTCGAGTTAGAACATTTTCTCCAGGTGGATTTCTAACCAAGGAACGCATTTTGTTTCTGAATCCTAAATCTCGCCAAGATATTTCTGGAGGTTCTGAAAGTGATAAAAGCGGAATTCATCAAATTGAAATATTGAATTCACAAAATTCGACATTACCTTATTCAGAGATTGGTTTTAATGCATTTTTAAATAGGTATTATGTCGATCCTAGTGGGAACATCGTTGCTTCTGCACTCGCTGAAGGGGAGTTTCCAAACGGAGCAAAGAGGTACTTTGTCCATAATGCAGGACCTCGTTTGAAAACGTTTGGCCAAACACCAGTTGATGCTTGGATTGAAGTTGCAAATTCTCTTATCGTTTCGAACTCTGTCAAAGTTAAAGCCGAAATGGAAAGTGGCGAAGTTATATTTGATAAAATGCTAGAGTTGTCGCCGCTAAGTGGTACGCATATTCAATTACCCTTTCTCAACAGAAACTACATAGTGACAATCGAGTCATTAAAACCAGAGGGCTTAACTATCTTCGGTGCTAAATACGTCAACGAATTTGGAATACAAAGTGTTGAAGCGCTAAAATTTCAAGAAGAAATGCAAGTAGAGAAGTATGCGAGCGTTAATTCTTTTATTAATACATCAAGTAATTTAATACTTACGAATAGCAATAAAAAGAAGGGGACTCTGACCTGTCGGATTTCAGAAAGCAGTCGTACCCTCGAGCGAACCGTGGAATTGACAGCAAACGCTTTTGAGATTCACTCAATTGCTGAAATGTTTCCAGAGTTTGGTAATAATAGATACGCAACAATTTCATGTCTCGCAAAAGAGCCAAACGGCACGATTATTCCTGCTTCTTATCGAATCGATAGATTTATTGAAGGTCGTCACGTCTTAGAAACGATATTCAGATAATTACCGTCTAGCGGACCACTAGATCTCATAGGGATGTATCGTCTTATAATACTTTTCGTTCTACAAGGAAGTTTTGTCTTTTAAAACTGGAGTAGAGTAGGGCAGTATAAAACTACATTTTCTCTATTGGAGTAATACCTAATAGAGTTAAAGTCCGTCCAAGTACTTCTTTTGCGGCGAGGAAGAGCTTAAGACGTGTTGCAGCAACTTTATTATCTGAACCGATAACTTTAAGGTCGATGTAACTTTTAGAGATCAGTTTTGAAAGTTCAAGCGCAAAGGTGCAGAGAATTAATGGTTCTAGAGTTCTTTCTGTTTCAAGAAGTGCGTTTTCGAAATCTAATAATTTTGCGATCAATCCACGTGCGCTTTCTGTGTTGATTGCCTCATAGTAAAATGAATCTTCAAGATTGATACCCGCTGATTTAGCCTTCTCTTCAATTCCACAAAGTCTCGCGTAGGCGTAAAGAAGGTACGGACCACTATCACCTTGAAACGAAAGTGCGTCATCCCAGCTGAAATGAACGTCTTTAATGTTGGTACGATTCAGGGTGCTGAAAATAACGGCAGCAAGAGCCACATTTTTCGATACTTTTTCCTCATCAATACCTTCAGGTCTTTTTTGAACAGCTTCGCTATAGGCCTTTAATGCTCTTGAATTTGCTTCGTCTAAGAATTCATTTAGTTCTATCGCTTGACCTTCTCCCCGGGTTTTCATCCCAAGAACATGTCCAAATGGTAAGTGAATAATACTTTCTGAATAGTCTTTGTTCGCGACCCTCAAAACCTCTTTCAACTGTCTAAAATGTAGAGTTTGAGGAGCGCCGACAACATAAATACATTTTTGGAATTTGAAAGTTTTATTGCGATATTCGGCCGCAGCAATGTCTCTTGCCAAGTACAAAGAACGACCATCGGGAGCAAGTATTCTTGCAAATCCAAGCTCTTCGCCAAGATCAACTCCAGTAGCACCTTGAGATTCTTGAAGTAGATTCAAACTCTGAAGTTCATTTTTAACTGAATCTAATTTATCTGAATAAAAAGATTCGCCTGTATAGTGATCAAATGAAATATTAAGTCTTTCATAAGTTTTTTTAAGGTAGCTTAAAGATACATCCACGCACCGTTGCCAGAATTTAGTCGCTTCTTCTTTTTCGGACTCTAGTTCAAGAAAGTAATTCCTTGCAATTGAGGTCGCGCTATCAGGCAGGTTT
>CAYYIQ010000103.1:0-11839 GCA_964472005.1 uncultured Bdellovibrionales bacterium | reverse complement strand
GGTGTCTATGATTTCGACAGTTTGTTTTTCGCTTTGAATAAGAAATTTACATTAAGCTAACTAATTAAAAGTTTCTCTTATACTATCACATTGGCCTTTTCCTAAAAGGAGCTTGGTGTCGAAAGTTCTAGCATTGACGCCGGGAATGCTTCAATACCCTTACGGCAGAAAAGCAAGCTTACCTAAGACTACTTTGAAAAGGATTGAAGGGTCTGCTTCAGGCCTTCCTTTATATCTATTTGAGGTTTCCACCCATAAGTTTCGCTAAACAAACCTGCATCTAACAGACTTCGTCTCTGCTCACCTGGTGCAGCTTCACGATGAACTATTTTCGAAGCTAATTCGGGATTACCTTCTTTGCATGTTTCTTTAAGCTCAAATGAAATATCATTGATTGATGTTTCGACACCCGTTCCGAGGTTAAACACCGAAAATGCATCTCTAGACTTAATTGGTTGGTCCTCAATAACCTTCGCTATCGCACTGACCACATCTTTTACATAAATAAAGTCTCTAGTTTGCCCGCCGTCTCCATTGATGAAGAGATCCTCTCCTAAATGCAGGCGCCGTGAAAAGATTGCTATTACACCAGCCTCCCCTTTTGGGTTTTGCCTTGGCCCATAAACATTTCCAAATCTTAATGCGGTACTCGAAAAATTTGGAACATCCTCTCGGATTAAAGGCGTGTAATATTTAATATACCTTTCCGCACAAAATTTGCTTAAACCATAAGGACATTCTGGGGTAATTGGATGGGTCTCGTCCGCTGGAAAAGAATCTTGCTCGCCATAAATAGCACCACCAGTTGACGAAAATATTAACTTCGTCACCACCCCGGACTGCTTTATCCCTTCTAGAATATTAATTATTCCTAGAATGTTTTGGTCTGCGTCAAACATTGGATCTTCAACACTTTTGCGAACACTCATCTGTGCTGCCAAATGGACTATTAAATCAGGTTGAAATTCTATGATAAAATCCCGGGCTTCCTTTGAGACTACCGAAATATTTTTCAACTTGATTTGATCTTGGAAAGGAGAAAGATTTTCAAGGGTGCCGGTGACAAAATTGTCCACAACAGCGACCGAATGCTTATTAGAAACTAGCTCTTCAACGATGTGTGACCCGATGAATCCAGCACCACCGGTAACAATAACTTTCATAAAAACTTATTTTAAACGTGAAGAAAAATCGCGAATAGTCTCACGTAGACCGTCTTCAAGTGAAATTTCTGGCTGCCAAGATAATTTTTCTTTCGCAAGTGAAATATCTGGCTTTCTTCTAGTTGGATCATCCTGAGGTAGATCCTTGTATACAATTTCCGAACTCGAATTTGTCATTTCCAAAATCTTTTCAGCTAAAACTTTAACCGTAATTTCATTTGGATTTCCAAGATTAACTGGACCAGTAAAATCATTAGAATTCATCATAGCAATAATCCCATTGACCAAATCATCAACGAAACAAAAAGATCTAGTTTGAGAACCGTCCCCGTATAACGTGATTGGCTTACCAGTCAGTGCCTGCACGATAAAATTTGAGACCACTCGGCCATCATTAAAAAGCATACGCGGTCCGTATGTATTAAATATACGGATAATCTTAATATCTACCTGATTTTGTCGGTGATAATCCATCATCAAAGTTTCAGCTACTCTCTTGCCTTCATCGTAGCAACTTCTAAGACCAATTGGATTAACATTACCCCAATACTCTTCTTTTTGAGGGTGCTCTAGCGGGTTCCCATAAACTTCGGATGTTGATGCTAAAAGGACTCGTGCACCGACTCTCTTTGCAAGCCCGAGCATATTGATTGTGCCCATGACGCTTGTTTTGATAGATTTAACCGGATTAAATTGATAGTGCACTGGGGAAGCCGGACAAGCCATGTGGTAGACTTGATCGACTTCTAAAAGGATCGGCTCAATTACGTCGTGCCGAATAATTTCAAACTTCTTATTGTCTAACAGAGGAAGAACATTCGCGCGTCTACCTGTAAAAAAGTTATCTAAGCAAACAACGTCATCGCCGTTGTTTAATAACCTTTCACATAACAAAGATCCGATGAAACCTGCTCCACCGGTGACAAGAATTCGCGACATACTCTTCCTCTATTGTAATTAGACTCCTGCTACTTGACGTCCGATTGAATGATATACAAAACCTAAACGTGCCATTTTAGATGGCTCAAATAAATTTCTACCGTCAAATATCACAGGTGCTTTTAGCGTCTGATTCATTTTTGTAAAATTCGGTCTTCTGAATTCATTCCACTCTGTTACGATGATCAATGCGTCTGCGCCTTCCAAAGCATCGTAATTTGTTTCATGAAATGAAACATTAGAACTCTGAGACTGCAACATTTTTTTAGCGACTTCCATTGCTTCAGGATCATACGCTTGAACAGTTGCTCCCATCTTAACCAAGTCATCTATCAAAGTTAAACTTGGTGCTTCTCGCATATCATCAGTTTTTGGCTTAAATGCCAATCCCCAAAGTGCAAATTTTTTGCCCTTCAAAGAATCTGCGCCACCGAAGTGAGAAACGATTTTTGAAGTAAGTCTCTTCTTCTGAGCATTATTAGCAGAATCTACTGTCTCGATAACAGTCATGTTTACATCATGAGCCTTTCCTGTTCTGATCAAAGCTCTCACATCTTTCGGGAAGCATGATCCGCCATACCCAGCGCCTGGGAACAAAAAGCTTGAACCGATTCGACTGTCAGTTCCAACACCTTCTCGAACCTTTGATACATCCGCACCAACAGCCTCACAAAGATTTGCAATCTCGTTCATAAATGTAATTCGAGTGGCCAATAAAGCATTTGCTGTATATTTTGTAACTTCCGCAGATTTCACGTCCATTACAAGTATTGGATTGTTTGTTCTTACAAACGGTGAATACAATTCTTTCATAACTTCGGCAGCTTCTACACTTGAAGTTCCGATCACAACTCTATCAGGCTTCATGAAATCATCAATCGCCGAACCTTCTTTCAAAAATTCTGGGTTAGAAACTACATCAAACTGTAAAGATGTATGCTTAGCAATTTCTTCAGATACGAGAGAAGCTGTTCCAACAGGAACAGTTGACTTGTTAACGATAATTTTAGGGCCGTTCATGTTTTTACCGATTTGCGCTGCAACCTGTAAAACATATTTTAAATCAGCCGAGCCATCTGTATCCTGCGGAGTACCCACTGCGATAAAGATTACTTCAGAACCCTGAATGCACTCTACGATGTTTGTAGTAAAAAATAACCGTCCAGCTTCGCTGTTGGTTTCGATTAATTTATCAAGACCTGGCTCATAGATTGGGATGATACCCTTGTTCAACTGTGCAATTTTTTCTTCGTTTACATCTGCACAAATTACTTCATTGCCACTTTCGGCAAAACAAGTTCCTGCTACTAAACCAACATATCCTGTTCCGATAACTCCAACGTTCATTTTCTTACTAAGTCCTAAACTTATATTTTTACATTTACTACTAAAACAAAAAGAAATTCTCGACATACCTAACTTAAGGCTGAAATGGATTTAAATGCCATTCCTTCATTTTATTGGGTATTTGAGGCGAGACTATACAGAGATCGAAATGATTTTACAATTTTTCCCTAAGTTATTGTTTATGCCCCAAATGAGACAAGATAACTCCTAGTAAGCATTGTTATTTTTAAATCCCTTAAAGATCGTCAACCACAAAATTTTAAAATCTAAACCTACCGACCAGTTCTCGATATAAAACAAATCATGCTCGATACGCTTCTCAATCGAAGTATCTCCACGCCATCCATTAACTTGCGCCCAACCGGTCATCCCAGCCTGAACCTTATGTCGAAGCATGTACTTTGGAACTCTTTTTCTAAACTCTTCTATGAAAAAAGGCCGCTCTGGTCTGGGGCCGACAAGTGACATGTTTCCCTTAATGACATTCACCAACTGTGGCAATTCATCAAGGCTCCAACGACGCAGAACTCTTCCCAATGGAGTAACTCGATCATCTTTGATCGAAGTAAATTTAGGGATTTCACTCTTTGGAGTTTGATACATCGTCCTAAACTTTAAAATCGGGAATGGCTTACCATCTAGACCCAATCGATCCTGTCTATAAAAAACAGGCCCTTTGGAACCTAGCTTCACCAATAATCCGATCACAAACATTACTGGCAAAAACAGAACAAATAATATCGAAGCTAACAAGAAATCGACGACTCTCTTAACTACTCGATTAACGCCGTCCAATGGAGTAGAGGCAAGACTGATTACTGGAACACCATCAAACTCATCAATTTCTGATCCCAACTGAATGAATTGATGGACGTCCGGAATTAACTTAACATCGATTACCGAGTCACCAATACTTTCGACGACTGGACGTAGATGCTCATGATCCTCTAATGGCAAAGCGATTACAACCTGATCCACCCCACCCCGCTCTAATATACTCGCGAGGTCCTGATAGGTACCGACAATAGGAGCAATGCTTGGTCCATGAAAAAGACCATCTTTTTTAGAAGCTAGGAAGCCTATCAATTCTATGCCAAACTCACGGTTACTAACCATACTTGCCGCGATGTGTTGCGCAAGAGGACCCGCCCCTACCACTAGAGCGTACCTAGTATTATAGCCATTTTTCCTTAACTTCCTCAGTATAACTCGGATCGCCATTCTCGTAGTTATTGAAGTTGTTGTTTGAATGCCCCAAAAAATTAAGAATACCAGTCGTGACAACGGCACACTTTTTTCTTTAAATAAATAAGTAACGGCAAGTAAGAGGATGACAGCAAAAGTATTGGCTTTTACCAAAGTGAAAATTTCACGCCAAAAACTCCTTCCACGAGTCGGCTTATAAAGGCCCATTTTCTTAAAGAGAAAAATCCAGATAAGCCAAACAAAAATTAACATCGGGACATAGTCACCGATAGGAGGAACCCCTTTATCATTTGGGATCACCCCAAGATAAAATCGGATAACATACGAAACCAGCCACGCAAACGTAACTACTATAATATCTGAAATGGCAAACAGGGCTTCAAAAACTTGGGCGTGTTTTTTTAACATTGAGCAATCACTTTCTCAAAGTTCTCTTTAAATTTAGCGACGGAAAAACGTCTGGCTGATTCTTTGCAATTTTCTGAATCGAAATATCCAGTTTTATTTAATGCTTCAAACCTATTTAATGCGTCTAATAGACCTAAAACATTATCTTCTTTAACTTCAATACCAGATACGGGATTATTTTCAAACTCACTAGATTCAAATACAACAGTTTCAGCACACCCCCCTTTCTTAAGGCAAATTACCGGCTTACCAGCGGCTTGAGCTTCCACTGGCGCAATCCCAAAATCCTCTAAAGCCATATATATCAAGCCTTCACATTTTTGAAAAAGACTCTCTATTTCTCTATCCGAAACCCACCCTAGTAACTCAACATTTGGTAAAGCTATCTTTTTCAACATATCCAGGTCCGGGCCGTCCCCCACAACAACTAGCCTCCTGCCAGATTCGTTAAACGCGCGAACAACAATATCTGTACGTTTATAGGGCACTAGAGCATTTACCATCAAATAGAACGGAGGGTTTCCAGCTTGATTTTCAAGTTTCAGAAACCTTTCAATCGAGACTGGAGGATAAACCACAAAGCTATCACGCCCATAATAGCGACTAATTCTTGCTTGTACGAAATCTGAAATCGCAATAAACTGAGTTACATTCGTCGCAGTCACTTGATCCCAATACTGGAACGGACGACGAACAAAAGCGACAATAGGACGATACCATTTACCCTTAAAATAGTTATCAAATTGGTCCCAAATATACCTTACCGGGGTCAGACAATAGCAAATATGCTTTAAACCAGCTGGCGACTTAACATTCTTGATTGCGCAATGGCTAACACTGACCACCAAGTCAAAACTTAGCTGCTCATGTCTATTTTTAAGTTTTTTGGAAAGGCTGTAAATCGCCAAAGGATATAATGGAAAAAGAAAGCGATAATAATATCGAACGAGTGGCAATTTAGAAAGAAAACTCGAATGAACCTTAAAACCACTAAGCTTCTCATCTGTTAATTTACTATTGGAAAAGATAGTAAAAATCTCTGCGTTCGGGTACTCTTCGACCAATGCCTCTAAGCATTTTTCCCCACCTCTCCAGGTTAATAACCAATCATGTAAAAAGGCTATGCGCATTCTAATAACGCCTTGAATTGTGTTAACGGATCATAACTTGCGGCTAACTGTTTTCCTTTTAACTGCTTTTGTCTTCGCCCTTCATGATCGCTTTCCAAAATATTCCATGACAAAAGGATGTCTGCTGCACTTTCTGAGGCAAAGTACGTCGCTGCATCTTTGGCAAGTTCTTTTGCATATCCCAAATCTGGACAGATAATTGAAGTCTCGGAAGCCATCGCCTCTAATATTGGAAGACAAAATCCTTCTTCTAAAGAGGTACAAACCAAGGCACTAGAGCCGTGATAGATCTTTGACATTTCAGTAATGTTTACATTTTCATAAACCTCGACAGAAGACTCAAGATCATAACGGTCAATCAGCTCTCGCGAGAAGTTCGATAGCTTAGAAATCACGATCCCCTTAGCAACGATTCCAGTTGAACGAGCGAGCTTTATAAATTCTAGAAAGACATCAAGCCTTTTGTGTAAACGATCAGAGCTTACGAAAAGAAAATATTTTACGTCGCTCGACTCACTTACACTTTCGGTCAAGAATGGCAGACGAACGGCATTAGGAATAATTGAAACGGAACTCTGATCTAGATTAAAAAAATCACTTATTTTTTCTCTAGAATTTTTTGATACCGTGGCTACTTCGTCCGCTCTTTTCAAAGCAGTCTTGATTAAATTTTTCTGTATGAACTTCTTCAAAGTACTATCAGAATACGTAAGCTGAATTAGGTCGTGAATAACAACCAATGTTTTTATAGGAATAAAAAATGGAAGTGTGTAATGCGGTGAGATATAAAGAGAAGATTTCTTAATTACCTTCCTCCAGCGAAGCGGAAAAATGAAATACTCGCTAAAGCTATACTTAGGAGTATCGTCCTGAAAGATATTTATGTAGTTCTTGTCTTCCCAGTGAACAGGAATTCCACTTTGCTTAACATAACTGCCGTTAACAACCATGTCGACCACAAAGGGGCCAAGGCCAGCCTCATTTGCAGATATTAGACCATCTACGATTGTTTCAATAAACGTCCCTATTCCACCGTCTCCCAATTTTCGTCCATCGAGAAAAAAACGTCTAGTCACAATTTCTATTTGTTATTTATTGAAGCTGCTATTTAGCTTTGTATTTCTATTTGAATCTTACATAAGATCTCTAAGTCAAATCATCAGAGATCTTATCGATTCCTTGGGCGTCAAAGTTTTAAGCTCTGAGAACTTTAATTTCTTCAACAGGTTCTCCATTACCGCCTTTGAAAACACTTCTAACACTGTAGATCTTTTTACCTTGAGACTCATGGTATGTTCTAACCATAACTTCTGCGAGTAAACCGGAACAGATGAACTGCAAGCCAATTAAAACCAACATGACTCCCAATAGTAAAATCGGGCGATTAGAAAGAGGTACTCCCAAGAAGAGTCGCTCGAATGCTAAATAACTTAACAACGACGAGCCTAAAAAGCTTGAACCAATTCCGATCAATCCAAACAAGTGCAATGGTCGAGTCGCGAAACCTAACAAGAACTGAACCGTCAATAAATCTAAAACAACCCGAACTGTTCGTGAGATACCGTACTTTGACGTCCCGAATTGACGTGCTCGGTGATTCACTGGCACCTCTACCATCCGCACGCCCATTTGTGACGCGACCGCAGGTATGAAACGATGCATTTCGCCGTATAACTTAATATTTTTTACAATTTCTGATCTGAAAACTTTAAGGCAACAACCATAATCGTGAAGTTCAACTTTAGTTGTTTTGGAAATAATCTTGTTTGCGATCATACTTGGAATGATTCTACTAAGAACCTTATCTTGACGATTTTTACGCCATCCACATACGATGTCATAACCTTCATTCAATTTATCGATCATTTTTGGAACTTCGTGCGGGTCGTTCTGAAGATCGCCGTCCATTGTAACGACTAAACTTCCTTCGGCATAATCAAATCCCGCTGACATCGCCGCGGTCTGGCCAAAATTACGTCGTAACTCAACAATCTTAACGCGCTTATCTTGACGTGTCGCCTCTTTCAATTTCTCTAATGTTAAGTCTCGCGAACCATCGTCAATAAAAATGAATTCGGCATTTAGCTTACCTTCTTTCGCAACATCTGAAAGTTCATTGTAAAGTAGCGCTACGTTTTCTTCTTCATTGTAGATTGGAACTACAAATGAAACTAATTGGTTTAATTGAGATATTTTTGTGTGATCGGTCATAGTATAAGTTAGTTTGATGAATATAGTATGTTTTACGACGAAACTAATGTGCTTTTAGCAGTCCGATAGAGATTTGTCTAGCCGACAGGGAATAATATTAAAAAATAAAATTCTACTAAAGACCACCTCCTGCTTGAATTTACTCACTAGTTACAAGTAGTTAGTCGCAAATCACGGGTCTAAAGACGGCCTACTTTCCTCTGTCAGGATTCTCCACTTCTAAGGAATTCCCACCATCTGACTCTAAATTCAAGAATATCTTCAGTTGAGTCATTAATTTTTCGTAATCTGCAGCATCTGCGAGATTCAGCCTGTACTCATTGATAACTTTTATCATCATATCTTCAGACCACATCCTCCAGGCTCGCTCAGAAACTTTATCAAATATTTCTTGACCAAGTTCGCCAGAAAACGGAGGAGATTTAAGCCCAGGCAATTCCTCTTTCAATTTAGTGCAGGTAACTTTTCTATCAGACATTTGGTGACCTTTTTTTTAGTGAAAACACAAAATAACATAGATAGTGGATGGGGTAAATTTTAAGCTTAAAATATCAAAGATAGCGATATTAACCTTCAAAATACGCAAAAAATATAAAATGAAAGGATTTGCATAAAACGTTTTTCCAGCGAGAATGCCTTTCACAGCAAAGTTGCCTTGCCTGCAAAAGCAGGAACCCAGGCACGGCCAGTTAGTTAAGAAATTTTGTAATAACCACGGATCATCCGGCCTAGCCGGTAGTGACGGTCGGTTGTTAATTGACGGGCTAAATGTAAACTCTCTTGTTACGTTAGTTGTCTTTTTAGTTTGTTACACTTTTACCCAACTATCGTTCTACCTGGATAGACTAAAAAGCTGTGATCGCAGGACTTACGTGCCCTCTCATTTTTTCTTGGACGCACAACTATCGTCATTCCTGCGGAGGCAGGGATCCAGGAGCTGTACGAGTTCTGCACGTGCAAGAACCGCTATTTCTGATAGGACAGTGCTGCTGGAGTTTGAAATAGTACTCCTGGATTCCTGCTTTCGCAGGAATGACGGTTGGGCGCAGGAATGACGGTGGGAAGCTGGAATCACGGTGGGGCGCTGGAATGACGGTGGGGCGCTGGAATCACGTAAACGATGGAAACCTCTGGCTCGACTCACTAAACAACTTACAAATTTAAATTTTTACTGAATCGCCGAGACGAAGCCGCCATTGATCAACTAATTTTCACGCAGAGTCCACCCTCTTCGTTCATTCCGAGTGTTCCTCTTGCAATAATCTCGTTACTCACCAGTAGCTTTACTTCTGGATAATTCCCCTCCTCAAGTTTAAGAAGTTTAGGGCTATCAGATAACTCATCTAACGAAACCTCCTTGTAAGCAAGAGAAATAGTTAGATGAGTTTCATTTGGCATTGGATCTACAGGCCGCCGACTATGCGCTTTCTCGGCAGAGACAAGAATTTGCTCACGCATTTTCTTTAATTTACCAACCGCAACAATTTGATTTTCGACTGATATTAGAACTTCGTCCGCCTTAATTTCTTTAGGTAGGTCAATAATTTTATCTTTCCGTACAAAGTCGATTAGCTCTTTTGTAGGAATAGAAAACGAAGAAACATCAAAGCGACAAAATAATTCGTCTGAACCATTCTTGGAAATTAAATATTCACCAAATAAACTATTTGCTGGAAAGTTTCTCAGTATATCGACCAAAAATTCATCGGGCAGAACGACATAAAAGTCCAGATCAAATTTATCAGTCTTAACAACTCCATTTAAAAATCTTTTTTGAGTCTCTTCGATTTGTAGGTTCGACTCAAGCCCGACAAACTGGAATTTTGGGCACGCAATAGCATCATCCAAATTTTCCGTAACTTCGAATAGGAATTTCCTTACGAGATATTCTACGACCAAAGATGCGACTTGACCAAAATTGGCACTTGCGTCGATGAATATGAGATTCTTTTCAAGCTGATCTTTCGGAATTAAAAAAAAGGAGTCGAGATCATTAACGGTAAAACAAAAAGAAACGTATTCAGAGTTTGCGACTCTGTTAACCGGAGCGATATTAAAACTTTTTAAATCTAACCCCATCGACGCCAAGAGTGGACGCCACGTATCTTCTAGAGATCGGCACCAGTCGCGGGGACTCAACGAAAGAAAAGTATTCTCCTCTTCGAACTCGGCATCCGTAACCTCGGCTAATGAATTTCTAGTACATGCAACGAACAAATAAACTAACCCTTCTTAATCTTAAATTCTACATTTAGATAGCTCGAGCACAAAGTCTCAAATAAGCGAACTTACTTATTTCGATTCTTTACATTCACATTACCATCTTGATATGAAATCTCCTCTTGATAATTGCGAGACTCAATTTCTTCTATCTTTAAATTTTCTAACTTATCTTCAATGATTGCATTTTTTGTTGAAAAACTTACGACTATTTTTTTGATTTCTTCAAATTTTGCCTGGGCAACACGAAGCTCACTCTCTAACTCTGTCATCTTTTCTTCAATTTTACTCTTTTCCTTAGACAGACGTTTTTTATCTCGCAAGAATTTCTGTAGTGCCTTACCATCACCACCAAAATGGGCAATTAACTCATTTTGCTTTTCTAAATCTTGCATTTTATCGTCAATCTCTAGAAGCTTGTTTTTTGCGCTAACAACTTTAGCTTCACGAGTATTTACAATATCCGAAATCTTTGAAAAATCTTTTAGAATAGAAACTTTTTCAATCTTTGCTTTCTTCGAAAGTATGTCAAAACTATTTTTTTTGCCTTTATCAAACATAACTATTCGGTTCGACCTCAATCATTAGCGCTGAAAGGATTGATAAAAGAGTAATTTCTCTCAAGTCTCTCGGCAAATCTAACAACTCGCTTAGAAGCTCCTTGAAAATTTCTCCTTGTCTCATGTCTGATGCGAGAACACCCTGGACGTTTTCGTCATCAATTAAGCATCCCACAATTAAAAGCGACTGTTCTCTAACAGGTAAAGACCTAAATAGCTTTAAGTTCATTATCTCTTATCTTTATCTTTCGATCTCGCCCAAAATCCCAGCACAAAACCAGAAAGCAGAAAAACTCCTAACACAAGGATAAGTTGAGCCCCAGCGATATCCTTTTCTCCATCTAACACTTTAAACGAAAACGGATCAAGAATTATCATCTTTTCCGGAGTTTTAGATTTCTCAATTTCCGACCGCAAGGTGGATATCAGTAATGGCTGAATGTCTACAAAATTAAATTTCTCAATTGAATTAGCGGGAATTGTTTCTGATATCAGTTGATCAATTTGGCTCCTCGAAATCTGCGAAGAAACGAACCAGATTGAACATTGATTTCGTATTCCTTGATCTGAACAGCCAACTTCTAGAATACCAATTTGATTTTTGAGAGCGTCTAAACTTACAGAGTCGATTGATTTAGATTTTCTTAAGACGGGC
>CAYYIQ010000102.1:0-11931 GCA_964472005.1 uncultured Bdellovibrionales bacterium | reverse complement strand
ATTTTTGAAAATACTTTTTGGGGATTATCAAGTCCATATATATGGTCTATGATAGACCCAACTATTCTACAATTATCCTCAGTCCCACTTCTTTCCGTTAGTGAATATAGACAGTCTTGTGAATGTAGTGCGTTTGAAAGTTGCTCGTCTTGAGGCATAATTCCGACACCACAAATTCCCCAGTCAAGATTCGATGTTTCTTCACAGAGTCTATCGATGTAAAGAGCTTGATGTGATCGATGGAAGCCACCTACGCCAATATGCACAATGCCAGCTTTCAGTGAACTACGGTCATACGTAGGAACTTTTACGTTAGATGGTGCGCCGGATTTTAAAATTGCATTAGAAATTTTGACTGGTGTCGATTTCTTTTCTTCGTTGATGTCTTTTGCCATAGTATTGCTCATGTGAACTCTCCAAATTAACTTAACTTTGGTGAATTATTTTAAGTTAGGTTGATAATTTTATAATTGTGAACGTAGTCTAAGTCCCTAGGAAAAATTAGTTTTTAGTAACTATTATTAAATTCAATAGTTTTATTGTCTCAAATCTATAATTTGGCCAATAAGTAGTCAAATCTAGGATTTATTAAAAATTAAAAGAATGGAAATAGGCACCTGAATCACATTCTTAAGATTAAAAATATCAATAGGTTTTAACGAAATTAGCTAGCGAGAGGAGGGGGACTTAGGGTGCAATTAGCCAACGATATGAGGCTTTAAAAAGCTGCTATCAATTGTTTGGTAGCAGCTTAACTTTCTATTATATTTGTTCAGCGTCGGGTGCGACTCTAACTGGAGGAGCTACTACAATTTCTTCTTTCTTGTTTTCACTTACCTCGCCCTCTGGCTTAGACTGTTTAGCCTGGCGGTTGGGGTTGTCGTTTCGACGATTGTCACGGTTGCGGTTGTCTCGGTTGTTGTTATTCCCGCGACGGTTATTGTTTCGTCGATTGCCGTCTTGATCGTTGTTATTTCTTCGTCGACCGCGATTTCTATTTTGGTTTCGCGAATTGGTATTGCGTCGATTGCTGTTATGATCAGAATCTTGCTCGCGTTCTTCCGCACTATTAAGACGTACTGGGATTGGTTGACCACCTTTCGATCTAACAATTTCTATGTGATACTCTTCGGGTCTTAATCTACCGTCTGGGTAAATCCTAATATTGATTCCGGTTTCAAGCTCGAACGCAGTGAGTTCACGGCGTTTAGAGTTAAGCAGCATCAAACCAGCAACAGGAGAGATATGTAAACGGACCTCAGAGATACCACCAGCATATATTGCAGATTGTACCTTTCTTAAAGCTTCCAGACAGATGGATTCTGGTGCTCGAACTTTACCTCTGCCTTGGCACTGTGTGCATGTTTCATGGCTGTGGCTTACCAAGGAAGATTTTAGTCTTTGGCGTGACATCTCAAGCAAGCCAAATTTTGAGATTCTTCCAATTTCAACTTTAGCTTTGTCATAACGAACAGAATCTTTTAAAGTCTTTTCCACCACATGTTTGTGGCGCTTATCACCCATGTCTATAAAGTCGATTACTACAAGTCCGCCTAAATCTCTTAGTCTTAGTTGGCGAGCTACTTCGATCGCTGCTTCTTTGTTTGTGGCGTAGGCGGTTTCTTCGACATCCGCTTGACTTGTTGACCTTCCAGAGTTGACATCAATTGCGACAACAGCCTCTGTTGAGTTAATTACGATTGATCCTCCGGAAGGAAGAATAACTTCACTATAATTTGTAGCATCAACTTGTTCATCTAAGTGATAGGCAGAGAAAAGCGGAGTTTGCTTATCGTAAAGCGTAATTTTAGTTTCGAAGTTTGTTGCAGATTTCGAAATAAATTCATTTACATCGTCATAGGTTTTTTTATCATCTATGATGATTTCTTCTACATCTGGGGATAGGTAATCTCTGATAGTTCGGATCGCAAGTGAGCTTTCTTGATAAAGGAGAAGTGGGGATGGGCCAGATTGTAAGCTCTTTTCTAAAAGGTCGTACCAAATTTCAAGCAAGCTATCTAGGTCGCGTTGTAATTCAGCAGTTGCTTTGTTAATTCCAGCAGTTCTAATTATTGTCCCCATACCAGCTGGGATGCTAAGACTCTCAATCGATTGCTTTAATCGTTTTCTCTGTCCTTCATCTTGTATTTTTCTTGAAACTCCGCCTCGCTGGTTTCCAACCATTAAAACTAGATATCTTCCTGGGATTGAAAGGTTAGTTGTAAGGGTCGCACCTTTTGCTGCACGTTCATCTTTTACGACTTGAACTATGATTTCTTGACCTTGCTTTAAAATATCTTTTACAGAAGGTCTCCATCTTCTACCACTATCACGATTTGTTTTCGGGGCTTCGTGAAAGCAAGCTGGATTAATGTCGTTTATTTGGAGAAAGCCGTTTCGACTTGAACCAATATCTAAAAAAGCAGCCTGTAAACTTGGTTCTATCCTACTTATTGGTGCTCTATATATATTACCTTTAAGTTGGATTTGATCGAGTCTTTCAACTTCTAATTCTAAAAGTTGTGAGTCTTGGATAACGGCGATTCTACACTCTTCAGGGTAGGTCGCGTTGATTAACATTTTCTTCGACATATATGTCTTTTGCCTCGATAGGTCTTGAAGGGCAAGTCTGTTAGACTTTTAGACAAAAGGAGTGTCAGATGATGTAAACTAGTGCGAAAATTAAGAAAGATGTGCTAGGCGACGCGCAGCACGAAAAAAATAAAAGAAAATAAATTTTTCCTCAGTATGTTTTTCAAAACGTCTTCTTTCCTTATAATTTCTTAAATTTTTAACTAATTATTAATCCGTACAAAATATACCTTTAGCATTCTCATTTTTAAGTCGCAGTATTCAAAGTTCAACACACCTTGGAATAAGCGAAAATGAGCTAATTAAAGTTCGCTAAATTATTGGTAAACTCCTTAAATTCTAAATATATTCTAATTGTCCCTAGGTTATTAACTTACTCGACGTAATTCAAATAGAAACGCCGTAAAAAAAATCAAACTTTTTCTGTAAATCTATCCAGCGGTTTTTGCTAAAATGATTTAATTTTGGCTTATTGCCTTTTTAGGCTTTTAATATAAGCGACAAAAACTCCTCTGCCAATAGCTATAAATTAGTCAGGAATAGGTTTTCTTGAGATCTCCTATCTACCGGACCTTAAAATACGATTAAACGAGGAAAGATCTTAATTCAAGATGCTTTGAGAGTTAAGGGAGATTCGAGCAAGCACGCGCGCGCAGCTTTTTAGTATGTTATTGGATTATGCGAGCGAACTACTTCTTTTTCCCCAATCGGTCTGAAAACAATATTTGAAAATGTTCTCACCATAATTGATAAATAATGGGGCTTCAGCAATTGAATTTGAAAACGTATTTAATGTCTCGCTGTTGTTGAATCTCGGATTAGAAATCATATATGGAATTAACGGAGTAAGCTGCCTAAAGACAGGAAGTTTCTCGCAAACCAATTTTTCGAAATTTTTAAAAGCGCTGCTTTGATATACGTGATGCGCAAGCGATGAAACAGATCCTAAAGCCTTATGCACTTTTTCAGGTGGAATAAAAGATGGAAGGTTATGTAGGTGTTTGTTTCCAAACAGATTCGCCGTTGAAAAAAGTAGTTCCAAAATCTCGATCGGAGAAGTCTCGCGCCCAACTCCTGCTGACAAATAATAGGTACTTCCTGAGACGACAGGAGTTGCGTGTGATTTTACAATGCTTTCGGAGACGTAATCAACGGGAACTACATCAAACGGCGCATGCGGAAGAGCTGGGACTGCTTTCAGTAAGCCTGAGATTATTATTCTTGCTGGAATGTATAAAACGTTAAAAGCAGAAGTAAAGCCAGTGCGGCTATCACCAACGATTATCGAAGGTCTGTAAGTTGTAACATTGAAGTCATCTTTACATGCTCTAACTTTTGTCTCAGCAATCGCCTTAGTCTGTTCGTAGGCATTTCTGAATCGAACCTCCAGATTTAATTCGTTGGGAGTCTGAATTCCTGCTTGGTCGCCAGCGACGTACGCAGTTGAGATATGAAAAAATCTTAAATCGCTATTTTTCTTAACGACATCTTTTGCAAGTCCGAGTACTTTTTCAGTCCCAATGATATTGGTTTCTGCGAGTTCGGCAAATGGTGCGCCCAAATTTGTGTTGGCAGCGTTATTGTAAATTGAAGAAATATTTCCACATAGGAAATCTTTATCGTAATGACTAAGTCCGAGGTTCTCCTTGGAAAGGTCGCCTTTGACTACTTTAATTCGATCTCTGTAAAACTGTTCTCCGAATTTTTTAATGATCTTTTTGCAACTATCATCGAGCTTGAGTTGTGATTCTATTTCAGTTTTACCTCTAACTAGAACACAAATCTTAAGATCAGGTCGAAATTCAAAAAATTTCTCGATTAAACTAGTACCAAGGAAACCGTTGCCGCCGGTTAGAAAGATCATTTAATATCCAATAAATTCGTCGATTAATATGCAGTTCAATTAAGTTGAATGTTTCAAAACACTCTCGTCATCGTAGCCCAAATTCATTAACAATTTCACTGCTTACAAATTGAGTTCCTCAATATAAAAATAAAATTGAGCTTTATTCGTAGTTGCAGCCATTTAGGGCTTCTTAAATCTAAGATTGGTATTTACTTCAAACATCTTGAAACCCTATCTAAATTGGTAGCTACGTTTGCCGTAAAACGAATTTCATCCTTAATTCTCCTAGAGAGTACCTTATAATGTAAATCGTTTAAAGAAATTAACGTAAAATTATAGTCTTTTTAATTGAGATTAAAAAGGTAGTAATTGGTTTGTTTTTCTTTCCTTTATCCATTTAGTTGATCGCTTGATTTTTACGAGACGAAAAAGACGACGCTACTGCTATTCGAGCCCCAAACCTTGGTATGGAATTTCTGATGTTTCAATTTTATATCTTTCGCTCCACGGCTGTACTTCGAGCCGACCCCATGAACTTTGACTGTAAACATCTTCTCGAAGTTCATCGATTTCCTTTTGACGATCGTCTATTTGTCGTTCTTTTCTTACGACGAGAGCTTTTTCTTTTGCAATTTGAGATCTATTGTCATGAATTAAGGCACCGAGCGCGAGACCACTGGCAGCACCAATTCCAGCACCTAATGCTGTATTCTCAGTTTTTTTACCGTATTCATCACCTAGAATTTGACCGATTCCACCGCCAACAACTAGCCCAGCAATTGAGCCTAG
This sequence comes from uncultured Bdellovibrionales bacterium, assembly GCA_964472005.1. Lineage (GTDB taxonomy): Bacteria > Bdellovibrionota_C > UBA2361 > SZUA-149 > DAOLCO01 > CAYYIQ01. The sequence goes on along the minus strand of CAYYIQ010000102.1, from coordinate 6,704 downwards.
AACACCTTCTTGAGTGCCATAGCTAGAAAGCGAACATCCTTGACCAAATGAAGCTACAATAGCTAGTGAGATTATAACATTTACCCGCATCCTAAATTTCCCCAACATAATAGCCACCCTCAGAATATTAAATTTCCTCACTTACAATCGATTGTTTTAGGTTATGGGTTAATCAATTTAAAGTGATACCTAGCTGATTAACATTTTTAAAAGGGCTAACCGTTTGAATTTATTAAGGAGAAGTGCGGAATAGGGGACTTTTAGTTCGCGGCTCGGATAAAAATTGAAAAAAGATCGACAAAAATAGGAGGAAAAATAAATCTTGATCGATTTAGCTAACATCTTAAGTGTGGAAATGATTAATCGAATAAAATCCAATTAGGATAAAATAATGGCTAAAAATATTCTTTTCGTTGACGACGATATTACTTCACTAGACATTATGTCCATTCTGTTTGAAAAGAATGGTTATGAAGTAACAAGGTCGACAGATGGTTTGCATGCAATTTCGTCCGTAGAAGAAAAAAATCCAGATTTAATTATAGTTGATTTGATGATGCCAAATATTGATGGCGTCTCAACGGTTAGAAAAATCCGCGAAAACGGATACAAAAATCCGGTGATTGCGTTTACTGCTTCAAATGATTTAAATTTACATGAGCAAGCAATTCAAGCGGGCTGCGAGCAGGTTATTACAAAACCTTGTAAAGCCCAAAATTTGGTACAGTCGATTGCTAAAATATTTGAATAAAACGTAAAGGGAAAATATATATTTTCCCTGCTCTAAAAGTAAAGTCGATTAGGACAACAATGGTAGGTGTCCTAATCGCAATTGAAGTTTGGATTAACTTACGTGAACATCTTCTTCATGTGTTTTTGGTGGCTTGGTTATATCCAAGACAATCTTTCCCTCACTCTCATCTATTTTAACGTGAGAACCATCTACTATCTCTCCTCCAATTAAAGCTCTACCTAGTAAAGTTTCAACGTGACGTTGAAGGTATCGTTTAATTGGTCGTGCACCATAGGCAGGAACATAAGCTTCGTTAGAGATAAATTCAGCAGCTTGATCCGTAAGCTCAAGAGAAATATTGCGATCTTCCAGTCTCAACCTCAACGTATTCAATTGTAAATCAACGATTTTTCGTACTTGTTCCAAGTTTAGTGGAGTAAAGAGAACAATTTCGTCAACTCGATTTAGGAACTCCGGACGAAAAGACTTCTGTAAATCTTTCATCACTTTCTCTTTGGCTTCATCGGAGATTTTCCAATCTTTTTCATCGACCTTAATATCATCTAATAAATATTGGGATCCAATATTAGAAGTCATGATAATAACTGTATTCTTAAAGTCGACTCTTCTACCTTGAGAGTCTGTGATGTGTCCGTCATCTAGAATCTGAAGCATGATATTAAAAACGTCGCTATGAGCTTTTTCAATTTCATCAAATAAAAGGACACAGTATGGTTTTCTTCTTACAGCTTCGGTCAACTGGCCACCTTCTTCATATCCGACATAGCCAGGAGGAGCTCCAACCAGACGAGAAACAGAGTGTTTTTCCATGTACTCACTCATGTCTATTCTGATCATATTTTCTTCACTATCAAACAGAGCCTCAGCTAATGTTTTGGCTAACTCTGTTTTTCCTACACCAGTTGGGCCTAAGAACAAGAATGATCCAATCGGACGTTTCGGGTCTTTAATCCCAGCTCGGGCACGAATGACTGCGTCCGTAACAAGATCAACCGCACTTTCTTGGCCAATAACTCGCTTATGCAGAATTTCTCCTAATTTAAGAAGTTTTTCCTTCTCGCCTTCAACTAGTTTTGTAACTGGTATTCCGGTCCAACGTCCTACGATTTCAGCAATTTCGTGATCGCTTACTTCTTCTCTAAGTAGCCTCGAATCATTCGCCGCAGAATTCATTGCAGCTTCTTCTTCATACAAAGACTTTTCAAGAGAAGGTAAGACACCATGACGAAGTTCCGCGGCTTTATTCAAATCATATTCGCGCTCGGCGTTCATGATTTTCAATTTAGCAGCTTCGATTTTTTCCCGAATCGAACGAACGTGCTGGATCGCATGCTTTTCGTTCTCCCATTGGGCTCGCATCGCATCAGATTTACTTTTAAGTTCAGCAATCTCCTTTTGAAGTTTTTCCAACCTTTGCGCACTTTGGCTATCTTTTTCATTTTTAAGAGCCGCAGCTTCAATCTCAATTTGCATTAACTTCCGCGTCACCTCATCCAATTCGGTAGGCATCGAATCGATTTCAGTTCTAATCATTGCGCAGGCTTCATCAACCAAATCGATGGCTTTGTCTGGAAGGAATCTGTCACTGATATATCGGTTTGATAGTACAGCCGCACTAACAAGAGCATTGTCCATTATTTTAACACCATGGTGAATCTCAAAACGTTCCCGAATACCTCTTAAGATAGAGATAGTGTCTTCAACAGATGGTGGATCGACTTTTACTGGTTGAAATCTACGTTCAAGAGCCGCGTCCTTTTCTATATATAATCGATATTCATCGAGAGTTGTTGCTCCGATACAATGTAGTTCGCCTCGAGCCAACATCGGTTTCAATAGATTACCAGCATCCATCGCTCCGTCTGATTTTCCAGCGCCGACTATTGTATGAAGTTCGTCGATAAAAAGAACGATTTGACCTTCGGCTTCTTTAACTTCCTGTAGAACGGATTTAAGTCTCTCTTCAAATTCTCCTCTGAATTTTGCACCCGCAATCAAGGCACCCATATCAAGAGCAAAAACAGTTTTGTCTTTTAAGCCATCTGGAACATCTCCGCGAACTATACGCTGAGCAAGGCCTTCAACAATTGCCGTTTTACCAACACCAGGCTCGCCAATGAGAACTGGGTTGTTTTTGGTTTTTCTTGAAAGTATTCTGATTACCCGTCTAATTTCGGAATCTCGGCCAATAACGGGGTCCAGTTTACCACGTTGGGCATCTTTTACGAGATCACGACCGTACTTTTCCAATGCCTCATAGGTCGCCTCAGGGTTTGCTCCCTTAACCTTTTTTGAGCCTCTTACCTGACTGAGTGTTTTTAGAAATCTTTCCCTCGTGATAAGGAATTTTTTTAATACGTCAGCGATTGGTCCAGTTTTGGATTCCTCTAAAATTGAAAGTACCAAATGTTCAACTGAAACGTAGTCATCTTTCATTTTGGCGGCTTCGTCCTCAGATTTGACGAGTATTCTTTGAAGGTTTTGAGTAATGTAAACCTTGCCAATTTCTCCGCTACTTGATTGAACTTTCGGTTTGCGTTCGATGACTTCTCTAACGGGTATCACAAGAGCATCAGGGGAGATGTCCATCTTTGTGAGTAATCTTGGGAAAAGTCCGCCAGATTGCTGGATTAAAGATAATAGTAGATGTTCAACATCAACTTCTTGATTATTGTTCTTTAATGCAATTGCCTGCGCATCTTTGATTGCTTCTTGGCATTTTTCCGTAAATTTATTTAGATCCATTAATTCCTTTTTTACATTTCATTGCTTACCTAGAGAAGGTAAGCATCTTTTTTAGATTTTGCGAGGGTCGAACGTAGAATTTTTTTTCAAATCCTCATAAATTTTGGTTTCTTCACTTGATAGACTTGGTGGAAACACTATTCTTGTTTCAAGTAGTATGTCACCACGAGTGTTGTCTTTCTTCGGAAGACCTTTCTGTTTCAATCGGAATATCTTCCCACCAGATGTGCCAGGAGGTATTTTTAGGTTAACTGAGCCATCCAATGTTTTGACGTTGATTGTTGATCCAAGCGCACCTTCCCATGTTGCAATATTTAAGTAACCTTTGATATTTTGGTTTTCTGCAATCTTGTATAAGCCGTGTGCTGCAATTCGTAATTTTAATACAACTTCTGGATTTCCGTCTTGGCTTTTTAATTTCAAGCGAATTAATTTCCCGTCGTGCATATCTGGAGGGATCTTGAATGAGATAGTTTTTTTAGAAACTTCTTTGCCACCGAATGCGTTGAAATTGGTTATGTTTAAATTGATAGTCCGCTTCCCTTGATTCGCGATTTCTTCAAGGCTGACATAAACTTCGATTGGTGGTTTCGGAGCTGCTGTAGTCGCAGCACTTCTCGCGCGACTTTTGGTAGTTCTTCGTGTAGTTGGTCCTTGTTCTCCCATCCCACCAAAGCTGGATCCAAAAATTGCTTGGAAGAAATCACTAAATCCACCAGGTTCGCCGTCACTTGGTCCGAAGCTGTAAGATTGAGATTGACCACGTCTTTGAGTGGATTGCGTTGAGTTAAAGAATTGATCCCATTCCGGAGGTGGTCGAAAGTCTTGCCCAGCTTTCCAGTTCTCACCTAGTTGATCGTACATTTTCCGTTTTTCAGGGTCTTTGAGAACCTCATTGGCCTCCGAGATCTGTTTAAATTTGTCTTCCGCACTTTTGTCTTTATTGACGTCTGGATGATATTTTCGGGCTAGTTTTCTATAAGCCTTTGATATCTCCTCCTTTGAAGCTGTTCTGCTTACCCCCAATGTCTCGTAATAATCTTGGAACTTCAATGATTTCTCCGCAAAAGTTAAACAACGATAATAATAGGATTTAAGCACTCTTTTGGCCTATGTAAAGGGCTCGAATGCGAAAGTCTTTATATTTAGTCCATTCTTTCTAAATAGGAGATGTTTTAATAGAGTCTGCTAGGTTCTTTTTTGATCTGTAAATAGGTGTGTGATTCTTCAATTAAAGTGAAATAGCCTTTTTAACTCATGTTAATTATTCGAGTGGTGATGAGTCGATGATAGGCTATCGTAGAAATTAGGATTTGAGTTAGGAAGGGTAATCTATTGTTGTGCTGACATTTTACGCACTCTGCATATTCCCGCTGTTTTTAATGTTTGAATTGAGTAGGGCTTGAGTCCCATGTCGAAAAAACAGTGCTCTCTCAGGGATGACGAACTTGTGAAAGTCGAAGCGTGGGTAGTAATGTACTATATAAAAAAGAGTTGTCGTTTAGGGCGATTTTAATAAAGTTCAAAGTGTAATTATGAAATTTGGTGTTTTTGAAATCTTGATCCCTTTGCTTTGGCCTTTATTACCTTATTCAATTCGGTATCGCCTGACTCTGTTAATTGAAAACTTCCGAACTCGTGCAAAAATTGAGATACCAGATAGTAAGGTTCAGATATTTTCAGGCTCTAAGGAAATAAAAGAATTCTTTCCGAACTCTATCGATTTACCTAGCGAGATCAGGGTTAATTCAAATCTTGATTTTAGTTTAGTTGTGAGCTGCAAAGGAGAAAAAGATACTATTGATGATTTCTTAAAGTCTATAGCGTTACAAAGTCATCGACCAAGCGAACTGATAATTTGTGATGCTGGGGGAGAAGATGAGGTCAGAGATTGTGTCTACTCTTGGAGCGAGGCAAATCAGGATGTTTCCGTAAATTATTTTGTAGAAAAAAATATTAATATTGCAGTGGCGAGAAATCTAGGCGTAGGTAAGGCTAGGCAGAACATCATTGCATTTGCCGATCTTGGAACAAAGTTAGATATAAACTGGGCAAAAAACTTACTTTTACCAATGAGTGATTCTAGCATCGACTGTTCAATGGGTTGGTATAAAGTTGCAGGAGACGCGCCTTGGCAAGTCCAAATTAAGCGATTTCTGGTTCCACAACTAAGACAGATGGATCTTAAAAAGTTTTTACCATCAACTCGCTCTTTGGCAATCCGGAAAACTGCTTTTGAGAAAGTAGGGGGGTTCTTAGAGAACCTGACCCTCGCTGCCGAGGATAGTCTTTTTGGATATGCTATGAAAGTGAAAGGGGTTTCGTTGGCGTTCTCGCCTGACGCAATTGTCGAATGGAAGTTACCAGATCGAATCTTGCCGATGTGGCGAAAAATATTTAACTATTCAAGAGGAGATGCTGAAACAGGGTTTTTATTTTGGAAACATTATTTTGATTTGTTCAGTGAATTTTTCAAAGCTTTGGTCGAAATTTCCATTTTGCTCTTCGTCTTTCTCATATTTGAATTTCTTTACACTATTTCTTGGTGCCACTTTTTCGTCCTAGCGTTTCTACTTGTTGCGGTTAGAGCCTTTTTTTATTTTAAACGTTTTGGGGCCCTGGGTGAAAACCCGTTCTTCAGGATATTGGCTCTAAGTATTCTCTCTAGCGCTCAACTCTCAGGTTTTATTCGAGGACTTTTATCCTTAAGATCTAACAAGGAACTGTTAAATCTTTATAAACACGATTTTACTTAGACGAATATAATCTCTTCATTTTAATTTCTCGTTACTTATTGGCGGAAGATGATTGACAGTTCAGGTTTGGCAACAAGAATCAATCAGTCACAAACTCAGTTCGGACCTCTGTATGTGAATTTTCATCCCTAGAGGAAGAGTATAGAGCATAATGTCTTAAACTTGACTAAAATAATCTGGTATGTGACTTAGGCCAAAGGTTTTAAATTGGCGGTTACCGAAGAGGTTAGATTTGATGGGAAGAAAATTTTCAACGAGTTCTACGGCAGATAGAATTCTTTACAAAGGAAGCTGGTTCGAACTGCACCAAGTTACCCCAAGGAAAGACAAACCGAGGGAGTTGTTTGTTCGAATTTCAGGTGAACATTTTGCTTGTAAGGCATTGGTCTTACATATCTCGAAAGAGGATTCTCGTGAATATGGTTTAAAAAAACCTATTGGCCGATGTC
>CAYYIQ010000101.1:0-12020 GCA_964472005.1 uncultured Bdellovibrionales bacterium | reverse complement strand
CTGGGCTCACTACGTATTTCAGAACTCAATATTATCGCCAATAGGTTGGAGTCGAATTCAATCCACACGTTTATTATTGCCGAAAACGAAATTGAAATTTTAAATCCGCTACTGCAAGAATCCGATTTGAATACAGATAGTAATATCTACTTACTTTCCAATAATGGGACTATTTCCATTCAAAATAATTCTAGTTTGAAAGGCTGTAACTGTTCTGAAGGCGCGGTCATTTCATGCTTAATTATCAATAAATACCTTTTCCCAAGTTCTCCAGTTGATGGGTTATTAAATTTCAATGAAAAATGTATCTTGCCTATCTGGCCGTCAACGCATGAGACAAACGAAGTAATAGGAAGAACGTTTAGCGGTGACTTTTAGGTGCTTCTGGAAATGTACGGAAGAACCTTTCAGGAAAATCGAGCATCAATTTAGTAGACAATATCCGATCATTTCCTCCTCTGACTAAACCTACGTTGACCTCCTTGATCGATCACGAGTAGCTTCATGTTAAATATCTCCTCGTAGATAAAATATCTGCAAAGAACTTAATTCTATGAGGTATATAAGCAAATAAAACCTGTTACCTTACTCCTCATCTCTCCCCCTTGACGACGAGAACACCCAACTTTTTTTAAACTCATTTTAAGAAAAAACTTAGCAAATGCGAACTTGCCTTTAGTCCATTAACCTATTAGAAATGGTAGAATAAGTAAGCTACGGGATTTTCACAGCGAAGAAATTTACTAGGCTCAAGACTACGACATTATTAGTTTTTTTATTGAACCAAGTAACGCTGCTAGTTATAGAAAATATAAAAGTTTCACCAACAAGTAGAAGTTTAGTCATAATAAATATCATTAACATACGATGAGTAAAAACAAATTTATTTTAATTGTCGACGACGACAAAGACACCAGAAATATCATTCGGACAATCCTGAACGCCAAGGGTTATGAAACCAAAGAAGCTTCTAACGGAAAGGAGGCATTGGCTTTGGTTAAGGACGAAGTCCCGCAACTAATTTTATTAGACTTAATGATGCCAGAAATGTCAGGGTACGACGTGATTACTCATTTAAAAATCAATCCAAATACTCAAAATACTCCTGTCATTATGCTCACTGCAAAAGTGGAAAACGAAGACATACTCACTGGATATAACGAATACGCGGTCGATTACTACATCACTAAACCCTTTACGCCAAAACATCTGATAAACGGCGTTGAACTTATTTTAGGTTCTCAGAAGATTGACGAAGCTAAACCAGAAGAAAGTAACTAAAATGAATGGTTTATTTGTCTTTGAAGGAGTTGAGGGGTCCGGCAAAACGACTTTAATTGAAGCCGTTCAACACGCTCTGACGACAAAGAAAATCCCAACTTCAAGAACAAGAGAACCCGGTGGTTCCAACCTAGGGACAAAAATTCGAGAACTACTTTTAGAATCCAGCGAACAGAATACAAAGATTGCCCCGCTCTCGGAGCTTTTGTTATTTTGCGCTGACAGATCTCAACACCTAACAGAAGTAATCAAACCTTTAATCCAACAAAAGACTTTAGTCCTCTGTGATAGATTTATCTATTCTACTATTGCCTATCAAGTTTACGGACGAGGAATTGATCCCAAACTCGTAAATAGTTTAAATGAAATAGTACTCAGTGGCTTTAAGCCAAACGGAGTTATACTATTAGATATTGATCCATCGCTATCTTTTAAAAGAGTGTCGGCAAGAGGCGCAAAAGATCGATTCGAAAAAGAAGATGAAAGTTTCCACCAAAAAATCCGGAAAGGATACTTGGAAATAGCGAAAGCAAACAAAGATCTATTCCTTGTACTTGACGCGAATAAAACCACCGAAGAACTAAGCGAACTAACACTTAAATTTATTTCAGAACGGGCGTATGTTTGATAATTTGCTTATCGGATTTGTCAATGAGACAAGTCTCATTGACAAAATTATCTTAGAAGACAACCTACCTCATGCCATCCTACTTAGCGGCCTGGAGGGAATTGGGAAAAGACGCTTTGCTCGTACTATCGCAAGCAAAATCATCTTAAATCTCGGGCACAAAAAGCACCACGAGAATCAAAAGATTGTCGATGAAAAGGTTGTTTCCCAAGTCTTCCAAGGAACATATCCAGATTTATACTTAGTAGAAGAAGATGAAGGCAAATCAACAATTTCAGTTGATCAAATTCGAGACACAATTCAGAACTTCAACTTAAAAGCCTACTACGACCAAGGCTCAATCATCATCATCAACGATGCCCATAAAATGACAATTAGCGCAGCAAATGCCCTTCTTAAAGCACTCGAAGAACCCGAGAATGAAAAATTCTTTATCTTAATAACACACCAGGAACATCTAATTCCTGAAACTATTAATTCAAGAACTCAATCATTTAACTGTCACAAAAGAAGCAAAGCTGAAATTCAAGAAGTTATAAACCTTCTCTCCCCAAGCGAATCAATAAATCTTCCAGACAGACTCTTGGATCATCTTGATGGATCATTGTCCCTGCTAAACTTATCGCATCAGATAGAAAACAAGACCCTACTAGCGAAATCAGAAGCAAATCTAATTGCAAATATTAAATCGAAGATCGTTGAATTGGAAGATTATATTCACCGGATCGATGATATCATATCGCTTGAATCAAAGTTAAATATAAAATCTCAATTAATTCAATTTTTGAGAACCAACGAAAAAGATTCAAGTATCGTAAATGTCAAAATCAATCTTATCGCACAATGCTTAAGAGACCTTATGAAATCTGGAAACAATAAGAATCTAGAAGATTTGGCGAATACTATTTTAAAACTTTCTGTTGCTCAAAATGAAATCCAAATCCGTCACCTAGACGCAGAAATTAGATTAGCAGACACTATCTCCTAATTTTTTAATCTAACGAGATACTATACCGCGATTATTTGCGAAAACGGACTAAGAATTAAAAACAGCAGCAATCGCTTGTTAGCTACAAGGGAGACTTGCTTCGGCTTGTAGATTAATCACGCTTGATCCACTATGGAACATAGTCAAGGTAGCCATTTTGCCTGTTTGGCAATGCCTTACGGAAATTACATCCTCAACACATATCGAATCATTGCAATCAGTAACGTGCCTAACAAATACCTTATGATTTTCTGGTAAGACCAAACCGGCAAGTAATATTTGACCATATTCACCACCCGGAATTCCCGGGCCGAGTTGATCAAACTCCATTACGGGATCTGAAAAGCTATCGCTCTCACTATTAATCTTACCACCTTCTAAAGAGGACCTTGCTTGGTTAAACAGAACAATCGCACTACTATGTTGGGCTTTCTGCTTGTAGATAGTGTAGGACTGCGTGGCCATTGAAGCCAAAACCGCGATCATAACCATTACAACCATTAATTCGAGTAACGAGAAGCCTTTTTGGGTTTCACCGACTGTATTCATACGAAAAATCCTGCGTTAAATAATTAATGCATAACTAAAAGATATATTGCACTTTTTATACCAATACATTTCTTCGTAAAATCAGAAACTTACGTAAAAAAATGGATTAGAAGAATCTGCCAACTTTCATACTTGGCAAAAATTGTCGGCGCGTGCGCCGTTTTTTGTCAACATGACAGAGGCTTTTTTATCGTTTTAGTACATCTCTACTCAAACAAAACTGCGTTTTAGAGCCGATTAAGCATCGTTCCAACAAATTTGAATTATTCAAGCAATTTAAAAAGCGGTTCAATCTTTTCTAACTTAGACCCAGATTGCACACCGCAAGGTTCAAAAAGATCGCTATTTTTCACCCTATCCGCAAATAAAACCAGATGCTCGTCCTCATTTTCACCAACTTTCTCCATTTTAGGAGCAGCAAATAGCTTTCGACAATCCCCCAACAATCCTTCAATCTTCTCGGCACTATTCGGAATAATAGGAGCCATTAAAATATTGATCGATCTAATCATGGTTAGCGCAACATAAATAACAGTCCCAGCATCTTCTGGGTTTGTTTTAAATAAAGTCCATGGAGCACGTTCATCAAGATACTTATTTACCTCTCTGGCTAAAGCAAGAGAATCCTTCAAAGCCTCTCGAAACATACACGTTGAATAAGAGGCGGCTACGGATTTAAAAACAGCTTCTCTTCTCGCTAAAATAGCCTCGTCAAGTTCACTTAACTTACCAGGTGTTGGAATAACCCCTTCAAATTTTGACTGACAAAACCCAAGTACCCGATTAACTAAATTTCCCCAGGCAGCAACCAACTCTCCATTATTTCGAGTTTTTAACTCTTCCCAAGAAAAATTAGAGTCTTTAGTCTCCGGCAAAATCGAACTAACATAAAAACGTAAAGCATCAGGACTCAACTTTTCCAAAAGTTCCCGCACCCACACAGCGTGCCCACGACTTGTAGAAAACTTTTCGCCTTCAATATTTAAAAAATGATTCGCTGGAACGTCATAAGGCAAGTTATAACTTTTATCATAAGCCATTAATTCAATCGGCCAAATAACCGTATGGAACGGAATATTATCTTTACCAATGAAGTAGAAGCTTTTGCTAGTTTTATCGCACCACCAATCCTTCCAAAGATCTTCGTTTTTAACTAACGCGGAATACTCTTTAGAGGCGCTCAAATAACCAATTACAGCATCAAACCATACGTAGATAACTTTATCTTCCCATCCAGCTTTTGGAACAGGGATCCCCCAGTCAATGTCTCTTGTTACTGCTCTTGGTCTTAACCCTTCTTCAACCCAAGAAGACGTGAAATTTTTTACATGAGACTTCCAATGCGTAGACTTATCGACATACTCTCTTAATTGGTCTTGATAGTTTTCAAGATGTAAGAAAAAATGCTCCGTATCTTTTAAAACGGGAGTTGTTCCACTAAGGCTTGAGATTGGATCTTTAATCGCTGTGACTTCATAAGTTTTACCGCATTGTTCACATTCATCTCCTCTCGCTTTTTCATAAGAGCACAATGGACATTTTCCACCAACATACCGATCTGGCAAAAAGACATTTTCGACAGTATCGTAAAATTGTGGCTGCGATTCAATCGTAAAATCACCATTTTCTTCAAATTTTTTAAAAAAATCAGTTACAATTTTATAGTGATTTTTTGTGAGAGTGTTTGTAAATAAATCGAACGAAATTCCTAAAGCTTGAAAATCTTCAATAAATCTTTGATGATAATTTTCAACAAGTTCTTTCGGTGAAATTTTTTGTTGTTTAGCTTTCAAGGTTATCGGAGTACCATGCGAATCCGATCCAGAAACCATCATTACGTCGTCACCCGCAAGCCTGTGAAATCTCGCAAATATATCGGCAGGCAAATATGCACCTGCAATATGCCCCAAATGCAAATCCCCATTCGCATAGGGCCACGCAACATAAACTGCTATCTTCTCGTTCATTAAAACACCTTTTTACTATAAAACATCAAACAAGCTAGATTCTCCTAGAATTCAGGAACCTAGAAACAGAGGAATTTGAACGCATTAGTTAATACCTCGCTATTTCTTTCTTTTTTAACATTTTTTTTTAATTTCCACACCAAACTAAGCTAGAAAAATTTTGTCTCCTTAAAGGTCCCCGTTTCCAATCACTTTCGAGGGACACCTGAAGGAAAGTTTAAGATTAAGCACCTTAGCTCCATAAAAGATCGACTATATCTTCCTAAAACTGAGGGCTAATGCAAAACGCAGCTAGATATGTTATCTCCTGGCACCGTTGATGAACATCGCGAAGATGTTATAAGTTCAAAAAACGTAATTCACACTAAGTTTAGCGTTCATGCGAGATCACATGTCACCAACATTCTTAGAACCAATAAATTATAGATATTTAATTTGAAATTTAGGAAATAAAAATGGAATCAGCTGAAGCAAAAGTCAAAGAACCGGAAGTTAAAGCAGAAATCAAAGACGAAGCAAAAGAAACAGTAAAAGCGGTAGAACCTACTCTTATTAGCTATGACACCTTTGCCAAAGCCCAGCTTCGAGTTGGCAAAATCGTTTCCGCTGAAAAAATAGAAAAATCGGAAAAACTTCTTAAACTACAAGTCGACTTAGGACAAGAATTTGGTCAAAAACAAATCCTTGCAGGAATTGCAAAGCATTATGATAGTGAAAGTCTCATTGGCAAGAGCATTGTTGTTGTAGCAAACATGAAACCAGCCAAATTAATGGGAATCGAAAGTCAGGGAATGCTATTAGCTGCCTCAGATGCCGAAGGCAATTTAGAACTTATAAATCCAGTCAACGTAACTGCTCCTGGTAGTGTAGTTAGATAATCTTAACGGATAAATATTTAGACGTGGAATTAATTGACACTCATGCCCATTTAACAGGATTGGAGTCTACTAGATTAGACTCCATTTTAAGTTCAGCTAAAGATGCAGATATTTCCAAAATTATCTGCATCGGGGCTTCTGATGGCATTCTACCAAACTACGAAGCACTCGAATTGGCGCAAACACATTCGAATATTTACGCGTCTATTGGGCTCCATCCACACGACGCTGGCAAACATTTTTGGAATGAAGATTTAGAAGAATTAGCTAACGACCCCAAAGTCGTCGGCATTGGAGAAACAGGCTTAGATTATTTTAAAAACTGGTCTGACTTTGAAGAACAAGAAAAATTGTTCAGAGAAACTATCTCGATTGCTAAAAACCTAAATAAACCATTAATAATTCACTGTAGAAATGCGCATGACAAGACGATTCAGATATTAAAAGAAGAAAAAGGTCCAAATCTTCGAGGAGTATTTCACTGTTTTGGAGAGAGCGCTGAGATTGCTAACCAAGTTTTCGAACTCGATTTCATTATTTCCCTAACTGGCATTATTACCTTCAAAAACGCTCATGCCTTAAGGGCAGAGATCGCGCAAATTTCCTTGGATCAAATAATGCTCGAGACAGATTCACCGTATATGGCACCCGAACCATACAGAGGGAAAGAAAGCGAATCAGCGCACGTTAAAATTATCGCACAAACCATTGCGAATCTTCACAATACGACGATTGAAGAAGTCGCCAAAAAGACAACTGATAATGCAAACAAACTCTTTGCTTTCTAATCAAAATATCCTGCTTATTGGATTTATGGGTTCTGGCAAGTCCTCCGTATCCAGAGATCTAGCAAAACAACTCAAAGCAAAACGAATCGACATGGACGATGAGATTATCAAAATTTCAGGGTTGCGATCCATCAATGAAATCTTTGAAAAACATGGCGAATCAAAATTTCGTGAATTTGAAACTCTTGCCCTAATAGAAAGTTTAAATAAAAAGAATCAGATCATTGCGACTGGTGGAGGAACATTAGTTCATAATAGTCCTAGCTCACTGCTTTCCGAGAACAGAATGTCAAAAGAGGATAAAATAGTTTTCTTAAATGCGACTTTTGAAACATGTAAAAATCGTTGCCAATTTTCCGACAAAAGACCGCTTTTTAAGGACATCGACAAAGCGCGTTCGTTATTTAACGAAAGATTACCATTGTACAACTCTATCGCAGATCACATTGTAAATATTGATAGAAAAACAACCCAAGAAGTTACAAAAGAAATCATTGCTTTAATATATAATCTTCATCGGCCTCAAATCTAGAGTTCGCATAAAGTCTAACTGAAAACCTCTTCAATAATGGTCAAAAGTTTTTCTGAACTGTATGGTTTTTCTAAAAAGTAACATTTAGAATCGTCAGTTCGATCCAAGACGCACAGTTCTTTTGAAAAGCCACTCGATATAATTATTGGCAATGCCTTTGTAAGATTACGAACTACCCGATAAACTTCATCTCCATTAATATCAGGCATATTCATATCCAATACTAATAAATCTATTGACTCGATTTCTCGTCTTAAAATATTCAACCCCTCAGTCCCACTTGAGGCGCCAAGCACGCTTAAACCATGATGAGAAAGAATCGCTTTTGCGACATCCAATACCAACTGTTCATCATCAATAATTAAAACTCTTTTACTATGATATGAATCGGATGCTTTTAGATTAGGGTTGCTGACTATTTTTTTTGGTTCCGAAACAGCGGGAAACCAGACTGAAAACTTGGTGCCCACACCCTTGTTGGTTTTCAACTCAAGAAAACCTTTATGAGCTTTAATAATTCCAAGAACCGCAGAAAGCCCAAGCCCACGCCCCATTCCCTTTGTCGAATAGAAGGGATCGAAAACTCTTTCTATACAGCCGGGCTCGATTCCACCTGCTTGATCAGCCACTTCAAAACAAACGTAGCTCCCAGCTCCTTCCGCAGCAGAAAAAAAACTTCTCTTAAACACAACTTCATCCACAAATTTCTCTCTCGTTCTAATTTCCAACTCCCCTGCTGAGTCTGAATATGCGTCAGCTGCATTCATCGCCAGATTTAAAAGTATTTGCCTGAGCTGCACTTCATCACCACTCAAAAACAACGGCTCTAAACTCAACTTCAATTTGACTTGCATCTTCTTTGAGACAACTGATTCGACAAGTCCTTTCATTGTTTGAACCAGCTCGTTAAGATTGAAAACTTCGTACTCTTGGTTTGGACGAATGCCCGCGTAAATTAAAAGTTGTTTTGTCAGATCATTTAATTGAAATCCAGCTTCCTGTATTTGCTCGACTCTTGGTCTTAGCGACTCACTTACTCCCCCTTGTTGCAGAATGATACTGGCGTTTCCTAAAACACCAACGAGCAAGTTATTAAAGTCATGCGCTATTCCTCCTGCTAAAACTCCTAAGCTTTCAAGCTTTTGATTTTGCACCAAACTTTTTTCGAGAAACTCGTTTTCTTCCTGTAACTTTTTCTCCTCCGTCACATCTTTTGAAACTAACACTCCTCCTATTAAGGCACCTTCTGAATCTCTAACTCCGCGACCCATCGTCTGGATCCATGTTCCAGATGGCTTTAAGGGATTTGAAACATAAATAAGCTCATTATCAAAATCTTCCCCTTTTATTGCACGAGATAGTGGTAACTGCTCGTATGGGTACGGGGTTATTTTATCTGGTAAATAGTTCCCAAATCTTCGAATTCTTTCTGCATACGGAAGTGGACTTGGAGGCAAACCCATCATTTTGCTCGATGCTTTATTATAGAGCACCATATTCCCATAACGATCACCAACAACAACCCCGACTCCCAGTGACTCGATTATCGATTCAAGCATCCCAGGTATTAACATCGGGAAAGTCTCCCCATTTTGGGGCGTGTCAGGTCTACTCTTCTCCGCAAGATCCTCAAAAATCAGGGAAATTTCTGAATTCTTCCCATTAAGCCGTGTCGGCATTATGAAAAATTTATTACTAACAACGTTATCGTTAACATAAACTCTTGGAAAAGAAGAAAGTTGAGTCAGACTGATTTTTTGTAGATCACTGAACACGATTCCGACCGAAGCCTGACAGTGCATCAAGGACTTCAATAAACCATCTAAGCTACATCGACAGACATGATTCTCTAGGTCTGAAAAGAAACTTTCTGAATCAATTAAGTAACGATGTCCGGAAAACAAACTTCCTTCCTCATACTCAATTTGAGACGAAACTAATTTTTCAACTTCTAACAAGTTGGGATCTAGCAAAACATCAACATTCTGCTCACCTAAATTCAGCGTATTTGGGTAACGCCTAAGAATTCGCTCAGATACAAATATCTTTTCTTTTCGCTCCAGGCCCTCCTTGACTAGGTCCGCAAAAACCTCTGTTTTTTGACCAATAAAAAAACCCATGAAATCACCATCGGCCAGAGTAGGTTTTTTTTCGGAAAAAAATTTCTCGTGCATAAAAGGCAGAGTCCCTATTGTAACAACCTTTTTATAAACTAGAATACGCTCTAGATTCTTATCAAATAAGTTAAAATACCCTTTGAAGAAATGTTATTTTGTTACCTATTTGTACTTCGACCATTAATGATTTTGAACACCGCACGATCTATTTAAGCTCACCGCAAAGGAGTTTTAAATTTTCGCATACCATTACTAGTATACTCCTCGAATCATCCTTAACCAAGCATAACTATAGTAAGCAGAAAGGTCTTTCTAACCAACTAAAAGCAATAGTTTTTCATTAATGAAATATTTGTCGGAGATGCTCAATTCTCGCACGAGCATGAAACTTGGATAGAACCACCAATAGTCATGATTTATATTTTGCCGCAATTTAGTTCTTTTGAGTTAACAGTAACTTACCATCCAGCACGCCAAATTCTAGCCGCTGACTGAAGCACCCCCTCCCCACAACTTCTCGCGAGCACCCCCCCCCCTGCCATCGCAGGGACCACGATGAAATGAGGGCGAGCGACGATTAATGTTCAGAATAGCAAGATTACGAACCAAAAAGCCTATCCAAAACGATAGCAACCGCCGACCTAACTGAAAGATGGTTGTACTCGGTTGGTCCCCAAATAGGACTTAACCTAAACTCAGCTTGATCGACTACATCTTGATGAATACCCCAAGCTGTTCCAAACAATATAAAAATTGGTTCTTCGATATCAGGTAGCGCATCCCTAAATGTATCATACTGAATGCTCCGTGGACCATCTTGAGCGGAAGTCATAACGATTCTCGGTAACCGACCATGCTGTTTTTCAATCTTGGCTATCGCATCTTCTAGGTATGCGACACTAATAACAGTACTTAAGGCTTCACTCCTATTAGCATTATAATCTAAACCGGCTCCATGCGACCAATGATCGCATATTTTCTGAATCAACCTACGTAAAATCTTAGATGGATGCATAACAAAAAATCCATCAAGCCCAAATGTTTTTACACTTCGAGAAATATCATGAACGTCCAAATTTGTTATTGAACTGATAACCGTTTTATTATGTTTATCCACGACAGGATAATGCAAGAGTCCTAAATAAACAGGAGGTCTTCCTTTTTTTGACCCTTTAGGTAGTGGCGCTTCAACATCCTGACTTTTCTCTTTCAATAAATCTGGACGTCGGACAATAGTATCAACGGCCGATTGTTGCTTTCTCCATTTTGCAATTTCACCGTGATTACCACTTAGCAATACCTCTGGGACTTCATATCCTCGGAACTCCCTCGGTTTTGTATACTGCGGATACTCGAGCCCATCTAATTCGAATGATTCCTCCTTAATAGAGTCTTCATTACCTAAGACTCCAGGGACCAATCGGCTTATGCATTCTAAAAATGCCATCGCAGGAACTTCCCCGCCCATGTATATGGCATCGCCTACACTAACTTCGTGATCGACCCATCCCCTAACGAACCTTTCATCAACGCCTTCATAACGATTACAAAAAAGTATCAATGAGTCACCTTCGGCGCCCTCACTATATAATTCTTTTGCCAATTTTTGTGTAAGTGGCTTACCTCTAGGCGAAAATAAAATCACCTTCGCATTCGGGGTCTTGGCTTTTGCAGACTCAATTGCTGAGACACATGCGTCGACTCGCGCCACCATCCCGCCGCCTCCACCATACGGAGAATCGTCGACTTGTCCCTGCGTATTAATTGCAAAATCTCTAAAATTAACTAGGTCTAAAGAAATCAAATTGTTTTTAATAGCCTTAGAAACCAAAGTATAATTTTTGAAATTTTCAAAAAGCTCAGGAAAGAGAGTAATTATTTTAAAATTCATTTGTCGTTCAATAATGCAATTGATCATATTTGTGAAGAGCGCAGGTTTCACAAATTAATTTAGTAACATCCTTACCATTGGCCGAAAATTCCCGCGTTAATAGCCTACAACATCTACCACATGAGCGGTTTTGGCTAAAATCAGGTGAGGGAGACTCAAATTTAACGGAAATTGTCGAAAATTTGCCGAATTAGAGCTCAATATGGCACTATGAGGACCTTTAAAACTACTTTATCTTAATGCTGGAGCGATTACCTAAAATGAGTGGAAAACGATTGTGGGACAAAGGAAAGAAATTAAACAGTGAAATACATACCTTCACTGTTGGTAGCGACCCAGAAGTAGATAAAAAAATCATCTGTTGGGACATCGTCGCAAGCGCAGCCCACGCGATTATGCTG
>CAYYIQ010000100.1:0-12043 GCA_964472005.1 uncultured Bdellovibrionales bacterium | reverse complement strand
CTATGAAATTTGAGTTTGGAAAAAATTCTCTCGGAATCCGTTGGGGAGCGAAGAACTCTAAACTCAAACTCTCATGCTGGCGAGGTCGCTTGAGTTTAATTAAACAATTTTGTTCGTGATTCAGATTGTAGAGAGGTTCACTATCACAAATTCCCTCTCCGTTTGCTCTGCTTGCTCTGCGTTAAAACTTCCCCCAAAAATAAAAATTTTCAACCAAACTCTGGCCCCCACACTACTAGTTTAAAAAACGAGAGCATTTTTCTATGCCTCTGTGGTCGCTAAAAAAACAACACGCACGTTTAACCAAAAAACTTACTCTTCTGGAAGGTAAATTCTTGGGAGCCTGGTGTTGAGGTGAGTAAGGATTTCGAGAGCGTCGGTTGATGCTAGTTTGGCGAGATCGGTGATTTTGATTGACTTGTCGCCATCGGTACCAATGAAAGTTACTCTATCGCCATTGTAGGCAGTGCCATCTGGTCCAATGTCGACCATGAATTGATCCATACAGATGGTTCCGACAATTGGATAAACCTTATTTCGTATTATTACATTTCCTTTGTTTGAAAGAGATCTGAAAATTCCATCTCCATAACCGAGTGGAATAGTCACAACGCGAGTATCTTTTTTCGCAGTCCATGTTCTACCGTAACTAACACTATTTCCTTCTCTAACAATTTTGAAATATGCGACTTCCGAGAGCAAGGATAGCACCGGTCTTAAATCAAGCTTATGGTCTTGATGTTCACCCGCGCTAATACCGTATAGAATACGTCCAGGACGAACCATGTTTAGGTGGTTATCTCTTGATGAAAGAATCCCGCCAGAGTTCGCGATATGACGGATGATATTTTTTGGCAATAAATTTTCAAACTTTAGAACTACTTCCTTAAAATTTTGAAGTTGCTGTTCGGTAAATGAGGTATCGGTCGACTCTGAAAGCGCAAAATGGCTAGAAATACCGACAAGATTCAAGTAATTTGAAGACAATGCTTTTTTTATAATTAGCTCAATGTCGTCAGAGTAATGATGGATGCCAACTCTCTCCATCCCTGTATCAATTTTGATATGGATATTTGCAGTTTTCTTTAACTCTCTTGCTTTGTTTTCAATTTGTTCTAGTTTCGAGATCGATGAAGCGAGGATATCGATTTCGTAATCTAAGAAAAGATCGATTTGTCGCCCAGAAATTCCTCCCAATGCTAACACAGGGGTCTTAATACCAGCTTTTCTTAATTGAAGTCCTTCTTCTATGAATGCGACTCCTAAGTAGTCTACTGAAAGTTTTTCCAAAACTTTTGAACATTCAATAAGTCCATGACCATAAGCATTTGCTTTTACAGCAGCCAGTATCTTTGTATTAGGACAAAACTTCTTAATAGCCTCAAAGTTATGAACTAGGTTTTTAAGATTGATTTGGAGAAAGGTTGGTCTCATTGAAAATTATTATTTAAATTAAAAATTAAGCTTAAAAATAGATACTTGGTGTTAATCTGATCTTTTTGTTTATCTTAATACGAATTGAAGATTTAGGAAATTCGTACTAAGGTAGGGGGGAATTGGGTATTGTGCTGCTGTTATCGAAACAATTACGAGGTCATGAGAGGCAGGTAGTCGATTAAAAATTTAGACCTTAGCTATGTTTTTACGAGAGAGACAGTTAAGGTAGTGATTTCAAACTTTTCTTTGGAGATGAATCTTAAGAGGTTAATTTCTGTAACATTAATGAATATAGACAACTGTTTTTGAGGAGATTTCGTCGGAATCCCCATTTAAAGCACAAAAGACTAAAATGAAGAGACATTGGAAAAAAGTAAGTATTGAAAGAGTTTTTACCTGCCCATACATGCAGGTAGATAAAAGCGTTTTTGAGAACGATCTTGGCTTTAAGGACGATTTTTACAGTTTGCCATTTGGCGACTGGGTGCATGTAATTCCCGAACTTCCTAATCGAGATATTGTGATGATTGATTTATATAGATTCGGGGTTGAAGGTGTTTCGCTCGAGTTTCCAGGTGGTCAAATTGAAGCTGGTTGTACCCCAGAACTGTCTGCCGAACGAGAGTTGATAGAGGAAACAGGTTATTCAACTTCGGAAAAACTTGTCTCAATTGGTTGGAGTTATCCTAATCCAGCAATCCAAAAGAATAAATGCCATTTTTATATCGCAAAAAACTGTAAAAAAATTCAGGATCAAGAATTAGAACCAGCCGAAGATATTACAATTAAGGTTTTGTCTCCTAAGGAAATGGAAGATAATGTTTCCGAAAATAAGGTAACTCATAGTCTAGCTTTAATTGGTTACTATAAATACATTAATTTTATTTTAAAAAACGATAATTACTAAGTCTTATGAAAACAACTTCAGATGTGTTAATTGAATCATTCCCTTATATTCGCAAGTTTAAGAATAAGTTGGTTGTAGTCAAAGTTGGCGGATCGGTTCTTCATGGCTCAACACTAAAATCGCAGTTAGCAGAAGATATCTGTTTCCTTTCTGAGGTCGGTATTCCGGTGGTTGTCGTTCATGGCGGCGGTAAGGAAGTTACAAGTGCTTTAGAGAGTTCAAACCGTCCAACCAAATTCATTGACGGTTATCGCTATACATCAGAAGAAGATATTGAATTAATTGAAATGATATTCTCTGGGAAGATCTGTAAAGAGTTAGTTTCAACTATCGTTCAGGCTGGCGGACTTGCGGTGGGACTTTCGGGCAAGGATGCTGGCATGATTAGGATTGATAAGCTGTTAAGTAAAACAGGTGAGGATCTGGGTCGAGTTGGTCGGATCGTTGAAGTAAAAAAGCATATTTTAGATCTATTAATTCAATCTCGTTTTATCCCAGTCGTTTCTAGTATCGGTATGTTTTACGATGGTAAGAGTGGAAACGTGAACGCCGACGAGGTCGCGTCAAACATCGCGTCAGAGATGGGAGCGCAAAAGCTAATCTATTTGTCTGATGTTGATGGATTGATTATCGATAATAAGCATGTAGATGAGGCTGATCTAAAAGAAGCCGAAAGCTTTCTAACGAGGTCTGAAGTTAAAGATGGAATGATCCCTAAGTTAGAGTTTACTGTAGCTGCCTTAAAGAAAGGTGTAAAGGAAGTGCATTATATAAATGGATCAGTGCCCCATAGCATTTTGATAGAGCTTTTTACAGACAATGGGATAGGGACGAAGTTTTCGTATTCGCGTCGAAAGAATGAAAGTGATGAGGGGTAGTCAATGATGAATAATTTCCTAAATGTCGTCGACCTATCTCAAGACGAAGTTGAAAAACTAATAGACCTAGCTATCGATATGAAGAAAGATAAGGTCGCTTATTCAACTGATCTGACTGGCAAGAAAGTCGGCCTATACTTTCAAAAGCCATCAATGAGAACGAGGGTGTCATTTGAAGTCGGAGTTATTGAGCTTGGAGGCGTTCCGATTAACTTGCATGCTGAAGAAATTAAAATTGGATCTCGTGAGCCGATTAAAGATGTTGCGAGAGTGCTTTCCCGGTATCTTGATGCAATGATGTTGAGAGTTAATCGACATTCGGACTTGGAGGAATTGGCGTTATATTCAAAAATTCCGATTATAAATGGACTTTCCGATTTATCACATCCTTGTCAGGCCCTCGCAGATATCGTTACAATTCGAGAGAGGAAAGGAAAAGACAAAGTCAAAGTTGCATACTTTGGAGATGGTAATAATGTTTGCAACTCTTTAATTGAAATTTGCTCCTTGTTGAAAATTGATTTTGTGGTTTGTTGTCCGGTCGGTTACGAGCCATCAATTTCAAGTCGTAGTCATTTCTATACGATCGAGCGTGATCCGATGCTTGCCGCGAAAAATGCAGATGTCTTATACACCGATGTTTGGACTTCAATGGGACAAGAGCAGGAAACGTTTCAGAGAAAGAGAATCTTCGCTCCATATAAAGTGAGTAAGGCGATTATGGCGGTTGCAAAAGATAATGCGATCTTCATGCATTGTTTACCAGCCCATCGAGGTGAAGAAGTTGATGACGACGTTTTTGAGTCAGAAAATTCCGTTGTTTTCGATCAAGCAGAGAATCGTCTACACGCCCAAAAAGCATTGATGTCATTCCTCATCGGATCAAGAACCGAGAAAAAGTGAAGCTTTGGAGCGAAAGTATTTAAATTAAAAACTTTCCTCTTAGTGTTTTTTCGTTTTGGTGGTTAAGCCTTTAATGAGTTCATTTTTATATTTTGATTTGGTTTTACCACCAAGATGAATGACACTTAGGGGCAGGTTGATTGTACGTGAGTGCATCTTCGCCGCGAGTGGGCAAATCTGTCGCTACTACCGGTTAAGTGAATGTCTTTTAGGTAGTTTAGGAAGATTTACGTTCGTTCAATATTGCTAAGATGTGAGGATGAACCGAAGTGTTTGATGCGATCAATTGACTATCGTTTAAAGTTAAGTCGATTCCAGCAGGATTGGTTATAATGCCGCCAGCTTCACGAACTAAAAGCATTCCCGCTGCGAAATCCCAGCAGTTTAATTTTAATTCAAAATAAGCATCAAATTTACCAGATGCAACATAGCAAAGGTCGATTGACGCAGCGCCCATTCGACGAATTCCGTGACATTCTTTGTCAATCAATGTTTTAATTACATCCAAGCTTACATTTAAATCATTTCCCAGTCCGTAGTAGAAACCAGTTGCAATTAACGAATCACTAATTTTTTCAGCGGAGGAAACCTTAATCGGTTTATCGTTAAGTGTGGATCCTTTTCCTTTGATGGCCAAGTAAAGGTCGTCGGTAAATGGATTAAGTACGCAACCAACAACAACCTCTCCTTTATGGCTAAATGCAATCGATATTCCAACAACGGGAACATCGTGAGTGAAGTTAGTAGTTCCATCAATTGGATCTATTACCCAAAGATTTTCAGCATTTGTTTCTGCCTTAACTTTTTCTTCTCCTAAGAAAGAATGTTCTGGATATGTCTTTTTTATGGTTTCAACGATGATTTTTTCAGCAGCCAAGTCAGCTTCTGTCACTAGATTCGCTGGACCTTTCATGTCTATTTTAAAACCGGATTCAATAAATTTTTTAACGGTATTTCTAGCTTCTTTTGCTGCTAAAACTGCGACGTTAGCTAGTTCATTAAGGTTTTCCATGGATCTCGCTCTCTTGAATGGTTTTTATTTTAATTAGACTTAATATATACTGATCTAGTTTCGTTGTGGCTATTGTTTATTCTCTTTGTAGTCGTCACTTTATACTGTTTTAGAACAATTTACTCTAGAACGAATATAATAAGAACCCTTTTTTAGTTATTTATGGAAGAATCAAATAAAATCCTCCTCGGAGTTAATGCTAAACGTGAAAACATTGAGCTTGATGGAGCAATGTTAAATAGACATGGATTAATTGCTGGAGCGACTGGGACAGGAAAGACCGTCACTTTACAAGTTATCGCCGAGCAGTGTTCTAAATTAGGGATATCGGTTTTCTTAACCGATATAAAAGGAGATCTAAGCGGAATTTCAAAACCGATTGTAGTTTCTGAAAAAATTGAAGCTCGGTTGAAAAATTTTGATAACTATACTTTTACACCTAGCGGTTCGCCGGTTAACTTTATTGATACGGAGGGTAAGCGCGGACATCCATTAAGAGTTAGCCCAACATCAATGGGCCCACTACTCATCTCAAGATTACTTGATCTAAATGAGACACAGGAAGGAGTGATGCATATTGCATTTAAGTATGCAGATGAAAATGGACTCCTTTTATTGGATCTAAAAGATTTGCAGTCTGTATTGGGCGCGGTTAGCGATCATCAGTCGGATATAAGAAAACTATACGGGAATGTTAGTTCGGCTTCCATCGGAGCCATACAAAGAAGATTACTTGTTTTAGAAGAGCAGGGAGCGGATTCATTTTTTGGTGAACCAGAATTAGATATTCGAGATTTATTAGTCCGTGATTTTTCTGGGAGAGGTCTTATCAATGTTCTAGATGCGACCGAGTTGTTTCAAAAGCCGAAACTATACGGTTCAATGTTGCTATGGTTGCTTTCAGAAGTATTTGAGACACTCGAAGAGATTGGCGACCAGCCTTTACCCAGGTTAATGTTCTTTTTTGACGAAGCTCACTTACTTTTTGAAGATTTACCTAAGGCTCTGTTAGACAGAATTGAAACTGTTGTTCGGTTAATTCGTTCGAAAGGGGTCGGCGTATTTTTCATAACGCAAAACCCGGACGATGTGCCCTCTAAGGTTTTGTCGCAGCTAGGAAATAGAATTCAACATTCTTTACGTTCATACACTGCTACGGATGCAGATCGAATTAAGAAAATTGCTAAGACTTTCAAAATTAGTGACAATCTGAATATTGAGGAAGAAATTACAAATCTTAAAGTTGGCGAAGCTTTAGTTTCTGTTCTTGGGCATAGAGGTGAACCTTCTAATGTTGAAAAAGTTTTAGTTTCACCACCAACTTCCCAAATTGGTCCGATTACAGAAGCGGAAAGAACCGAGATTGCGCAAAGATCTCCATTTCTAAATAAATATGCTGTGAGTATCGATCGAGAATCAGCTTATGAAGTATTGAAAAAAAAGTTAGAAAAAGAGGCGGAGTTAGAAGAAGTGGAAGAAGAGGAGAAGGAAAGTAAGACCAAGAAGAAATCACGACAAGGCCCACTAGAAGCTTTTTTCGTTTCATTAGCGAGGTCGATAGGATCTCAGGTCGGAAGACAGATTCTGCGAGGAGTGTTGGGCACAATCTCTAAAAAATAGCATGTAGACTTTGTCTGTCTAATACTTTACGTCTTAGATAGACAAAGTTAGAGCTGTAAACTTTAAACCAAGCCTAACCCAGGAGAGAGTAAACCTGTGGTTTGGTCTATTCCCGACATCAAATTAATATTTTGAATAGCCTGACCTGCCATGCCCTTTACTAGGTTATCTATTGCTGCTGTGACAATGATAGTCGTATCTATGACTTCAAAATGTATGTCGCAAAAATTACTGCCGGCAACGTTTCGGATTTCAGGAGGGTCTTTTTTTATCCTGATGAATGGCGAGTCTCTGTAGGCATTAAAGAACATTTCGTTAACTTCGCTTTTGGAAAGAGGTGCTTTTAGCTGAACATACGTTGTTGTCATCATTCCCCTGCTTAGCGGGATCACATGTGGACAAAATATTAATGGAATATCAGTTAGCTGCGATTTTTCGGAGATTTCTGGTTGGTGCCTGTGATTGCCTACTTTGTAAGCAAAGCAATTGCCATTTAGTTCTGGATGATGAAATTTTTTACCAAGAGTTTTTCCTCCACCCGACGATCCAGACTTGCCATCTACAACTATGCTGCTTATTCCACTTGATCTTATCGGATGAATACTAAGTATAGCAGCAGTTGCGTAACATCCAGGGTTTGAAATATTTTGAGCTTTTTTGATTTTTTCTAGATTAAGTTCTGGTAGCCCGTAGGTGAAAGAATCATGAGTTGTGTCTTCTAAGTCAGTTGATTCGGGATAAAATTGACTTCGAGACTTTTTGTTGTCCAATCTAAAGCAACCACTTAGGTCGACAATCTTCACGTCTGATTTTAAGGCCTCATTTTCAAGTTCCGCTACTGCTTGTGCGCTAACTGTTGGAGGCGTGCAAAGGACGATAAATCTTCTTTCGTTTTGTGCGAGTTTATCAAAATTAACTCTATCAACTGTTTTAATATTGTGAAATTTAGATAGATTCCCATGTATCTCACCGAGTTTCGTATCAGGTTGGTTCTTGGAAATAACTTCCTGAATTTCGATTTCTTGATGACCTTCGCAAAGTCTAAAAAGTTCCTTTGCGCCGTATCCAGCAGAACCATATACCGTAAGTCCAATTTTTTTTGACATGATATTTTCTTCGATAGATTAAAATACAGTTATTTAATGAATGTATTAGTACAAATAGAGATGTTTGGGAATTCAGATGTGTTTAGCATGAGGCGAAATCAAACTTTAAAGTGAGACTATTTAGTCTACGAAGCGGTGATTAATAATCGGTTTTTTCACGGTTTTTATAGCTTTCCTTGATATTACGATCTAACTATGGATAAATAGTTTATGCGTATTTGATTTTTTTCTGAGCTTTTATGTAGCAAGGGTTTTGGAAGGGAGCCGAGTTTCTTAGTTTAAATTTAGTTACGCTAATTTAAAAAAGTATTTTTTATTCTTAACTTCTCGACTTATTTGGTATTTGAATTGGAAAAGCAATTTAATAAAGTTTTGCACTCTTTCATTGTGATGGGAGTTACTGGTTCTGGTAAGAGCACTGTTGGTCAACAACTTGCTGAAAAACTGAACTGTGAATTCTATGATGCTGACAATTTTCATCCAGAAGCAAACGTAACAAAAATGAGTAATGGATTTCCACTGAACGATGAAGATAGACTTCCGTGGTTGAAAACTTTGAACGAGTTGATCCTTAGTACTGAAAAAAAAGGTGCTTCACTGGTTTTAGCATGTTCTGCTTTGAAAGCTAGCTACCGAAAAATTTTAAAAGAAAATTCTGAAAATGTAACGTTTATCTACCTAAGGGGTACGGAGCAATTAATTGGTGACAGGTTAAACGCTCGGAAAAATCATTTTATGAATCCAGCCCTTCTTCCAAGCCAATTTGACGCATTAGAGGAGCCTTCGGAATCGGAAGCTATCTATGTGGATATTACTCCAGGAGCCGATAAAGTTGTCGAAACTATAATATCGATGATTTCAAGCCCTAAGTAAGTTTTGCTACTCCCCACCGTATAGACAGGGAGTTTAAAGAATTTGAAAATATCTTAGATCCTCCAGAGATCATTGAGAGACGGAGTTTCTGATTCAGGGATGTGGTCTGGCATCGCTATCTTTGCAATTAGGGTGAATGGAACCGCCGCCCCCATAATGATAGACATTCCTGGGCCAAGCATTGGAAGTATGCTTAAGGTTCCATGTTCAATCGTTGCAGACGCAGATTCAATAATTCCTCTATCTGTTATATTTGCAATTCGATGAACGATGAAAGTTCCCACCTGACTCAAAATGCTCTCGGGTATATCTCGTGGTCGTTGAGTAGAAAGGCAGAGGGAAAGTCCGTACTTTCTTCCTTCTTTCGCGATTAAGGCCAGTGAATCAATGTTTAATGATGATTCACCACTTTCTAAATGTTCTTTTAGAAATTGATGCGCTTCATCTAGGAATAGAACTACAGGCGCTTTTTTAAATTTACCCTGTCTTGCCAACATCATTATTTGTCGCCCAATAGCATTACTTACAACCTCTCGTGTGTTGTAAAGAAATGGTAACGACTCTAAGGAAATTCTTAACATTCGATGTTGTGGGTTAGATAAAAATTCCTCAATTTCATCGAGGAGAGATGGCAGTTTCCCTGGATTGAAAATACAGGAAACTTCGTCAGAATTAATGATGTCGTTCACTCGTACCACTAAAGGTGTACAGTGAGCTAGTTCGATTTGATTTATTCCACCCCAAAAAAATGGTTCAACTGCGCTTCTTGTTGGTCGTACACATTCGTTCTCAATTTGTTGAGCTAGTTTTGATATATCAAAAATTGCAAGAGGGTTATCAATCGCTTTTATGTTCCTTGCGTATTCAGAATCAAAGAAACGTCTATCCTTGTCCATTTTTATAACATTGCCTTCGAATGAAAGTGATGGAACAAGAATTGATAGTTTTAAACTCTTCATTGCTGCTCGGAGCTTGGGCCCCTGGCTTTGACCTTGCGGTTTGAATATCCCCATTAAATCAGCTTCGGTTAGGTGATAGTAGGGTACAGCAACTTGTTTCGAAATATGGGCATCAACTTCTAAATTCCCAACGTGAACGTGCTTTACGTGTTTGCTTTTAAATCCAGCATACTCACCAGTCGCGTCAATTAGGATAATTTTCGATCTTAATTTTAAAGTTTCTTCAAGCAATCTCGCAACAGTATGACTCTTACCACCCCCGGTAGTTCCTAGAACAGCGCAATGTCGAGAGAAGAGCATTTCAGGTGTAAACTCGAGGTTCGGGCCACTTTCATCACCAAGGTTTGCTAAATATAAACTTGGTTTTGAGTTATTTGTTGAAGGTGAAAAAAATTGTTGGATCAAGCCCGCAGAAGCGATAAACACATTTGATCCAAGAGAAGGAATTCTTGAAATTCCTGGAATTAATTCGCAGGATTCTAAATTGATAGATGCTAATAGCTGTAATCTTCCTGACTGAGGAAAGCTCGCACCTGGGATATTCGCTAGTTCAGTAATTTGCCCTAAGACCGCAATGTTTTGATATTTTACAAGGGTATATGCACCGACCTCAACATTTCCAACTGGATCTTCAAGTTTTGAAACTTCTAAACTAAATCTTGGTGACGATTCAGAAATTTCAAAAATTCTTCCAATATAGCGTGTCGCAAGAGGATTTGAATCTTCCGGTGTTTCAGTTGATGTAGTCGATGTGTCCATTAAGACCGCCAAAAATTATAATGAGATGTATGAAGCTTAATATAAATGTAATATTACCAAGAGTTAGGTAAATACTAACTCGCTTATCTATTTAACGTAAGAATTTCTGAAATCCTTGAATCAAATATTGGGGATCGCTTTATCAAAGGTAAGTCGCTAATTTAACGTTAGTTTTCCTGAAAGGATGGGGTATCTGAACCATGTTTTAGGGTCTAAGCTTTCTTCGTCTAAGTGGAAGCACGGGGCGTATCTTTCTCTTTTCCACTGATTTGATCTCCATAAGCCTAAGAATTTTTCAACCCAAGATTTTATCTGCTCTGAAGAGTAGTTAGGATATTTAGTTGTGAGTGTGTTTAATATCTCAGTCGGTGAAATTTTATTTTTAACAAACATTTGTTCGATGCTCTCAAGTACATTGTACGGCATCAGTTCTTGTTCATCGGTTTGTTCGTCTTCCAGAGGTTTGAGTTCTGCTGATGGTTGTAAGCTGTTAAGTGCTGCTAGAAATGAGAAATCTCCAAACTCATGCTTGTTTTTTTCTAGCCATTTTAGCCAAGCTAATATGAAAGATTTACTAACTCCGCCGATCGGGCTAAGGCCACCAGATGTATCGCCATCCATTGTTGTGTAGCCGACCGCTGCTTCTGATCTATTGCTCGTGGCGATCAAAATTGCGTTTTTTAAGTTTGCAAGAAACCAAATAAGCGGTGACCTCGTCCTAGCTTGGATATTTTGAAGAGCGATATTATTTTCTTCCCACGATAACTTAACCTTTAGGATATCTTCAATCTGATTTCTGTAAAGGTCAACTGTTTGGTCGATGGAAACAGACTCGAAAAAACAATCAAGATTATTTGCGATGTCTCGAGCTATTGTTTCTGTAGTGTCTGAATTGTTACGCGTTTTTTGGTATAAGCAGTAGAGAAAATCCCATGAGTCAATCTGAGAGAGCGGAATTCTTAGTTCTTTGGCGACCTTTTGTTTACCTTTTTGTTTGATTGCCAGGGCAAAACTTAGTTTTGAAAGGATCGCGCATGATGCGGAATCTGCCCCACCACTTAACGAAATAACAATTCTTTGGTTCGCTGATTTGCGGATATAGTCGTAAATTCCAAGAGAAACCGCCAAGGTGAATTCATGAAATTTTAATTCGTCTAGCTGAAGCTCTTCGAACTTATTAGTGATATTTGGTATTTCTTTACTGCTCTCCACTTTGTTGGCGGTTGCAGATGGAATTAGGATGTTGTTGAGGTCGCCATCTGCCCTTCTTGCTGTATTAGGTCGCTTGATAATTTTTGATATTAACTCAAAATTATTAAACGAAAATCGTGGAGAGATTGTCGAACTCTCTTTATCTTGAATGTAGCTTGATCCATCGTAGATTACTCTACCCGATTCATTTCCCAAAAGGTTAGAGTATGCGTAAACCACATCAGGTGAAAGTTCTTGTAAGTTTTTAGCGAGGTTTAAACGTCGCCTCATTTTTCCGAGGGCAAAGTGACTAGCACTTAAATTGAAAATTATCTCGGTGTTATCTTTCAGCATCGCAAGAGCGGGTCTTTCTTTACTCCATGCGTCTTCGCAGATCT
>CAYYIQ010000099.1:0-12062 GCA_964472005.1 uncultured Bdellovibrionales bacterium | reverse complement strand
CATCAAATAGAGTACTGACTCCGTCTTGAAAGTAGGGGTGTAGTAAAGATGTTAATTGCTTAGCTTCCTCACCATTTCTTGTAAGTATCAGAATAGTTTCGCCGGAAAATTTTTCACTAACTCTACCGATCCAAGCTCTTAATTCGTCAAATGCATGGGTATGGTTCTGACATTGAATGACGAGTGGTGGGCGTCCTTCTCTACCTTCCATCGTTCGAGATTTGCCAAGTAGCGCATCAGCAAATTTCATAATTTGAATTGTCGATCTGTGTGAAATCGATAACGGATATATTGCCGTTTGCTGGTTCTCCCCCCCCAATGTACTAAATAATGCTTCAATTGCCTCAGTGTAAACAATTGATTCGGTGGTTTGTTGTTCAGAATCACCTGTTATGGTTAAATTCGGTAGCTCTTTGATCGTAAGCCCCACGATCGCAAGTTCTACGGCACTGACATCTTGAAATTCATCTAGGAAAACATGACTATATAAATATTTACCCTGAGATTTTGCTTTCAACATTTTTAGAAATAGTATCAGTTCAGTATCGATCTCGTCTAAAGATTTTGTAGTTTGATTCTTGAGAAATAGAGATCTGGCCTCTCTGATCGTCTCTTTACTAATCGTTCGAGTCTTATCATTTTCGATGATGAAAGATTCTTCATATAACGCTTTTTGAATAAGCTCCGCATAGGTCCCAGAGTTGTTTTTAGTTACATGAATTAAAGTTTTTAGAAATGCCGCAGAGCTTTTGAATCTTGCGATATGAGATGGCGGTAGGATTCCAATTCGTTTATAGCTTGACCAAAGGTCTTCAGAGTTTGCGAGGCCATCGATCCATTTCTTGATGGTCAGAATCGGAATTTCAACCTTGACGTCGAGCGCTGCTAATGAGTTTTGAACGTATCTGCAAAGGAGTTGCGTTGGAGCGAGTACCAAGGGAGATGATTCACTTATGTTTTCAAGCTGCCAAACTAGTCTGTGTAATGCGACACTCGTTTTTCCCGAACCAGCAACACCGTGTAAAATCACCGGTTGGCTTGCTTCCTCGGTAATAAGTCGAAATTGGTCGGCTGTAATTAATGATAAAATGTCTGGTAGGGTAAATTGCCCAGTCTTAGCGCCTCGAGCAGCTCCGCCGACTTCCCAGTTCTGGTCTTTCTTAATAAACGTTCCGAGAGGACACGAAATTTGTACTAGCTCTGTTTTGTCAATTTTTATCTTAGATCTGGTTTTTAAAATGCCAGTTCGCTCGCGATCTCTAATTTCTTCTAAAAATTCTTCACCTTCTTCGTATTCGTAGAAGATTCTTGCAAGAGGGGATGTTTTCCAATCGAGGATTCCTGCTTCTAAGTTTGTAAATTTTCCAATTTTATATTCCGAAACTTTTTTTCGGTTATTTATTTCTTCTTCGATTACAATGCGCCCGAAGTAGGGACTCTCAAGCAATTTTTCAATTGCAGAAGTCGAATCTCTTGCCCTTTGAGAGAGCTGGTGTGCAATGGTTTCATCGTTAGCGAGAAGCTGTTTGTCGGAATCCCGTTGTGTATTCACCATTTCGGAAGTGAGGCTGCGAGCCTCCCTTGAATGATGGTATAGTTTCTGACTCTCCAATTCAAGGGAGCTATTTAGCGATTCCAGAGTTTTTTCTAGAGTAACTTCTTCTTCTTTAATTCTCCCTTCAATTTCAGGGGAAATAGTCATGGTCGTCATTTGTTAAATCTATAATAGTTAAAAATATTTTAATTATATTTAGGTAGATCGAGTTGCTAAAATGAACGTTAGCTTGGAAACAATCACCCGCAGCAATCTGAGTTAAACTTAAATTATGTGAAATTATCATAACTTAAGTTGTGGGTATAGTGGAGCGAACCGAGAATTTAAATTTATTTTTACCTATGTCGCGTCAAACTAAATTTAAAACTTGTATGCACTAAAATTCATTGTTTCATGAGAAATTACTGTCGTTCTAACGTCTCGTATGAGCTGGTTATTGGATGAAAGCTTGTCTCTTTAAAAAGGTGATGGAATTACCGATTCTTAGGTGGAAATTCTCGAGAGGGGCACCATTTTAGGCGGTAATTTATTTTGAAAAAGTATTAGTTTTGGATTGAGCTTTAATTGCATCCAAAAGATCCTTTAAAGCATCATTATAATTAGTAATAACTACATTATTTATCGAAGTGTCCATACAAAAATCAAATTTGACGTTGAATTTTTTACCTAGAATTACTGGTGAAGATGTAATTACGTTAGATACGTTTGATGCAAGTTCCCATTTTCATTGTGATCAAATTACCGCAGATTTTTATGATCATGCTCTTTCAGTATCTTTAACTGGATTTTTTGATAGTGGAGCTCGCGTGCGTGGTGAACTCCGTTCGGACACCGAGAGTAAAGTTAGTATTCTCAAATTTCTTGAAAATGAATTATCCCAACGTAAAAGATTAAAAAAACAAACTAACATCGACAGCGCTGTTAGAATCGTTGAACTAGAGTTGGAAAAAGCGACTAGCCAGGTGTTGAATACTCGTGGGGTTGTTGCTGACGTTTTAAAGGTTTACGCCGAAGATTTTGAATGGTCGAGAGATAATATTGACCGAAGACTAAGGATGTTTCCAAAAGGCCAGGGGAAAGGGCTATTTTATGAACTTTCTTATTCTAGTATTTCATCTTTCTTGTCTATTGAAACTATAGACGATTCAAAGTTACCAACACAACCATTGGTTCTTCCATTTGCTGAGAGATTGAGCTTTTCTAGCGATCCACTTAGAGTAATTGAAAAAGACAATGAAAGTAAATTGTGCGTGGACTTTAGAGATAATTCGCCCTCCGCAAGTGTCGATGTGACCGGATTCTTTCGTGTTAGAACTCAGTTAGGTGAATGGCAGGATTTGGAAGCCAAGGTCACTCATCATGATGGCCAGGGCACGATGGAAATGGATTTAGAAAAATTTCCGGCGGGTGCGTATGAGGCCACAGCGTATCTTCGATCCTATTTTACCGGAGAGATTATTTGGAAAGGTCAGTCTGGCGAAAACTTCAGCTTTACTATTGAGATGAAAAGTCCATCTTTAAAGTTGCTTTCTGAAAGGACTGTAAACAATAGTTTTCCGAGTATCCGATATGGTAGTTACTCGGCTTTCAATAACTGGTGTTTTAAAAATGTTTCTCGACGAGGATTTGGTAGCTTTTTCTTGGATACTGTTCGTTTGCTGCCAGAAGAAGATCAGAAACTTGTTTTCTCCTACTATTCAGAGGCTCTGCGTAAGGCGTCTAAACGTAAAAGTGTAAAGTCATCTAGTGTTCTTAAAGCATTTCGACTTTTGGGAGTATCTGATGTGTTCATGGTTACACCAGAAGGTCCACATGCTATGGCTGGTGGACTTTGTCAGGTGATCGTTGGGCTATCAGCGGCGCTGACTGAAGAAAACTGCTATGTGACAATCGTCTCCCCGCTCTACGCACAGGAAAACGGTAATCACCACGATAGTGCAAGAAATTTGCTAGATAACGGGCTAGATTTATACGGAAAGAACGTAAAATTAAAGGCACTTGGAAGCATTTACGTTAATGACAGAGGAACGAAATCAGAAACCGAAGTGTTTCGGTTGGTTGAGGTATTCGAAGCTGTAATTGGGAAGTTGAGATTTCTTTTTATTAAGAATGATGAATTGGCAGATCGCTTATACGGTGGAATTTCAGGCAGTGATGCGTTACGGAGATCGACCTTTTTGTCTCAGGCTGCTCTAGAGCTCATAAATCAAAAATCGTTTAATTGTAATCCGGATGTGATCTTAACTCATGATTGGACAACTGCTCTAGTTAGACCGATTCAAAGATTAAATCCCAAATTCAACGAAACCGCGGTTGCGCATATTCCCGTGATACACCTTTTGCATAATGCTGGTGAAGGTTATCAAGGACGATTCTCTATGAGTGGTGGAGACAAGGAGATTTGGGATATATTAGGTCTAAAAGCCGAAAACTACGGAGGGTTTCTTGAAGACGATAAGATGACCCTAAATCTTTCAAAAGGAGCATGTTTTCATAATATTCACGGGCTTTTGACAGTGAGTAAGCCATACGCAGATCAAATTAGTGAATCTACAGAAACTAACGAGCTTTCAAAGATTTTGTCAGGTAAACGAGACATTCTTTACGGAGTTTCGAATGGAATTCCAACTAAAGCTGTTCGAGAAGCGGCGTTTGGAAAAATTCCAGATCGTAGTCTTTCGGAATTACTGGTTCAAGAAATAACGCCACGAAAAATTGAGTTAAAAAAAGCAGTTCAAAGAAAGTACGGTTTGGAAGAAAACCCGGATTTAACGCTTGCTGTTTTAGTTGGTAGGTTAACGGAACAGAAGGGCCTATCACTTTTGACCAGTGTCCTTGAAAATGGAAACTCTGTTTTGCAAGAAGTACTTGAAAACAATAATCTCCAAATAATTATTGCTGGGCCACCATCGAAAGGTGATCTCGCATTTTCGGAGTTGGAAGATCTTACGAAGTATCTTGAGATACAATCACATAATAGATTTAGAACTCGTTTTGAATTTGTTCCGCATTCAGAAGCAATTGAATTAACAGCAGCAGCTGATTTATTTCTAATGCCCTCTAAGTATGAACCAGGTGGTATTACGCAATTAGAAGCTCTTGCTGTCGGTACATCTGTTGTTGCTCATCGTGTTGGAGGATTGTCTGCTACTTTATCACAATATACAGGCAGTGGTAGGCGGTCTCATGGTAATAGCTTCTTGTTTGATAGTTTTGATCCTCTAAAATTTTTAGCTTCCTTCGAAGCGGGATGTCGTGTGATGTCTGATCCGAAGTCTAAGGCTAACATCTTGAAGAATACTTATCTTTCGAAGAACGACTGGAGAGATCGAGTTTCCTACTATTTATCCTTATTTCAACGATCTGTTGGAGTTTTTTCGTCTGATTTACATGATGAGGGCCGATTTCAGGACTCTAGGCTCGAATTGCTCTCAAAAGTCACTGCCAAAAGCTAAAAAAATCAAGCCTTTATAAAATAAAGCTTGTGCAAATCAATTTTTTTGCCGTTTTAGATGGGTATCCCAAAATAGGAATATTTCATGTATCTGGCTACGAAAACTAATGACCGAATGGACAAGGTCCTAAACGAGTGTAAGGCTGCTTTAGCGGCACTAGCTCCGTTGTGGAAATTTGAACCATTGGAAGAGTTAGTAGTCTCATCTCAAAAGACATTATATTCGAAGCTTCCTCGTGATGGCGGACTTTACGCTGTAAAAGAAGGAACTTTGAAATGCGTAAAAGATGATAGAGTCTTATATTACGTAGAAGAAGGCGATATTATCGGATTTGAAGGCTCTGCCTACGACGAAAGTATGGATTTTCATGCAGAGTTTGCAGTCGCTTTAGTTAAGCTTGATCCAAAGATGTTCTTGTCGTCGGATGAAACAATTCAATTGTGGAATAGGTTCCAAGGTAATTTTTTAAATGCGATCTTGCAATCAGTTTCGCACAACGCAAAATCAGATTCATTATTTAGTCCAGAAGTACGTAGCTTTGCTGCAAATGAAATTATTCTAGAGCAGGGGACCGCAGGGGATGAAGTCTATTCCTTAATTGATGGATTGGCGGAGACCATTGTTGATGGAAAGGTCGTAGGAGACATTTTACCCGACCAACTTTTTGGTGCTGTCTCGCTATTAACGAATAGTGCTAGGATAGCGACGGTTAGAGCGTTAACCGATTGTATGGTTGTCGTTTTGTCGAAAGAGCAGTTCTTAAGTTTGATTGAATCAAAGCCCGACACTCTTCTGCGTCTCGCCGAAGATCTGTCAAAAGCAATTGTCGCGTTGAACCAAGAAGTAACAGGACTCGTTAGAATAGCTTAAATGCCCACTGAAATAGTGTTTATATAGGCATTTTTGCAAATTATTCTGCTAAATCTCTCCAAAAGTCACAATTTTTTTACTTTTTTCGTTTTCTGATCTTGTAAAGATTCAATATAACTGGTTAATAGTGCAGCGCAAATTAAGTGCGCCGGAGTGGTGGAATTGGCAGACACGCTAGGCTTAGAACCTAGTGCTTAACCGCGTGGGGGTTCGAGTCCCTCCTCCGGCATTACTTATTATATTTTTAAATATATTTGCGTTGGCCGAGTTGCCATGAATTCTCGCGATGAATTCCATAAGGTGGATTCTATAAGGGGCGCGGTGCTTAGCTTTTAATCTTTTACCGCTCTATCATGGAGTGCGAATAAATATAATTAAAATTCTTCAATAATTTCGTTTTCAGGGGCAAGTTATATATACTGCTCTTAGTTTAAATTTCCATGGGAAATGTTTATAGGACGGAAATTTAAACTTAATTGATTAAACTGCGTTGATTATTGTCTATTGAATCATTTAAAAAACAAACATAACAGGAAGTAGAACTACATGTCTTATCAAATTGACTTACAAGATAAATCTTCAGTTGAAAAAGATCTCACAATCTCTATTGAGAGAGCAGCTTTTAATAGCAAAATGGAAAAACAACTCTCAAGAATTGCAACCCAAGCGCACATGAAGGGATTTCGTCCTGGAAAAGCACCAAAGCATATCGTTAAACAAACCTATGGCGCTAAGATTTACGATGAGGTTCTTAACGAATTTGTAAATGATGCTTTAAAAGAAACTTTAGCTAAAAATGAATTGCCTATAATCGACACTGCGATTTCAAAGTTTTCTGAAGGTGAAGGTGAGGGTGCGCCATTAACAGTTAATATGGTTCTAAGTCTGTACCCAAATCCGACAATTGAAAAGTATAAAGGGTTAACCGTAGAGTATGTTGCAACGAAATTTGATGAAAAAGCTGTTGACGAAAGACTAGATAGAATTAGAGAAATGTTTGCCGTAACTAATGACGTCGAAAATCGAAAGATCGTTAAAGAAGGCGATATCATAACAATGAGTTATGAAGCATTCTATGAAGATCAGAAAAGCGAACAGCTCTCTGGTGAAGGTCAAGTAATAGAGCTAGGGAAAGGTCAACTACCAGAAGAAATCGAAAAAGAATTGGTTGGGATGGAGTTAGATGTGCCAAAATCTATTCCGTACACATTTCCTGAAGGTGCGGCAGAAGAACTTAAGGGTAAAGAGTACTCTTTAAAAATGGTTGTTTCTAAAATACAAGAAAAGGTCTTACCAGAAGTTGATGATGAGTTCGCGAAGAAAACAAGCTTAGGTGATGACGTTGCTGCGGTTAGAGCAAATCTAGAGAAACAAGTTAAAGGAACAGTTGAAGCAACAAACAATGAAGCTCGTGATACTGCGATCCTTGACACTGTTGTGAAAGAAAATGATTTTGAACTTCCACAGGTTTTAATAGACCGTGAAATTAGAAACTTATTGGCTGAAATGAGAGTTCTGGATCCAAAAGATAAGAATTTTGATCGGACACCAGTTGAAAACTATCGTCATATAATGACCGATAAAGCAGCTGAAAGAATCAAACGTTATATCGTTTTAGAGAACTTATTGAAGCAAGAAAAAATTGAAGCTTCGGACGATGAGGCAGAGAAGTTTTTAGATAATATTGCTGAAAAAGAAGAAAGAAGTCGAGAAGATATAAATCGTGATTTTGGATATCCAGATAGAATGGATGCAGTAAAAAGAATGGCTAGCGTAACCACTCTTTTTGAGAGATTAAGTGCTGAGTCAAAATTAGTTGAAAAAGAAAAAGAACAAGAAGACGAAAATACAAAAAACTAAAACAGGAGATTTTACTGTGAGTTATTACGTACCATATGTCATTGAACAAACCGGTAAAGGTGAGCGTTCGTATGATATTTATTCAAGACTTTTAAAAGATAGAATTATATTTTTAGGAAGTGAAGTTAACGATCAAATTGCAAATATAATTATTGCGCAATTGTTGTTTCTTGAATCAGATGATCCAGAGAAAGATATCTACTTCTATATTAATTCTCCAGGTGGGGTAGTGACAGCTGGTTTAGCGATTTATGATACCATGCAATATATAGCACCAGACGTATCTACGGTATGTGTTGGGCAAGCAGCAAGTATGGGAGCTTTTCTTTTAGCAGCAGGTGCGAAGGGGAAGAGAATTTCGCTTAAAAATTCGCGAATTATGGTTCACCAACCTTCTGGTGGCTACTCTGGTCAAGTTACAGATGTTGAGATTCATGCAAAAGAAATGCTTAGATTGAAGCATTCATTAAATGAAATGCTTGCTCATCACACTGGACAGCCTATTGAAAAAATCGCAAGAGAAGCAGAAAGAGATAATTTCATGTCGGCATCAGAAGCCAAAGACTATGGAATTATTGATAGCGTGTATTCTGTGCGACCAACGCCATTAAAGCCCTAATTTCCTGTAAGTAATTTAACTTTAAATAGAATAAATTAGTATTTATTACAGTAGTTTAGATATTTTTTTGCGATATTTTTTCTCACATCTTGCGACACATTGTTTAAGATGTAAAAGTGTAAAATGAGTTGAATTACGGAAGGAAAATCTGCGATTATAGTTAGAGTTCGTGGGAGGTCAGGAGACTTAAAAAAGAATAATCAAATGTTGTAAGTTCTTGGAAACAATAGCATTTGTGGAATTTTTTAAGTCTTTTTGTATTCATGCGATTGAATCCAGAAAAACTAGTCATAACTCAAAGGGTCAGCTGATAATAATTAAATTTAAAAAGGCTGTATTCGTAGTATAATTATTTATCGTAGTTATATTTTTGGTTAGATTTACAATCATCAAGAGATAAGGTCAGGCAAAGTGAGTAAAAGTTCTGAAAGAGATAGAGGTCAGTCGGGTTTGTGTTGCAGTTTTTGTGGTGCGACACAGGAAGAGGTCCGTAAGTTAATTGCTGGACCCGGCGTTTATATATGTGATCAGTGTATCGATTTATGTAACGATATCATTGTGGACGAGGTCGATGAAGAAACAGTCGCTTCGGTTAAGGATTCTAAAACTCCGAAACCACGTGATATTAGAGCATTTCTGGATGATTATGTAATCGGACAAGAGCGCGCAAAGCGAGTTCTATCAGTCGCGGTTTACAATCATTATAAACGACTTGATGAAAATGCATCTGGTAAGAAAGACGTAGAAATTGCTAAGTCGAATATTTTGTTGATGGGTCCCACTGGATCAGGAAAGACTTTATTGGCGCAGACTTTGGCTAAAATGCTCGATGTTCCTTTTACCATCGCAGATGCTACCAATTTAACCGAAGCCGGTTATGTTGGAGAAGATGTCGAGAATATCATTTTGAGTCTGTTACAAGCGGCCGATTACGATGTACAAAAAGCAGAACGCGGAATCGTCTATATCGATGAGATCGATAAGATTTCTAAGAAATCTGAGAATCCTTCAATAACGAGGGATGTTTCGGGAGAGGGCGTTCAGCAGGCACTTTTAAAAATTTTAGAAGGAACGACTGCAAGTATTCCACCAAAAGGCGGAAGAAAGCATCCTCAACAAGAATTTCTTCAAGTTGATACCACTAATATTTTGTTTATTTGTGGTGGTGCTTTTCTTGGGATGGAAGACATTGTTAGACGACGTTCAATTGGTAACGTGATGGGATTTAGCTCTTCTGTCAAAACTCCTAATGTAAAGAAAAAATGGCTCGAAGATATTCAACCAGAAGATCTTTTGAAATTTGGATTGATCCCAGAGTTCATCGGACGATTACCAGTAGTCGCAACTTTGGCTGAACTTGATGAAAAGGCGTTGATTAAAATTTTATCCGAGCCAAAAAATGCTCTGGTAAAACAATATCAAAGACTTTTCGAAATCGAGGACGTTCGGTTGAAGTTTACCGATGAGTCTTTAAAAGCAATCGCGAATTTGGCGCTGCAACGTAAGCTTGGTGCGCGGGGATTGAGAGCTATACTAGAAGAAGTAATGCTTGATCTGATGTATGACGTGCCATCTGAGCCAGACATTAAAGAGGTTGTAATCTCAGAAGATACTATTCTTCGATCTGAGCAGCCTTTAATAGTGTATGAGCATCAAGCAGAATCTGCTTAAAAAAGCATTTAAAAGTTAATTTGGGCCACAGAGTCCGAATTATTGAACGCCTCAGTGAATTTCTAAAAAGATTTTCATTGGGGCGTTTTTGTTTTTTTAGAGAATGAGAAACAGATATTTCTTTTTCTGGGGTCAATGCGCAGTTTTAGAATGACGATTCGATATCCCGAGTTCTCGTTGATAATAGCCGTCTGTTTTTTTGATTTTAAGTTCGTTCAGCGAAAAAAGTCTCAGCAGGGAATTTTATTCTTGCCGCATATCCCGCGACTGCGAACGTAGAATTGCTGGAAATAAATCTTTCATAAATTCAGGTGGTTTCGCTAGTTATCCTCAAGATAGTAACGGGCTAAAGTATTCTTGTAAAAAAATACTAGCAATTGTTCTATTCAGTGATTACGTAAATAATTAAAAGTTTTTAAGTTTTTAGACGAATATCTAGCGCCATTTTGAGGCTTACTTACGTCTAAATAGAAGTAAATAAATTTTTATTTTGGTTAGTTTTTTACTTGCTAAAAAGTCTAATCAAATAAACACTAAGGTAAATAGATTTCAAGTAGGTATTTCTAGAAATAAATTCTAGTGAGTGGAAAAGTAAGTTGTCCTAAAGTTTTAGGAAAAGTAGGAAGGAAAATATATGAGTAGCCAAAGTTATAATCCAGTTCCCTTAATTGCATTGCGAGATATTATCATTTTCCCGCAAATGGTCGTTCCTCTTTTTATCGGAAGAGAAAAGAGTGTTCGAGCTTTAGAGGAAGCTGAAAGACAAAAAAAGCCGATCATGTTGGCAGCTCAGCGGGATGCAAAAACACATCATCCAAATCCAGAAGATATCTTCGAAGTGGGTACGCTCGGCGACATCATGCAAATGATGAAACTTGCTGATGGAACTGTTAAAGTTTTATTAGAAGGTAAGAAGCGAGCCAAGATAAATGCCTATGTTGAAACAGACGACTATTTCTTAGTTAATGTTGACGAGCTAGGTGAAAAGGTTGACATAACTCCAGATCTGAAAGGTCTAATACGTTCGGTGACATCTGCATTTGAATCGTATGTAAAACTTGGGAAAAAAATTAGCCCAGAAATGATTCACCAAATAAGTGCGATCGAAGATCCATTTAGGTTGGCTGATGCAATTATTGTTCATCTGAATATTAAGTTAGAAGATAAACAAGAAATCTTAGAAGCGGACGATGCTACTGTTAGGCTCGAGAAAATTTATACTCACATGAAGAGTGAGATTGAGATCTTACAAGTTGAAAAAAGAATTCGAACACGTGTCAAAAAACAAATGGAGAAGACTCAAAAAGAGTATTATCTAAATGAGCAGATGCGCGCGATTCAAAAAGAACTTGGCGAAAAAGATGATTTCAGAAATGAGATTCAAGAGTTGGAAGACAAGTTGAAAGCAAAAGATATGTCTGATGACGCTCGAGAGAAAACGGACAAAGAAATCCGTAAACTCAAGATGATGTCTCCGATGTCAGCTGAAGCTACTGTTGTCAGAAACTATGTCGATTGGATGTTAAGTTTGCCTTGGAATGAATTTTCAGAAGACAAGCTAGATATACCTGAAGCCGAAAAGATTTTAGACGAAGATCATTTCGGTTTAGGGAAAGTTAAAGAGCGTATTTTAGAGCATTTAGCCGTACATAAATTAGTTGGTAAAATTCGCGGACCTATTCTTTGTTTAGTAGGACCTCCGGGCGTTGGTAAAACTAGTTTAGGTAAGTCAATCGCTCGTGCGACTGGAAGAGAGTTCGTAAGAATCGCTTTGGGTGGTGTTCGGGATGAAGCTGAAATCAGAGGTCACCGAAGAACCTATATTGGTGCGTTACCAGGGAAAATGATCCAGTCTTTGAAAAAGGCGGGGAAAAGTAATCCGGTTATTTTGCTCGATGAAATTGATAAGATGTCAGCGGATTTTAGGGGTGACCCAGCGTCGGCGTTATTAGAAGTTCTCGATCCAGAGCAAAATAATACGTTTGCAGACCATTATTTGGATGTTGATTATGACTTGTCCAATGTAATGTTT
>CAYYIQ010000098.1:0-12226 GCA_964472005.1 uncultured Bdellovibrionales bacterium | reverse complement strand
TCGGGCACGTGAAAGGAGCATTTACCGGGGCAATTAAAGATCAAAAAGGTTATTATGAAGCAGCTAATAATGGGACTCTGTTTCTCGATGAAATTGGCGAAATGCCGTTGCATCTTCAAGCAAAGCTATTACGAGTTTTACAAGATGGCCTAGTTACACCAGTCGGAACTACGCAAGAAAAACCTGTAGACGTTAGAGTTATTGCCGCGACTAATCGTGATCTCAGGGATATGGTAGCAAAAGGTAATTTTAGAGAAGACTTATTTTTCAGATTAAACGTTATAAACATACCATTGCCAACACTGGCAGAGAGATCTGAAGATATACCACTTTTAATTACTGAATTTTTAGATCGATCGTTTGAAAAACGAGGTG
Organism: uncultured Bdellovibrionales bacterium; assembly: GCA_964472005.1. Classification (GTDB taxonomy): domain Bacteria; phylum Bdellovibrionota_C; class UBA2361; order SZUA-149; family DAOLCO01; genus CAYYIQ01. Next base: position 11,851 of record CAYYIQ010000098.1, on the reverse strand, counting down.
TTCGTAAACAAGTTTCTCCAGAAGTTTTAAATATTTTAACAAGTTATAGTTGGCCAGGAAATGTTCGAGAGCTGCAAAATGAAATAGAAAGAATTTTAATCTTGTCTGGAAACGAGATAGAATTAAATTCTGACTTGCTTTCACCTCATATCTTGTCGACAACTGCGGCTAGTGGGAAAAACGTCAATAAGTATAAGCCTAAAAATGATTCTTTGAATCTTAAAGCTGCTATTGTTGATATTGAAAAAGAGTTAATATTGCGAGCTTTGGAACACCTTGATGGGAATAAAAGTCTTGCTGCAAAAGAGCTTGGCATTAGTAGATCCAGTTTGATCTCTAAGGTTCAAGAATATGATCTAGAAAAAAATAATTGAGGAGTTATGAAATACAATAATCTTGGTCGTTCTGGTTTAAAAGTAAGTGAACTATCTTTTGGTTCATGGCTAACTGTGGGGTCTAATTTAGACAAAGCTGCTGTTAAAGACTTTTTAAAGCTTGCAGTTGATTCTGGTATCAACTTTTTTGATAGTGCAGAAACCTACGCCAAGGGAGAAGCTGAGGCTCTCTTTGGTGAGGCGTTTAGGGATTTTAGACGAGAAGATCTCGTTATTGCAACGAAGATTTTTTGGGGTGGTAATGGACCAAATGACACTGGATTATCTTGGAAACATCTTGTTGAGGGAGTTCGCAACTCATTGAAGAGAATGAAACTTTCTTATATCGACGTAGTTTTTTGTCATCGGCCTGATCCAAATACGCCAATGGAAGAAACCGTTCGTGCGATGGATCACCTAATAAAAATGGGATACATTTTTTATTGGGGTACTTCTGAATGGAGTGCCGACCAGATAGAGCTAGCGTTTCAGATTTCTGAGAAATTTAACACTATCCCACCGATAGCTGAACAGCCGCAGTATAATCTTTTCCATCGAGAAAGAGTAGAGAGTGAATATGAAAAACTCTATCTTAACCGTGGACTTGGTCTTACTACTTGGAGTCCTTTGGCATCGGGTATCTTAACAGGAAAGTATAACGATAATATCCCGGCAGGAAGTCGTCTCTCTTCAAATGACTGGCTACAGAGAGAACGTACAGAAGAGAGAATTGAAAAAGTCCGAAAACTCGGAGCCTTAGCGGAAGAGCTTGGTTGTTCCGTCTCTCAACTAGCGATAGCTTGGTGTATGGTTAATCCTCGAGTAAGTACGGTGATCACGGGCGCTTCTAGACAAGCCCAGCTTAAAGAAAATTTAGGTGCTATGAAGATCCGAGAATCTTTGACCGACGAAGTATTATCAAAAATTGCATCTATTGTTGCTGAATAAATTTCGCAATTTCGATATTTTGCACATGCCGCTTGATGGGCTGACAAGATAGTATTAACTTTCTAGTCAGCCCTTTTGTTTTTAACGCCTTTGATCTTTTGATTTTTTCCCCAAGCAAATTTCCTAATTTAAATTTCCTAAAACCTAAGCTTAGTCTCTAAAATTACTTAAATTTATTGAGACCGTGCTCTCGCTTATCTTACAAAAATATCGCGAATTACTATTTTATCCTTTTTTATACTATAATTTGGAAGGTTTTTTCCCTGGTTTTTCTATAAGGGTAGTACGATGGACGAAGATTTAACTGGTTTTGATTTTGAGAAAGGTTTAGAAAGATTTCAGCAAGTATTAGGTTATTCATTTCAAGATCGAAGTATACTTGAAGCAAGTTTGTTTCACTATCTTTCGCATCGGCGAAATGAAAGACCGATTATTGCCCCTCGACAAGTTTTTGAAAGAAATGAAAAGTTAGGAGATGGGCTGTTAAAAGTTGCGGTACAAGACTTACTTGCAAAAAAGTATCTTAACATTACAGCTGGAGAATTGACGTACAGAGAATCTATCGTTACGTGCAATATAAATTTAGCGCATGTTGCAGTGAGGCTGCAAATCCTTAAATTTTTCGATCACCGGAATGAATTCGGTTTCGAAAAAAAAGCTTTAGCTGATACTGTTGAAGCAATTTTATATGGAATTGCACTTGATGCTGGTGACGGAGATCCGCTCCTCGGTTTGCCTATCTTAAGAAATGTTTGCGACCACATTTTTAAATTTGAACTGTCGAGTAGTCAAATTAATAGGCCTCACAGGAAGTTAATTAAAGAGGCAAGGGCGACACGAACAAGGATTAAAATTCAATATGAAACCACCAAATACCGTGGTTTTGTGGTTGGCTTTGTTGCAAAGGTATCTTTGAGGGGAACTCTCGCAAAGAAATTAGGAGTCGATAGATTTGCCGGAACGGGCTTTAGTGTCGAATCAGCAAGGGAAAAGGCTTCTGCCGCTATTTTACTTGTTCTACGGCCAAACCTTTATCCATCGGAACTAGATTCGCTAAGTAATTTTTCTTGGAAAATTATGAAGCCAAAATAAATATTAATGGGCGATCGTAAGATCGTCCTTATTCATTTTGGATATCTGATTGAAACTTGGAAGAAAATTTAAATGTCATCACTGACCGCTAATATTTTTTTCTTCATATCCAACGAGCTCGACGTATGCATTACCAGTTTTCTCTTTACCTTTCACTCTCCCAGTTACCGTAGAGCGACCTTCCCAGTAGCTGTTTCTGGTAGATTTACTGGTAGTCATCTCTTGGTTTTTGACAGTTGGTACAATCACTAATTCAATTTCATCTTTTGGGACTATAATAGTCCATTCATGAGGATAATTGATGTTGGTTGTTTTACTTTTCCATGTTGAGTGTGGTGTGATTTTGAAATCGCTATTGTTAAGTCTCTTTGTCTGACCGTCAGGGTATATAATAGTTCCAGAAGAGTATTTTGTCGGGTTGTTTTGCTTGTCTCGCAATTGGTAAATCATTAATTCGCTATCATCGTCTAATTGAATTGCAAACCAATCCCAACCTTCAATCCCATAGGCTATATCGGAACTGGTAACTTCATGATCCATCCACACTTTTGCTTTCGATATCTGGTGTATGGTATTTTTAATTCTAATTGTACCGCTGCCCTTTAAGTTAGTAAAAGAAGAATAATAGGATGCCTGACCAATTTTTGGCCCTTTTTGACTAAAGCCATCTCGGCCTTGTAATACCACGTTCTTAAACGGTGTTAAGTTTAGTGAAATTGAAATATCTTCCGAGTTCGCACTTAATAGAATTGTATTATCTTTAAGTTTAGCACTCCAATCATCAATCCAAACGTCCAAGGTGCTTAGGCTACTTCCCGCCTTTGAGAAGTTGTCACGACTAATTTTTTCGGCATGATTAAATGAATCGTTCTCATCGTCAGTAATTGCAAAGTGGGCGAGATATATTGATTGAACTGCCCATTTGGAGCGCATTGAATTTTGAGTGTTAACTCCTACGCGAAAAAAAGTTAATTCTAAGCCAAATTTTTTAGCGAAGTTGTTTTGAAGATGACCGGTGAAGTACCACCATTCTGTTTTGAATTCTGGATGTGATCCGTGATCTTTAGGAAAATTAAGTTCTTTACTATCTAGGACCTCTTTGAATTTAGGATGGATTATACTGTCAACTCCATACGAGAGTGGAGCATTCATATATACTGTAAATATGATTAAAAGTTTAATCCACATGGCGAACTTCACTAGTTTTTTCATTTGAAAGTATAAAATATGCTGGAATAAGTCCTGAAACTATTGAAAGTATAATTAGCGAAATTAGAAGTATACTAATGAGAGAAATTGGAAATTGTATCACAAAACTCCATCCAAAAAATTGAGGGGTGACGATATGTACAAGGAAGTAGGATAAGGCTATCCCAACAAGCAGCCCGATAATTGAGGAGTTTGTACCAATAATTAATGATTCATAGGCGACCATCTTAGAGACAAATGATTTTCTGGCGCCAATGGCACGAAAAATTAGAAAGTCTCTCTTTCGTTCAAGAAGTAGCATTAGGATTGAGTTAAAAATTGCGAGAAACGATATGAATAATGAAATTCCAACTAGTGCGTAGGTGATTCTAAATGTTTTATCAAACACCGCTAAGACCTCGTTTTTTAACATTGTATTGTCGCGGATGAAGAAATTATATTCAGGAAAGGTATGGAGTAGTAAACTTTCAATTTCTCCTCGTGTCGAACTTTTGTTTAGGTAGATTGATAGTCCACTGGGGTTTGAATTTTTGAATGAGCTCCTGAATTTTTCAGCTTTAATCATCGCTAGTCCGCGATCAGAGGAGTAGTCTCGAAATATTGCAGTTACGTGAAACTTTTCCAAACCTCTGTCGGTTGGAAGTTCAATTGATTGGCCGGATTTAATTTGAAACTTGTTTGAAATTACCTCGGAAATATAAATTTCTTGAGAGTTCTCGGGTGTTAGCGTTGTTTCAATGAAGTCTAGGCGATGTGTTTTTTCGATTATCTTAAAAGATACTCCAGCCAAATCAATAGTCTTCCCTCTGAAATTTATTCTGCGTGGATATACATAGTCTAAATCTTTGATAAGCGGGGAGGAATCTAATTTTTCAATGACCTCATCTGGTATTGCAAGATAGTCGCTTGAAATTAGAGATTTACTAGGAGAAATAAATAGATCTGCTTGAAGTGCTTGCTTGATCCATAATTCAACGCCTGTTCTAAAACTAATGATCATAGTTGTGATACCTATACAAAAACCAATTGCTAAAACCATTGAGGTTACTGATGTAACGTTTCGCCTCATAGTTTGATTAATGTGATCAATTGCAAGTCGCAATTGGATATCACCGATAATGTTGATTAAGGTTTTATTTAGATAAATTGATATTTTGAAAAGAGCAGGAATAGTTAATATAATGCCAAGGATGAATATCAGTGGAATGATTTTAAAAATAGCTTCTTGTTGATAGGACACTTTTGTTAATAGTAACGCTGAGCTGACAAAGAGAATACCGATGGTTAACATCATTGGAATTCTCTTTAAATATTTGCTTTCGCCTGATTGTTCATGGAAATTAGAGTTTAGACTTTGGTAGGAGGCCTCTATTTGAGGCAGAATAGCGCCGCAGAAAGAAGTTGCAATTCCGATTAATAGTGTGGTGGCAAGAAGAGTTTTAGTTACATGGATTGTGGTTACTTCGATTGGGAGATATAGTGTAGTTACGGTGTCAAAGATGGAGCCTATAATCTGATGGGTTATCCCGTAACCAATAATAATACCAAGAAGTGATCCGATTAAACCGAGTAAAAGAGTTTCCGTCAGACCTAGAATTAAAATATCTTTTTTCTTCATCCCTAAGGCATGTAGGATAGAATATTCCCTTCTTCTTTTGATCGAAAAATAGCTCGACGTGTTATAAACTAGTAGCCCCGATAACAATAGCGAAATTGATGCAAGAAAATTTAGGTTAAATCTAAAAGCTTCAGTCATAGAAAGCTCGCGATTAGGGAGGTTGTTAGATCTTATAACGCTTGTGCCGGATGGTAATGCATTATTAATAGTTTGAACACTAGCTTCAATACGGAGGTTCGTTTTTAATCGTATATCTAGCCTGTCGATTTTCCCATAGGTTTTGAAGATTTCTTGAAAAGTTGAAATGTCACAAATTATAAAATTGCCTCCAAAAATTGAATTGAATTTCTTATCTGTGACAATTGAATGACTTTTTAGGATAATTATTTCGGAGCCGATGAGTAGAGAAATGCTTTTAAATCGATCGAGAACCAAGGGACTGGAGGTTAAACAGGTGTATGGAAGATGAAATAAATCCGTGCCAATAGAGTTTGTTTCTTTGCTTATTGTCTTATATGAAAATAGGTCAATGCCGATGATTTGGACCCGTTTTTCTTTATTTGAATCAAAAGTCGTCACGAATCTGCTACTCATTGGAGAGACAGATTCGATGAATTCAAATTGGTTCAGTAACTGATAAATATTTTCGTCGACCTCGTTTGTCTCTGAGAGGATGCTAAGATCTGATTCTTCCGCAAAAATATTTAATGAGTTTTTCATACTCAGTAATGCATTATCGTTCGCTAACTTAATCGAGAAATAGCTAGAAATTCCGATTGCTATACTGAATATTGTTATTAGTATTTTAAATGGCTCTAATTTAAAATGAGAAATACTGTATAAAAAAAGGAAGTGATTGATTTTCATTCAACAATCTTCCCGTCTTCTAAAGTTAGAACTCGATTTGCTATGTTCTTCGTATCGTCGTCGTGTGTCACGACTATTAATGAGGTATTAAATTCGTTTGGAATTTCTTTGAAAATTTCGAGTATCTTTTCTGCACTTTCTGAATCGAGGTTTCCAGTGGGTTCATCTGCCAGAAGAATAGTCGGATTGCAGAATAGAGCTCGAGCGATAGCGCCTCTTTGAGACTCTCCGCCGCTAATCTCATGAGGTAGTCTCGAAACTGTATTTTTTGAAAGACCAACCCTATCAATGTATTTGAGCGCACGTTTATCTATCTCAGCTTTAGAAAGTCCTAGAATGAAACCTGGCACTTTAATATTTTCGGATAAACTTAAGGTCGGTAATAGGTTGAAAAATTGGAATACGTAACCTATCTTTTTAAGTCTAATGTCGCTGATACTATCGCTCGTCAAGGTGTTGATATTTTGACCTTCGATATCAATTATACCCTCGTCGGGTTTTTCAAGTCCTGCAATCATATTCAAAATAGTGCTTTTACCAGAGCCACTCTTTCCAATTATTGCAATGCTTTCTTTACGTTTTAAATTGAATGAAATTGACTTTACAACTTCCCTTCGCGCATGTTGGCTGCTACCAAAAAATTTAGATACGTTTTTAAGACTTAGAATTGTTTCCATGTTCGTTCTATTATGTTTTTACTTCTTTAAGTTGCGCTCTGGAAAATTGCAGTTTTCATGTTTAGACCAAATATTTAAATTGGATAGTTACTTAGTTCGTCGTCTTCATAACGCTCAGTTTGAATTGGTCCGTCTGAATTTGAACATTGGCTGTTTTTCAGCCAATTTGATAAAATTTTCATAATAGTTAGTCGTTCAATCACAATTAGAATTACAATCTAAGGCTATTCTTTCTCCAAATTTTAAAATCTGTAGTCCGGGGTTTGAACAGCACATCCTATATTGGATATATATTGATTAATACCAATTTTTTTGAATTTCTCTGTCATTGTTTGGGATACAGGAAATTGATTCTGGGTATATTCTTCATCTGTATTGGTTTTTGATCCTCTGGCCATAATGTCAATTGCGACTATATATGTGGGAAATCGGCTAGTTGTGGGATGCTCTGTGCTTATTGTTTGTTTTTCTCTCTTAACTTCTTAAGTTTGTTAAGTTGCATAAACGATCAGTAATGGACATTTCTTTCCACAACGACTATTAAACTGTCAAAAAAGAGCAATGTTTCCTGACAATTGAAGTAATCGTCGTCGCTTTTTGCTAGTTGTTTCTGACCTTATTCTGCTTTTATAACGACATTAAAAATTAAAATTAAATGATATTCACATTCTTTAACCATCTAAAAACCAACTGGTTTTTTAATTTAAAAAACGATTTATTAGCTGGAATGGTTGTTGCCTTAGCCTTAATTCCTGAGGCTATTGCGTTCTCCATCATCGCTGGGGTTGACCCGAAGGTCGGTTTGTACGCCTCTTTTTCAATTGCCGTCGTAATCGCATTTACCGGCGGTCGACCAGGAATGATTTCTGCGGCGACTGGGGCGATGGCGTTAGTTATGGTTTCCCTAGTAAAAGAACATGGTCTTGAGTATCTGTTTGCAGCGACGATTCTGACAGGAATTTTCCAAATTATAGCTGGGGTTTTTAAATTGGGAACTCTCATGAGGTTCGTATCAAAATCTGTAGTTACTGGGTTTGTTAATGCATTAGCAATTCTAATCTTCATGGCCCAACTGCCGGAGTTCAAAGGTGCTGGTCCTCAAATGTATTTGATGGTGGTATTCGGTTTGGGTATAATTTATATTTTGCCTCGATTTACCAAAATTGTGCCGTCACCGTTGGTATGCATTATCTTTTTGACAATTTTTAGTCTTTATTTTGGCTTGGACTTGAGGTCTGTTGGAGATATGGGTCAATTACCAGATACATTACCGGTTTTTCTATTCCCTCAGATTCCATTGAATCTCGAAACTCTAATGATTATTGCACCATATTCTCTAACTTTATGTGCAGTTGGTTTACTGGAGTCACTAATGACAGCGACTATCGTAGATGAGCTAACTGATACCCCGAGTAATAAAAATCGTGAGTGTGCTGGACAGGGGATCGCTAACATTGTGACTGGTTTTTTCGGTGGAATGGCCGGTTGTGCGATGATTGGTCAATCTGTCATTAATGTTAAGTCAGGTGGACGTGGAAGGCTTTCGACCTTATTCGCTGGTTTATTTCTATTATTTTTGATCTTAGTGCTTGGAGATTGGGTTAAAAAAATTCCGATGGCGGCACTCGTTTCTGTTATGATAATGGTGTCAATTGGGACTTTCAATTGGGGTTCAATCATTAATATTAAAACGGTACCCAGAAGCTCTTCGGTAGTCATGTTTGCGACCGTGGCCGTGGTCGTTTTAAGTCATGATTTGGCAATTGGGGTATTTGTTGGTGTCTTATTGAGTTCATTGTTTTTTGCGAAAAAAGTTTCGAAATTGCTTAAAGTTGAATCTCAAAAATCAACTTCTGATGGTAAAAGGAACTATAAAGTATACGGACAGGTCTTTTTTGCTTCAGCAGATTCTTTTGCTGACTCATTTGATTTTAAAGAAGTAATTCAAGAGGTCACAATTGACTTGGTAGACGCACATTTTTGGGATATTTCGGCAGTAGCAGCGCTTGATAAAGTAGTTTTAAAATTTAGACGAGAAGGGACTGTGGTTAATTTAATTGGATTGAACGAGGCGAGTGCAACAATTGTTGATCGCTTAGGGATTCACGATAAACCAGAAGCCCTTGAACTTATGCTCAAACATTAGGAGATTTAGATAATGGCGAAAATATTAGTTTGTGTTGATGGTTCTGTGTATGCAGATAACATCTGTGCTAACGCCGCTTGGATAGCAAAAAAGATTGATGCTGAAATTAGTTTGTTACACGTCCTTCGAAGACACTCTGATTATGAAGCGCCGACGAATCATACGGGAACAATTGGCCTTGGAGCGAGGTCTTTTTTGATGGAGGAACTGACTAAGGTTGATGAAGAAAGAGGTCGTCTCGATCAACAAAAAGGTCAAATAATTCTAAATCACTGTGCGGAAGTTTTGAAAGAAGCTGGCATTGAAAATGTCGAGCAAATTTATAGAAGAGGCAGTCTTGTAGAGACAATCCAAGACCTAGAATCAGAAGTAGATCTAATTCTAGTCGGAAAAAGGGGCGAACAAGCAAATTTGGAATCTGAATTTCTTGGATCAAATCTCGAAAAAGTAGCTAGAGTTGTTAATAAGCCCCTATTTGTTGTGTCTTCAGTCGTAAAACCAATTCAGAAATTTTTGATCGCGTATGATGGAAAAGATAGCGTTAAGAAGGGGATTGATTACGTTACGAGCCAACCATTACTGAAAGGTTTAGAATGTCACTTACTTGCGGTTGAATATTCCGAAAACGATCTTGATGTGAAAGAAGTAGAGTCTAAGTTAAAGACTGCAGGTTTCAACGTGATTATAAAAAAGGAAGTGAGCAGCCATCCCGATCAAGTAATTACAGATTATGTTAAGAGTGAAGAAATCGATCTTCTTATAACGGGAGCCTATAGCCACTCTAGAATGCGAAGTATTCTATTAGGTAGTACCACCGCGAGTCTGGTTAAATCTTGTAAAATTCCATTAATTTTATTTAGATAATAATAGGTGCGAAATCCGAACCGATCGGGAGTTGACGAAGCTACCAGTTCAATAGGTAGCTGTTCGAATAGTCAAATCTCGATCTTCAATCTCAGTAGAACTACGCCCCCAGTTTTGAAGATTGGCGGGGTGATTGGGCTATTTTATACTTGATAGCCTTTCTTGCTGCTGCTATTTAGTCGTAAAGAGTGTCTGTCCAGTAATCTTCCTTAGTTCAACAGTTCAGCAAAAGGTACTAATTAAGATTAGCGAGCTATGGAAATAGCGATTTTTGGAGCATTTTACTCTTCTAATATGCCGATGGGCGAACAATACGATAAAGATTTTAAGTTTAAAGGTCAGAGAAATGTCAAATGAAAACATCAATCCGTTAGCTGGTAAATTGATGCCGCATAATAAGTTAACTGATATTACAAAGTTGGTTTCCTCTTACTATTGTAATAAGCCTGATGGTAACATCCCTGAGCAGAAAGTATCTTTTGGAACTTCTGGTCATCGAGGTTCTTCATTTGATTATAGTTTTAATGAAATGCATGTTCTGTGTATCAGCCAAGCTATCTGTGACTATAGAAAGAAAAATGGAATCGACGGACCCTTATTTATCGGGATAGATTCTCATGCGCTTTCTTATCCAGCTTATGTCACCGCTGTCGAGGTATTAGCAGCAAACAGTGTTATCTTAATGCTCGCCAAGAATGAAGAGCTAACACCCACTCCTGTAATTTCTCATTCAATTTTAAAATACAACTCAGGCAGGAGTGATTCATTTGCTGATGGGATCGTGATTACTCCTTCCCATAATCCGCCAACTGACGGAGGTTTTAAATATAATCCACCAAATGGTGGTCCAGCTGGTACCGAAGTAACGAAATGGATCCAAAGCAGAGCGAACGAACTTTTGTTAGAAGATGGGGTGAATGTTAGAAGAATCGAATATTCCGCGGCGTTAAAGCGGGAGAATGTTCATTTTTATGACTATATTCAAAGTTATGTCGATGAATTAGACAAGGTTCTAGATCTTCCATTAATAAGTCAGTCAAAAATAGCAATGGGTGTCGATCCATTAGGTGGGGCAGGTGTTCGTTATTGGCCGAGAATTGCTGAAAAATATAAATTAAATTTATCGGTGCTTAACGATCAAGTCGATCCAACTTTCAGATTTATGTCCGTTGATTGGGATGGACAAATTCGAATGGATCCATCGTCTAAGTATGCAATGAATAGTTTGATTGGTCTTAAAGATAAATTCGATATTTCGTTCGCATGTGATACTGATCACGATCGCCATGGAATCGTGACATCAGGGAATGGGCTAATGCCACCTAATCATTATTTGGCCGTCTCAATTTTCTATCTTTTGAAAAATAGAAATGATTGGAACAAGCAAATTAAGATTGGTAAAACATTAGTTAGTAGTCAGATGATAGATCGTGTCGCTGGTAGTTTAGGTAATGAAGTGTATGAGGTGCCAGTCGGATTTAAATGGTTCGCTGATGGGTTATACGACGGAAGTTTAGGTTTCGTGGGAGAGGAGAGTGCTGGAGCAACGTTCTTGAAAAAAGATGGGACAGTTTGGACGACGGATAAGGATGGAATCATCCCAGCCCTGTTATCAGCAGAAATAACCGTGAAAATGGAAAAAGATCCAAGTCTGATTTACAAAGATCTAGAAAATCAATTTGGAGTCTCGATTTACAAACGAAAAGAGGCCGCAGCAACAGTCGCCCAGAAAAAAATATTATCAAATCTTTCACCAGATTCTGTTAAAGAAACCCAACTAGCAGGTGATCAGATAGAAAAAAAATTAACTAAAGCACCCGGTAATAACGCGTCAATAGGCGGGTTAAAGGTAACAACCAAAAACGGCTGGTTCGCAGCCAGACCATCCGGAACCGAAGATATCTATAAAATCTACGCCGAGAGTTTCGTTAGTGAAGATCACCTAACAAAACTCCTAAACGAAGCCCAAGCAATCGTAGACAAAACACTAAAAACTTAGTCCCCCATTCTGGAACGACCTTCCAGTCTAACCCCCTGTGTAATTGAGGTGTTCAGA